>CAZCWQ010000020.1:0-32158 GCA_964502365.1 uncultured Desulfobacterales bacterium | reverse complement strand
AGCGTATTCTGAACTGCAAATCGGATGATCAGGAAGCGATAACCGCCACGAACTGACGGATGTTTTGAACGCTCACGGAGGCTATTAGCAACATATGAGCGCGGCGTTTCAATACAATCTGAAACGCCGCCCTTTCTTTAGGCCCCTACAGTCTGCTGGTCACAGAATCGGAGCCAGGTGAGACTGATCCTGACCAAAACTGAAGTGCCAATTATAAATTTTTTGAAATCTATACTTTCAGTACTGAACCCAAAATCAAAACTCTCTGCAATAACATGACTCGGACCGGCGGAATGATATCGCTCAAATATTAAGATTTGGGAGGGGCTCCCACCTTTTTAGCTCTCTAGTTGAGCAGAAAAAATGTTAAGAATTGCACGAATTTTATAGTGCTAAGTACAGGTAATAAAATATCACGGAATCAGCATACAAATAATGTATTGAAGGAAACGAGGCTGGGTAGCTTTTTGGGTAGCCTTTTGAACTTACACCGTGCCTAACCTATTGATATTATATACACCATGCACATCATGCTCGGATTTTGTGGCGGGATTGAGGTGGGTCGAAATACGTTGCGATTTTAATGGGTTATGATTGACATTTAACCGTTGTTTTAGTCCATGGGGTTCAGAGGGTCGGAGGTTCAAACCCTCTCGCCCCGACCAGTAAAAACAACCACCTAGCCTTGCCTCGTGCGGAGCTTTTTTCTTTTTGGGGACCTTTTTTGGGGATTATGTCACTTTCTGGCGTTTCGACCTGTGAGCAGAAAAAACTAACAAAGATAGGGGGGCTTAGACTGTTACCTTAATATATTACTTGAGGGTCTGGCAAGCTTGAGAGGGGATGAATTTGCTGGAAGGATTGAGGGCAGGGTAGGGCACAGTGGGTGCCCTTGACCCCTGCCGTGTTTGAGATCAGCCCGCGGTAGATGATTCCAAAAATCATTGGCGGAGAGGGTGGGATTCGAACCCACGATCCCGTTTTTGACAGGATACCGCTTTTCGAGAGCGGGGCCTTCAGCCACTCGGCAACCTCTCCGTGACTGTCGCTTTCCGAGGTTATGCAAGTCTGTCTTATACTTGATACGACTTCTAATAACCCTTTAGGTAGTGTGTGTCAATACGGCCCGGCATTTGGCGCTTGCACAAGTTTTTTCTTTTTAGTATCAATCAATTCGTTTTGCACATTTATGCAGCTGAGGGCAAAGAATGGGAAAGCCGCGCCCATCGAGGTTCTGATCGTGGCATTTGGTGCCCTTGATTTCGTTCTCGCGACCGAGAAAGAGGAGGGGTTATGAGAGACGTTGCCGTTGTTGGAGCCGGGATAACCAATTGCAAAGGGCGCTGGGTGGAGCGCACTTATTACGGGTTGTCCCAAATGGCAGTGAAAGCCGCGTTCGAAGACTCCTGTACTTCTTCAAGTGACGTAGATGCTGTGGTTTACGGAATCTATAACGATGTGTTTGAGTTCTCCGCCATCCCTGAACACCCCTTACAGGGCATTATCGGTATGGCTAACAAGCCAGGACTTCGCGTGACCACCGGCGGGGCCACCGGAGCTTATGCCATGATTACGGGGTATTCTCTCGTTGCGAGCGGCTTGTACGATGTGGTGATGTGCCTGGGCGTGGAAAAGGCCACGGATTGTTTTGATTTTACCTCCCAGACCTCGACCCCGGAAGTTATCAAGACGATCGGATGGTCGGGTGACACCTTCTATGAACGGGAATTAGGCTGGACAGCATCAGACAGCTATGCAGAAGTGGTTTTGGCCTATATGGACGATCATCCGGAAGACCTGACAGATGAGGTTTCAGCCCGGATAACGGAGATACTGTGTGAACAGGCCCAACATAATCCTTATGCCCAGCGTTGTGGTGAGCGTGTGACAGCACAGATGGCCATGAATTCCAGGTATGTGGTGTATCCCTTCAAACTTCTGGAAACGTGTGTCTACACGGAGGGTGCCGGAGCCGTCATCCTGGCCTCAAGAGACAAGGCCGAGGCTATCTGCAAGAACGCCGGCACACCGCCCGTCTGGGTGACAGGCGTGGGGGCGAGCAATGAACATCATATTGTTGGCAAAGACCTTCGCCACAAAGTGATGAGCCGTATCATGTCGGACCACCTTGCCGCCAAGGCGGCGTATAAAATGGCAGGGATAAAGAACCCCGTGAAGGAGATTCAGGTGATAGAACTCCACGACGCCTTCATCAAACAGCTTCAGATCACCATGGCCGAGATGGGTTTCACAAAACTGGGCAGGTCCGATGACCTCATAAACGAGGGCCTGATGACCCCCGGGGGGCCGATCCTGGTCAATCCTAGTGGTGGTTTGACATACGGTGGCCATTTTGTGGGGGGATCAAACATGTTTTCGTGTTGGAGCGCGCGGCGTGAGATGATTAATCGCGAACTTCGTAGGGGTCTCGTGCATGGAACCGGTTCTACCATCGCACAGTACGGATGCGTACTCATCCTCGAAAGGAGGTCGTGACATGGCAAGACAAAAGGTGATTCCTGTGCACATGATTCCCGAAGTGGGCTCAGAGGTGCTGGAGGTGAACAATGAGCGCTTTCTTCAAACCAATGAAGCCATGTTTACGTTTTACAAGAGGACAAAGGGGGAGCATTCGCCCTACTTTTTGGCGCTCAAGGAGCGTAAAGTCATACTGGGTGCCAAGTGCCCCGGCTGCGGACTCGTGAGGGTCCCTCCCTTTGAGCTATACTGTCCGGAATGCGACTTTGCCGAACTGGAACTTGTTGAGATGCCTGATACCGGTGTCATGAATAGTACTCCTCCGATAACATATTTTGCCCACTCCTTGTTTCAGCATCAGGTGCCCTTTGGGCGGGGGCGGGTGATACTGGATGGGGCAGACACCGCGCTTCCGATCAACGTTTACACGACAAGAGGAGTTCTGACACCGCGTGTGTTCAAGAAGGGGACGCCTGTTAAGATTGTCTTTCGAGACAAACGTGAAGGCAAGCCGACGGACCTTTTCGCCGTTCCGCTCAAGGAACTCAAGGCTGCCCAGCGCAGGAAGAAGGGACTGCTTGAAAGTGAACTTGACTGGACGAGTCCAACGGCTCCGAAGGTCCCCAAACCAACAAAGAAAGCTAAGGAGATCCTTGTGGAGATAGTGGCGCAGCTCCAAGGTCTTGCACGTGAGGCAGGCAAGAGTTCGCGGGCACAAAATGATCTGGCTGGCTGGAAGCGCACCATTCATGTCAAGACGGGTGGCGGGCCTTTTGTCATTCAGATCGCCCGAAAGAGGCTTAAGTTTCAGGAGGGCGAGACAAAGAAAGCAGATTTTGTGATGGTGACAAGGGATCCGAAGTTGTTTCAAAAGTGGATGAATTTTGGCGAATCTTTGACCAATGCGATTATTGCCGAAAAGTTGTGGATCAGCAAGAATGCGGAATTTATCACTGTGTTCAAACTGGACCGGATTCCCCGGTCTGTCAGGAGGAGTAAGGGCTAAGTTCTTACAAAATACGTGAGCCCAGGAGAGTTTAGGTATGGCAGAAATCGTTCCCTTTCGAGGGATTCTTTACAATCGCGAGAAGATTAAGCACTTGAGTGACGTAGTTACCCCGCCCTATGATGTGATATCAGAACAGCAACGCCAGGAGTACTTCGATAGGCACCCTCACAACGTGATCCGGCTGATCCTGAGCAAAGCGGACTCACAGGAAACAAAATATAACAATCGCTATACCCGTGCGGCAGACTATTTCCGCAGCTGGCTGGACCAGGGGATACTTGTACAGGACACAGAGCCTGCCTTTTATGTGACAGAAATGGTTTTCAGGAGTGAGGGTGTCCTCCGTTCCCGTCTCGGGTTCATTGCTCTGGTTCAACTTGAGGATTTCGAAAGGGGGGGAATCCTTCCCCATGAGAAGACCTTCTCGGCCACCAGAGCGGATCGTCTCAAGCTTATGCATGCTTGCAAAGCGAATTTCAGTCCCATATTTTCAGTCTTAGGGGATTCGGACGGAGAGATTGTGGGTCCCCTTCGGACTTGCGTGGAAGGGATTGAACCGGACTTTGAGTTTGAAGAAGTGATCGGATATCGTCATCGACTTTGGCGTATAACAGATCAAGAGATCCACAAGGAGATTAAACGCAAGGTTTCAGGCCAGTCCCTTTATATTGCCGACGGACACCACCGGTATGAAACAGCCCTGGAGTACAGGGACCAGGTCATGTCAGAGCAGGGTAAATTTGATCCCAAGTCCCCTTGCAACTTTGTGATGATGTATTTGAGCAGCATGAAGGATCCCGGGTTGATTATCCGTCCTGTACATAGACTGGTTGCTAATCTGCCTCAACAAGATGTAGACGGTTTTGTGGCAAAGGCTCATACTTACTTTGACGTAGAGACACTCCGGTTTGAAGGCAATAATAGCAGAAAAGTTCAATCCGAATTTTTGACAAGGATCAGGGCAGGTGCACATAGACCGGCTATGGGAGCGGTCGTTCGCGGTCATCCTGCCTTTTACCTTCTTCGCGTCAAGGAAGGGATCATGGATAGACTTTTTGACGGACTGATTCCAGAGCCCCTCAGGAGGCTCGATGTCACCATTGTCACGAAGCTAGTGTTTCAGAATATCTTAGGCTTTGACGACGCTTCCCTGGATGATGAGAAGCGCTTTTTGTACACGAGCCGAACCAAGAAGGCCTTTGAAGCCGTTAATACTGGAAAATGTCAAATGGCTCTCATCATTAATCCTACAAAGCTGGACGATGTGGCGGAGGTCTCAAGAGCAGGCCTTATCATGCCACGAAAATCGACCTATTTCTTCCCAAAGGTCTTGAGTGGCTTGGTAATAAATAGGATCGACGATTACTGACAGATGACTGCAACAAAGACCCTGTCTCAAGGCTGCCTGACAATACTTCAGAACCAAGAAGGCTATAGATTTTCTATTGATGCGGTCATCTTGGCGCATCACATTGTCTTAAAGGACATGGATGTGGCGGTCGATCTTGGGACCGGGTGCGGGGTTATCCCGGTAATTGTTGGCCGTCGGAATCCCTCAGCACGTCTTTACGGCATTGAAATCCAGAAGGAGTTGGCTGAACTGGCGTTGAGGAATGTGCGGCTGAATCACATGGAAGATAGGATAACAATTGTGCGCGGGGACATAAAAAATTTTAATTCCCACCTGGAACCGGGGGTGGCGGACGTGGTCTTCAGTAACCCACCTTATCGAAAACTGCTGTCTGGGAGGGTAAGCCCAAATCCAGAGCGGGCAGTTGCCAGGCATGAGATCAAGGCCTGCCTTTCTGACATTATGTCTGCTGCCGGAAAGCTTCTCAAGCCCTCAGGTCGCCTCTTTGTGATATATCCTGCTGAACGGGCCGCTGATCTTATAACGCAGATGCGGGCTTTCAAGCTTGAGCCGAAGCGACTCAGGCTGGTTCATTCCAGAGAAGATTCGAGTGCTGAGTTGATCCTGGCAGAGGGGTTAAAATATGGGAAACCGGGCATAGATGTTATGCCATGTCTTGTCGTCCACAAAGGCGATGGAAGCTACACACGCGAAGTAGGCAAGATGATGGCTGAATGCCGATCTTACTCAGTGGAGTGAGCCCTCTCTCAAATAGCTAAATTCTTGCCGTCAATCGAAATGGCCAATTTTGAACCGTATGTCTTTTACTGCTTCCCTTCCGAGGGCGTTGTTTAGCTTTTCAATCAACTCACTTTTCAAGTATTGAAGCTGGTGCATCCACGGGGCGCTTGACACGTTAATGAGAAGCAGTGTCTGCTTAATGGCTACCGGGTGGGCATTCTTGGCTATGGCCGGTCCTACCAGGTCCGGCCATTGTTCCCAGAGACTATAGAGTTGCAAATCTACATCCATGCCGCAGACTTTAAGGGCCTCCCGCAAAACGTCTCTGAGCGGAGCAGGTTTGTCCATCTTTTTCCTTGCAATTGCCATGGCTGAGCTGTTCTATACTTGACCAAAGGCCCGTGTGTCAACAAATGTGTGACCCGCAGTGCGTTTTTCCCTTGACCGGGCAGCACAGGTAGCCTATATTTCCAACCGTGTCTGGAGCCGAGGTGAGACAACCAACTCAAAAATAGGAGCAACGGATGGCCTGGGATTGGGATAAACTGAAACAACAGCAGCAAAGATCTGGTGGCGGTGTGCCGCCACAGGTGGACGAAGTGGTCCGGAAATTCATGCAGTTTAACCGATCAAGCATTTGGATTATTATCCTCATTGTCCTGATGCTTTATCTGGGCAGTTCAGCATTTTATACTGTGGCGGTGGATGAAGTGGGAGTGATTCAGCGCTTTGGGAGATATGCGCGCACAGTTGAGCCCGGACTGCACTTCAAGATGCCGAGAGGGATTGAAAAAGTAACCAAGGTGAAGGTGCGCTTCGTGTATAAGGAAGAATTCGGTTTTCGCACTCTCCGGGCGGGCATACGCACTCAGTATGCCTCAGATAAGGCGTATGACAACGAATCTATGATGCTCACGGGGGACCTCAATGTGGCCGTGGTTCCCTGGATTGTTCAGTACCGGATAAAAGATCCTTACGAGTATTTGTTTAAAGTCCACAATGTGAGAAGCACACTGCGGGATCTATCAGAGTCCACCATGCGCTTGGTCGTGGGCGACAGAAGCATCAATGAGGTCATCAGCAAGAGGGAAGAGATTGCGGATGAGGCCAGGGCGCTTTTGCAAAAAGAACTGGATGAGGCAGAAACCGGGATCTCTGTTTCGACTATCGAGATGAAAAAGACGAATGTGCCTGGACCGGTCCAGTCGTCCTTTAACGAGGTGAACCAGGCGATTCAGGAAAAGGAGCGAATGATCTATCAAGCCAAAGAAGGGTACAACAAGGCTATTCCAGCGGCCAAAGGAAATGCTGAAAAGACCATCAAGGCCGCTGAAGGCTATGCCCTGGATCGGGTGAATCGCGCAAAGGGTGATGCTGCCAGGTTTATTGCGGAGTATCAGGAATATGCCAAGGCAAAAGATGTGACGCGCAGACGCCTGTATCTGGAGGCACTCAAGGATCTGTTTCCCAAATTGGGCAAGAAATATATCATTGATGCAGATCAGAAAAATGTGCTTCCACTACTTAATCTTGGCAAGGAGGGGGGGGCACAGAAATGAAATCAAGAGGCTTCATTATTGTACTTGTCGTAGCCGCCTTTGTCCTAATTTCGACAGGAGTTTACACAGTGGATGAAACTGAGCAGGTGGTAGTGACTCAGTTCGGCAAAGTCGTGGGTAAGCCAAGGAAAGAGCCGGGCCTTTATTTCAAGATCCCCTTTGTACAGAATGCCAACTACTTTCCGAAGAACCTGCAAGAGTGGGATGGCGATCCGGGCCAAATCCCCACATTGGATAAGACCTTCATATGGGTGGATACTTTTGCCCGCTGGAAGATTGTGGACCCCTTGAAGTTCTTTCAGACCGTCAACAATATGACAGGGGCTTTGAGTAGACTGGACGATATCATTGATGCAGCGGTTCGAAACTTGATTACGTCCTATCCCCTCATTGAGACAGTAAGAAAAAGCGGCCGCGAACTCGACACCTTTGAACTCGGCCTTGAAGACATGAACGACAAACGGGATCTCGGCGCAGTGAAGATGGGTCGACAGAAGATAGCCAAACAGATCATGGAGCAGGCCCAGCCCAAACTCGCCGAGTTTGGAATCGAGGTCGTCGATGTCAAGATCAAACGCATTAATTACGTGGAGGAGGTCCAGAGGTCGGTCTTTGGTCGGATGATTGCCGAGCGGAAACAGATCGCCGAAAAATTTCGTTCTGAGGGCGAAGGGGAGGCGCGCAAGATTGAGGGTGACAAGGAAAGAGAGTTGAAGCGGATTACTTCAGAGGCGTACAAGAAGGCCCAGGAGGTCATGGGCAAGGCCGATGCTGCGGCCACAAAGATCTATGCCGATGCCTATGGATTGGCTCCTGATTTTTACTCCTTTACGAAGACCCTTCAGATTTACAAACAGACTTTGGACAAAGAGAGCTCGCTGGTGCTTTCGACTGACACTGAATTTTTCAAATATTTGAAGGGATATACCGGGAAAAGGTAGCAGGCCTAAGGCAAGGCTGGCACCAAGCAGGAATTCCTCACAGGTTTAAATTTTGTCATAAAGGGTAACACAAGAAAAGGCGCCGCGGTTTTTTGTCCATTCGCAGCGCCTTTTCTTTTGTGTAGACGCACATGGTCAGAGTTCATCATTATTTCTTCCTTCTTTGATGACGTGTTCGGGCCATAAGCTTTTTGTGCTTATGCTTGCGCATCTTTTTCTTCCTTTTCTTGACAACACTTCCCACAGCATCACCTCCATTTTTGACGGCTTCGCAAAAAGTCCATCTGCCGTTCGGCAAGCTCACGGCCCTGAGCAAAGCCGAAGGGCTGCGTTGCGCTTCATCTCTCGTCATTCCGACGTACTTCTAAGTACGCCTCATTCCTCAAGACTCGCGCGCCTTGCATCTGGAGCTTTTTACTGTGCCGTCTGCATCCGGACTTTTTACGAGTCCTCCATTCTTGGCTATTGAAATTCGTATTTTTTGTGCCGTGCCTCTTGTGCATCCGAGTCGAGCACTGATACTGATATGACACAATACTGTATACGTAATATATTGAAGGTTATATGTCCAGCCATTTTCTTGTCAGTCGATTCTAAGTGGGGCAAGACAGCACGGTGAGCGGGGACGCGGCGAGGCCTTTTTGAGGAAGGAACAATTGAAGGGTGGCTGGAGTCGGAAAAATGTGGTAACAAGCACACATTGAGGAAATATCCTGCGATCAGGCTCTCATAATCACTTGGGTGTGAAATCACTTGGGTGTGAAGCCTCCCCGCCCTACCGGGCGGGGTCAAGGGGAGCACGCCTGCCAACGGGTTGGCTACAGACGGTGCAAAGTTTTGGAAAAGAGGAATTGGTCGTGGTTAACGAAGCGGTTGCCGTGGCCGAAGAGTTGACTAGCAATGCATATAAGATGTCCTTTGCCGAATGGCGGCGGCAGCGTTACGACATCAAGACCCTGGCGGACCTTTCTCCAGACGAGATTGTGCACGGGCCCTTTGCGCAAATCATCAGATACGTTGGGCGAAGACCGGAAACATCTCTCGGCTCGTCAAGGTACGATTTCTATAAGATATGCCTTCAGGACCACAGCATCCTCCCGGCGTTGAATGAATTTTCGGGGCTCCTCTTGTTTCCGTTTGTCCTCTATATTGTCACACATGAATTGATCCACGTAATCAGGTTCACCAAGTTCTTACAGGGCTTTGAAGCTTCGGTGGAAGAAAAAATTGAGGAAGAGGCCAGAGTTCACGAAGGGACCAGGGCAATTCTGCGAGGAGATCGCATTGTCGGTATGGAGGCCGTGTTCGAATTTTACAACGGCTGGCAGGGGCCCCTAGATCGTCTGAAAGAGGTCTAGAAAGGTGTTTTTGCCCCTTGACAAATCGTGTTTATTAATTATTTTTATTCAGAATCTAACCGAGCGGAGGTATCGGGATGCCAATCTACGAATATCAATGCACGAAATGTGGCAGAGTTGTGGAGGCTTATCAGAAGTTTTCAGATCGGCCTTTAAGGACCTGCAAACATTGCTCCGGCGAACTTCACAAACTCGTTTCACAAAGCACATTCCATCTTAAGGGCACGGGTTGGTACGCGACTGATTACGCGAACAGATCTGGAGGCCCTTCTCCATCGTCAGAGCGAAAAGGCAAGAATATGTCGGAAGAAAAGGCAAAAAAAACAGACACCAAATCCGCTTGTTCAAAAAAGGAGGAATAAGACGATTCGATTGAGGACGAATCGGATGCCCGTTCTCGTGTCAGAGAATATCCCCCGCATCCTCATTTCAGGCAGAAGAAATTTTTAGTTATCCCCTTTACAAGTTCAAGTGCATGATTATATATGCGAATATGTTCCTGGAAGGTAAAGACATTTTATCATAAGTTTCCGAAAAACTTTGCCTTTTCATATAAATCACTTTCGGAGTTTCACATTTGGCGAAAGGAGGTGACATTAAGCTTCTAGGTTTTTATGAATACGGAGTAAACACCAACGAGAAGACGACGAAAGTAAATTGAAAATCCAGAAAAAAGGAGATTTAGCACCATGAAGATGAAGATTAGACCTTTGCAAGATCGCTTACTCGTACGACGCCTTGAAGAAGATGAGATGACCAAGGGGGGTATTATCATACCTGATACGGCCAAGGAAAAGCCGTCCGAAGGTTTGGTTATTGCCGTGGGAAAGGGCAAGGTCTCAGAAGACGGCAAGAAACTACCCCTCGACGTCAAGAAGAATGACCGAATACTTTTTAGCAAGTATGCGGGAACAGATATAAAAATTGAGGGTGAAGAATATCTCATCATGCGTGAAGATGACGTGCTGGGTGTTATTGAAAAATAGTGATATGTACAGTCAAGATGTTACACAAGGCTTGTGTGAGGCGACGATAGCGTGTTGCCGGTAACAAAATCATTAAGGAGGGTACAACAATATGGCTGCAAAAGAGATCAAGTATGACATCAAGGCTCGGGAGGCCTTTTTGAACGGGGTTAATACGTTGGCCAAAGCGGTCAAAGCTACCCTGGGTCCAAAGGGTAGGAATGTGATTCTTGAGAAATCTTGGGGTGCTCCAACTGTGACCAAGGACGGGGTTACCGTAGCAAAGGAAATCGAACTTGAAGATAAGTTCGAGAATATGGGAGCCCAGATGGTCAAGGAGGTCGCCAGCAAGACCAGTGATGTGGCAGGCGACGGTACCACGACTGCCACGGTGCTGGCCCAGTCTATTTATAGCGAGGGGCAGAAGCTCGTAGCGGCAGGTAACAACCCTATGGCAATCAAACGTGGTATTGAGAAGGCTGTGGAAGTCGTCGTATCAGAGTTGTCCAAAATGAGTAAGTCGACCAGGGACCAGCGCGAGATTGCCCAGGTCGGCTGCATTTCTGCAAACAACGACGAAACCATAGGCAACATCATAGCAGAGGCCATGAACAAGGTCGGCAAAGAGGGCGTAATCACTGTGGAAGAGGCAAAGAGTATGGAGACAACCCTTGAGGTGGTGGAAGGAATGCAGTTCGACCGCGGCTATTTGTCTCCTTACTTTGTAACAGATCCTGATAAGATGGAGGCGTCACTTCAGGATGTCCTGATCCTGATTCACGAAAAGAAGATTAGTGTCATGAAGGATCTCCTGCCTCTGCTGGAGCAGGTTGCCAAGATGGGAAAGCCGCTCGTCATCATTGCGGAGGATGTGGAAGGGGAGGCCCTGGCCACACTGGTGGTCAATAAGCTTCGCGGAACGCTTCAGTGCGCTGCCGTCAAAGCCCCGGGTTTCGGAGACCGTCGCAAGGCGATGTTGGAAGACATTGCGATCCTGACCGGCGGTCAGATGATCTCAGAAGACCTGGGCATCAAGCTGGAAAAGATAAGCCTTTCTGATTTGGGCTCGGCAAAGCGCATTACCATTGACAAGGATAACACGACCATTGTAGACGGCGGTGGCTCACGGTCTGACTTAGAGGGCCGAGTCCGTCAGATCAGGACTCAGATAGATGAGACAACCTCAGATTACGACCGAGAGAAACTTCAGGAACGTCTTGCTAAGCTCATTGGCGGTGTGGCGGTCATCAACGTTGGTGCGGCCACCGAGCCTGAGATGAAGGAAAAGAAGGCTCGTGTGGAAGATGCCCTCAACGCCACGCGCGCCGCAGTGGAAGAGGGGATCGTGGCCGGCGGAGGTGTTGCCCTGGTCAGATGTATTCCTTCACTGGACAAGGTAAAGATCAAGGCCGATCAGAAGTTGGGTGTGAGAATTGTGCAGCGCGCCTTGGAAGAGCCGCTTCGCCTGATTGCTGAGAACGCCGGTTTTGAGGGTTCTGTTGTCGTTGACAAGGTTAAGAATGAAAAGGGTGCGTTTGGTTTCAATGCTGAGACCAACAAATATGAAGATCTTGTGAAGGCAGGCGTAATCGATCCGACCAAAGTCGTACGGTACGCCTTGCAGAATGCAGCAAGTGTGGCCGGCCTGATGCTGACTACCGAGGCCATGGTTGCCGAAAAGCCCGAAGAAAAGAAAGAGATGCCCGCCATGCCTCCAGGCGGCGGTATGGGAGGCGGTATGTACTAGGAGGTCCGGTACAACGCCTATTCTCCGATCGCATTGTCTTAAAAAAAGCCTCCACACTCGAGTGTGGAGGCTTTTTTGTTGAGTCCAAATCCGCAACATACCCGTCGAACAGTCTCTTGACAACTCAGGGTGTTGTGATATTTCCATCCCCAATTATTTGTCACTCGGAGAACGCCATGGACTATAAAGCTACTCTGAACCTTCCGAAAACGGCCTTTTCCATGAAGGCTAATCTCTCTCAACGAGAGCCCGAAATCCTCAAGATATGGGAATCCACAGACCTATATCAGCAGATCAGAAATGTGTCTGAGGGCAGGCCCCGTTTCATCCTTCATGACGGCCCGCCCTATGCCAATGGCCATATCCACATCGGCACCGCGCTGAACAAGATTTTGAAGGATATTGTCGTCCGATCACGTCAGATGAACGGATTTGACGCACCATATGTGCCGGGATGGGATTGCCACGGTCTTCCCATTGAGCATCAGGTTGACCAGGAACTTGGTGAGAAGAAGAAGGAGATGAGTCAGGCAGAAGTGCGGAGGCAATGTCGGGCTTATGCCGAAAAGTTTATCGAGGTGCAGAAGGGAGAGTTCAAGAGGCTCGGCGTGATGGGGGAGTGGGATAATCCGTATCTCACGATGAACTACGGCTATGTGGCCACTATCGTGAGGCAGTTCGGGAATTTTGCTCTCAACAAAAGCCTTTTTAAGAGCAAGAAGCCGATTTACTGGTGTAGCACCTGCAAGACGGCACTCGCAGAAGCAGAAGTGGAATACGAGAACCGTACCTCACCGTCCATCTATGTTAAGTTTCCTCTTCTTGCGGACACAGTAGGAGATTACCCTTTACTGGAGGGAAAAGAGCTTCACTTGGTCATTTGGACGACAACCCCATGGACACTCCCGGCCAACCTTGCCGTTGCAATGCATCCTGATTTTGAATATGTAGCAATTGAGGTGGATAGTAAGGAGGTTTACATCTTGGCACGAGGTCTTGTGGAAGCTACCATGGAGACCTTTGGGATCAAGGATTATAAGATATTGACGCAAATTGATCAAAAGAGGTTGGAAGGGAGGTGTTGTCGTCATCCCCTTTACGATCGTGAGTCTTCGATAATCCTGGCCGAACACGTTACATTGGAGGCTGGAACTGGCTGCGTACACACTGCTCCGGGGCATGGTCGGGAAGACTATGAGGTAGGTTTGACTTACGGGTTGAGTGTGTACTCGCCTGTGGATGATAACGGCTGCTTTACGGAGGACGTCGAATTCTTTGCAGGTATGTTCGTCTTTGATGCCAACATTCCTGTTATCGACAAGCTGGACGAATTCGGGATGCTTGTTGGCAAGGGTGAGATAGAGCACACATATCCGCACTGCTGGCGGTGCAAGGAACCCGTGATTTTCAGGGCTACAGAGCAGTGGTTCATCTCCATGGACAAGACTGGGCTCAGACAGGAGGCGTTGAGGTCTATTGACGAGGTCACCTGGATTCCCTCGTGGGGACGTGACCGCATCTATGGGATGATTGAAAACCGCCCTGATTGGTGCATCTCTCGCCAGCGTTCGTGGGGAGTTCCGATAGTGGCTTTTTATTGCAGAGAGTGCGGTTCAGTCCTCATTACGGAGGACATAATTGATCATGTGGCCAGACTCTTTGAAAGCCACGGTGCCGACATCTGGTTTGCCGCGGAAACTTCTGTTCTCCTGCCGGAAGGCGCAAAGTGCCCTGAATGCGGTTCAGACGCATTCGAAAGGGAAAAGGATATACTGGATGTTTGGTTCGATTCAGGCGTGAGCCACACGGCCGTACTTGAAACCAGGGATTATCTGACGTGGCCGGCTGACATGTACCTGGAGGGGAGCGATCAGCATAGGGGATGGTTTCATAGCGCCCTTCTGACCGCAGCGGCCACCCGCGGAAGGGCCCCTTACCAGAGTGTGCTCACCCACGGTTTTGTGGTGGATGGCAAGGGTGAAAAGATGTCCAAGTCCAAGGGTAATGTGATTGCACCAAGGGAAATCATCGATAGGTACGGTGTTGAGATTCTTCGCTTGTGGGTTGCTGCCTCAGATTACCAGGACGATATAAGGATTTCGGAAAAGATTCTTAAACAGCTCACAGACGCCTATCGCCGGATCCGCAATACCAATCGGTTCATTCTGGGAAACTTGGGTGATTTTGATCCTGGGACAGATCTCATCCCTTACCAGGATATGCTGGAGATCGACCAGTTTGCGCTTCACTGTCTTCAAAACTTGGTCAGAAGGACCCGCTCGGCCTATGAGAACTTTGAGTTCCACGGTGTTTATCACGCCTTGTACAACTATTGTACCTTGGATCTGAGCGCCTTTTACCTGGACGTGTTGAAAGACAGGCTATACACCTCGCCTCCAAAATCCATGGCCAGACGCTCCGCTCAGTCCGTGCTCGACATCATACTCGACACCTTGACGCGCCTTATGGCCCCTATCCTCGTTTTTACGGCAGAAGATGTGTGGGACCATATGCCGAAAAAGGAGGAAAGGCCGGCCAGTGTTCATCTTACACAACTGCCGGAGGTGAATGAGTCCTATGTGGACGCGAAGCTGGAAGAGCGATGGGAATCCATCCTGACTCTCAGGTCGGAGGTCAGCAAGGCCTTGGAGGAAGCAAGGGCGCACAAGACAATCGGCCACTCTCTTGATGCAGCAGTTACTCTATCTCTCCCGGAGGGATTCCTTGACACAGTGATGCCTGCTGTTGAGGAACTGCGTAGTGTCTTCATTGTCTCCAAGGTATCCATAGCATCAGGCGAGGCATTGGACGGCGCCTATCAGAGTACTAGCTTGCTTGGGCTGAAGATTCACGTCGGCCGAGCTCCTGGAGAAAAATGCCAACGCTGTTGGATATATGATCCGTCTGTGGGCAGTGACGAGACGCACAAGACTATTTGTTCGCGATGCGTGGAGGCGCTTAATAGTTAAGACAGCCAAGGTAGTTTGATTGTGCAAAAATACATGGTGCAAGCTACTGGTTTGAAAAAGCAATATACCAGGCTGTTTCTTGTTGCGGGCATTACAATCCTAGTTGATCAGGTGACCAAAGAAATTGTCCTGCACGCTTTTTCACTTCATGAAAGCCTGGAAATCATCCCTGGATTTTTCACATTGACCCATATTCGGAACACGGGTGGAGCCTTTGGGTTGTTGGCCGGAGAAGCCACGTGGCTTAGAACACTTTTCTTCCTGGTCGTTTCATGTTTGGCCCTTGGGATCGTTTTATATCTATATACCAGAATAGCGCACTGCAAAGTGTGGACTGCCGCGAGTCTTGCCATGATCTTTGGAGGAGCCTTGGGCAACCTCATTGACCGTCTCCGTTTCGGTGAGGTAGTCGATTTTCTCGACCTCCACATTGGAACACTGCACTGGCCGGCATTCAATGTGGCTGATAGTGCAATTACAGTAGGGGTGGGGATATTGTTCTTCAAGGCACTGTTGAGGAAGATATGAGTTATGCACCCCGTCCTGTTTCACATAGGTCCTTTTGCCCTGCACACCTATGGCGTTCTTGTAGCCACGGCCTTCCTGGGAGCCATAGGTTTGGCCCTTCGAGAAGCCCGCAGGGTGAACGAAGATGCTGATAGGATCTTAGATCTATGCTTCTATGTGCTCATTGCCGCTATAGTGGGCTCTCGAATATTATATGTAGTCATTCAATGGCCGACATTTCAGCATGATCCTGTGGAGATTTTGCGCATATGGCACGGCGGGTTGGTATTTTATGGTGGATTCATTGCTGCTCTTGTCACAGCCTTGTGGTACATAAAAACAAGGGGGCTTTCGACTTGGAAAACCGCAGATATTTTGGCTCCCCCCCTTGCTTTTGGGCAGTTCGTTGGCCGTATTGGGTGTTTTTTTGCGGGCTGTTGCTACGGCAAACCTTGCGAACTGCCGTGGGCAGTTACCTTCACAAATCCTGAGTCATTAGCACCAAAAGGCATACCGCTCCATCCGACTCAAGTATACTCTGCTATCAACGGGCTGTTGATATTTGTGGTCCTTATGGGTCTTAGACGCATTAAGACGTTTGAGGGTCAGATATTCTGGTTCTATGTCTTGCTCTACGGCGTGACCAGGGTTGGCATTGAGTTTTTTCGAGGCGATGACCGGGGCATGCTTATGGGGGGCGCGGTTTCAACATCTCAGCTCATCGGGGTCATCCTGGCGGCGGTTGCTACAGCCATGCTAATACTGCTGAAAAGGCGGAGCTGAAGTGACTAATAACCAATGATAAATTCTCAAATGACTTCTTATAAAGATATGTCCAAAGTCCTGGCCGAGATCCAAAGAGGCAGGGTCGCTCCGGTTTACCTTCTATATGGTGACGAATTTCTCTGCAAATCAGCCCTTGAAGCGCTCTTGGATGCAGTGGTTCCCGCAAGCAAACGAAGTCTAAACTATGAAACGCTGGATGGGAACACTGTAAGCATCCATGAAATAGTCGGTCGTTTAAATACCTTTCCACTCCTTCCAGGCACCAAGGTGATTGCGGTTCATGGTGCAAAAACATTCTATTCAAGCATGAGTGCGGGTGAACTTTCGAAGAAGTCAGGGGAAGCTTTCGAAAGACAAGATTTAAAGGGGGCGGCGCGCTATTTTTTGCTCTTGCTGAGTGCCGCTGGCTTGTCCCTGGATGATCTTGGCAACGCAGACCGGCATGGACTTGTGGACAAGATATTGGGGGATAACTTGCACAGCGCCGAACATTGGGTTGGCCCATGGCTGGATAGAATGGTTGAGTATTGTCTCAGTGAGAAAATGAGTGTGCCGAGTCGTGTGGATGATGGTGATGCATTGAGCGAAGCCATTGTGACGGGGTTTCCAAAGACGAACCACCTTTTTCTGACCACCGAGTTTGTTGACAGGCGCCGGAAGCTTTACAAAACTATTGAGAAAATAGGGGTGGCCATTGATTGCTCAATGGTCAAGGGTGAAAAGGCAGCTGATAAGCGACAGCAGAAGGCAATGTTGAAAGCCCAGATGGCTGACACCTTAAGACGCGTCCGCAAGACTATGGGGCCCGGCGCGTTTGAGGCTCTTTACGAAAAGACGGGTGCCACCCTGCGCACCTTCAGCAGTGAACTGGAAAAGTTGATCACCTTTGTTGGTGGCCGTGACGAGATCCTGGCCAGTGATGTTGAAGAAGCCTCAGAGAAGACCAAGCAGGACCCCATTTACGAACTGGCCAATGCACTGGGAGAAAGGGATCCTCAAAAGGCCCTCTTTTTCGTGGACGGCCTTTTGAAGTCAAACCTCTTTCCCCTTCAGATCCTGTCCGCTGCTATCAACCAGGTGCGAAGGTTGATCTTGGCCAGGGATTTCACCAAGAAATCGCCCGGCTCGAACTGGATAAGGGGTATGAGCTACGCGGCCTTTCAGAGAGCAGTGTTGCCCAAGCTTGACAAGGCTGAAGCAGACATTCTAACCGGTGACGCACATCCTTATGTTCTTTACAAGACATTCGTGCATTCTGAGAACTATACCTTCGAAGAACTTGCCAAGGCCTTGGAGATCCTCTTGGATGCTGACATTCAGCTTAAAACAACTAGCCAGGATACCAAGATGGTCTTGGAACATGCCGTGCTTCGGATTTGCAGCCCCCCTGCCAGAGACCTCTTGCAGACGTAATCGCTTATCAGCCACAGCGCGGGTAACCTCTTTGAGATTTCGTCTTGCTCTTTGAGACCTTGCAGAACCTCGTCTTGCTCTTCGTATGGGGTTTTTGACCCATCTAGGGACTTGCTCACTGAATCGCAAGAACTCTCCGCCTTCGCCGGGGCTGCGGCGGATCAAACAGCTTGCGATTTGCCCGCCAGGGTGGGCCGTTCACTTCGCCCTGATGGGTGCCCCAAAAACCTCATAATTGTCGCTTTCCGAGGTTATGCAAAGCTCTCGCTTCTCGTCAGGGCGTGGCTGATAGCTGAAGATTTCAACTTTTTGGTGCCTTGATCTCGTGCAGGAGATCCACGGCCGCTTGTTGTTCTGGGAAGGCTTGTTTGAGTTTGAGGGCGCTGCTCAGGGCTTCCTCTGCTTGGTCGCTGTCGCCATTTTTCCAGTGGGCTAGGCCCAGGTGATAAAGGACGGTCGGATTGCGAGGCATTTTCTCTGCTGCGTCGCTCAGCTCAGAAATGGCGCTTGCATAAAGACCCTTGACAATTAGGGCAAGTCCAAAGGTGTCCGCAACACTGGGGTCATCAGGCAATTGCCCCTTTGCTTTTTTGGCCAGGTTCAGGGCGCGGTCTGAATCTTGACCTTGTTGGAGAAGAAGCCATGCCAAGTTGTTGGCAGCAGGTGCAAAATCTGGATTGATCTCTAACACCTTTTCATACATCTCCTTCGCGAGTGTCGTGTTTGCCTCTGCATCATATATAGCTCCCAAGGCCATACGGGCCTGTATGAATTTTGGACGTTTTTCAAGGATCTCCTGATACTGGGCAATGGCCTTGGCGGTTTCATCCTTTGCCAGATAGACCCGTGCAAGCGAAAGGTATGGCGCTACCAAATTGGGATTCAACTCCAGCGCTTTCTTGAAGGAAACTTCACATTTGTCATAGTCTTTGTGTGAGGCCATGACACTGCCGCGCATTTCGTATAAAACCGCGGCCAACATCGGGTTTTTGTCTTGCTGCCTGATTTGTTCGTCGAGAAATGACAGCGCTTTGTTTGGTTGTTCTCGGGCCATGTAGATGGAAACTTTAGCCGCCAATGCGGGCACATGCTGGGGTTCTAAGGTTAGCACTTTGTCTAGGTGCACCATGGCCTGGTTATAGCGGCGATCATGCACGTCCACTTTGGCTAACTGGTAATAAGCCGCAGGGTCATCAGGACGCAGACTTGTTGCATGGGTGTAAGCCTCCTGCGCTTTGTTGAAGTCCCCCTTTAAGTGATAAGCCATACCATTTAACACGTTGGCTCGGTAGTGCCCGGGATTTTTGGCAAGAACCGCCTTGACCTGTTCAATAGCCAAATCGGCTTCTCTTTCAGCAAGATAACTTTCGGCAAGAAAAATTCGGGCATTCAAATTACCGGGATCAAATTCTACGGCTTTAAGGAATGCTCCCTTTGCCTTCCTGCGGTCTTTTTGCGCGAGATAGACCAAACCAAGGTAGTAATATGCACCCGCGTGGCGAGGGTGGTCCCTGACGATGCCTTGAAGGAGATCCACTGCCTCTGATAACTGCTTTTCCGTGAAGAGAATACGCGCTCTTAGAAGGCGAGCTCCCAGGTTGGTCTTGTCCTTATCCAGTATCTCATTAACAAGCCGTTTTGTCTCTTCTGGCTTGTCCCAGTCCATATAAAGAGATGCAATGGCGTTTACGATCTCGAGGTTTTTTGGCTCAAGTTTCAGTGCCTTTTGCATCCACTCGCTGGCCTGCTGCCAATTTTTCTGCGATGCATAAAAAACTCCCAAGGCCATATTCGAGTCGACACGCTCGGGAGCACTTTCAACCATTTTTAGGTACGTAGCCTCGGCCGCCTTGGAGTCACCGCAGCGAACGTAAAAGTTTCCCAGTTCACGGACAAGAGCGATATTGTCCGGGTTCTTGGCAACGGCGTTCTCGAGTTCTCTTTGCGCCTCTTTAATATCGCCTCGTTGTTCATAAAAACCTGCAAGTTCCAGCCTGACAGCAGCATCTGTTGGGCTGGCCTCTACAGCTCTTGTGAGGTACTGCTTAGCTTGGGCAAATTGTCTTTGGCTCCCTGCGATGCGGGCCAGCGACACGTAAGCCCTCACATTTTTTTTGTCCAAGACGGTTATTTGTTTCAGTACACGCGTGGCTTCCGTGGAGTTGCCCTCCTGGAGAAGGACACCAATCTTCAGAAACAAGGCATCGATCTTTTCCGGCTCTTTGTCCAAGACCAAGGTTGCCTTGTCGCTTGCCTCTTTCGTCTTTTTTGCAACAAGATAGAACTGACCCAGCTTGAGCTGAGCATCCAGGTTTTCAGGATCGAGATCGACTGTTCTGGACAACTCTGCAAAAGCCAGCCCCGGCTGTTCTGTCTTTAAATAGGCCAAGGCCAGCTGGTAATGGCCCTGAGCGAATCTTGGTTCAGCTTGAATGGCATTCTTGTACTCAATTATGGCCTTCTTGAATTCCTGCTTTTCAGAGTAAGCATCTCCGCGCTTCATGTGTTTGGCCCGTTTCTCGGCGGGGTCTTGCGTACAGGAGAGATATGAGAGCACGAGAATTAGTAGGAAGGATGTTTGACAAAAACGGCCATAAGAAAATCTCATGAGAACCTCCATCAGGGAGTTCGTGATGGTTCCGGCTCAGGAAGAAAGCGGCTTCAAGACAATGTCTTTTGCCTCGAAGATAGACCTGCATCCTAAACCGGTGCTGCTGAAGAAAAAGGCGTCATCCTGAGTGTGCATCCCCACAAGATTAGACCGCCCGAAGACCACATCGGTCTTGACCCTCCCTTTCAGGTCGTACCCGTGATGGGATAGCACAACCAAGTCAGGGGCGCGATCGACATGGGCTCCGTGATAAAGCTCTTCTTTCAGACATATCCTTTTGGCAACATTGTTGGCACCTTCAAAAGTCAGTTTTTCAAGCCCTTCCTTGATTTCTTGGCGTATCCGCTCATAGTCTGAAGGCTCAACTCTTCCAAGAGGATATTTCCCCTTGACATTGATATAGATGCGGGAAGGATCCATGGCAAATGCCAAAGATCCATCGCCTATATCCATGATGGTCTCAGGTTCTGCCTTCTGGTATCTGAGGTAACCGTTCTCATGTAGCCAGCGATTAAGGTATACCTCGGTCTTGACTGCGGTAAAGCCATGATCGGAAAGCATGTAGAATCCATTCTGGCTTTTTGTTGAACCGTTCAGGGCGAGAAATCGGTCGAATATTTGGCCGACAAAGGTGTCTACGTGTGCAAAGTAGTCGAAGAAGGCTCCGTGATAGGGATGCTCTTGTTGTTCATACGCATTCCACAGAAAGTGCATCAATCGGTCAGTACCGGTTATTACCACTATGAAGATGTCCCAGTCGATCTCCTCCCAAAGCAGATCGACAGCCCTCTTACGTCCCTCAAGGGTGGAATACAGGTCTTGGAACAAGAAGTCGTGGTCTTCGCGTGCCTTCATGGTATCGACGTCTATACAGTAGCGGATTTCATTCAAGCGTGGGATAAGGGCAGGCGGATACACCGCCTTGTTGATGTCAATAGCGACGAACCCGGATATCAGGGCACCGCTGATGTGTCGGGCAGGATAGGTAGCCGGCATGTTAATCACTACGGCTTTCTTGCCCTGGCCGGCCAGATCGTCCCAAAGTGTGGGTGCCTTCAGGTGGGTGAAATTCGGGAAATACATCTTGTAGGTACCCGGCTCCATGTCCATAAACCCAAAGATGCCATGTTCGCCGGATTGGGTGCCTGTCATGAAAGATGACCACGACACCGACGAGATCTCGGGTATGCAAACACTTGTTTGCCCAAAGTGCCCGTTAGCGAAAATCGATGCCATGTTGGGGATATGGCCCCCGTTTTCCAAATCTTTCAACAGGCTATAAGGCACGCCGTCCAGACCAACGACAACGGCCCGGGGTTTTTCCTTGCTTTTGAGTTTGTGCAAAAAAACCACGTGCTTTCTCCTTTCCGCAATGGAATCTACGGTCCATCCACCATCTGAAGCTGAATCTCAACCCGTCGATTTGCCTCCCTGCCTGCTATTGTATCATTTGCCCCGACCGGGCTTTCATCTCCCTTGCCGATGGCGTGTATTCTTGATGGACTGATCCCCTTTCCGACCAAGTAACTTGTTACGATATTGGCTCGGAATTCAGAAAGCTTCTTGTTATAATGTTGGGTCCCTGAGGAGTCTGTGTACCCTTTTACAACAACCTCGACGTCAATGTTTTTAGCCATGGCAGCAGCAAGCCTATCAAGACTGCCATATGCGTCTTGTGGAAGTTCATTTGAGTCGTGGTCAAAGGGAATAATCAGGCAAAAATCTTCGGAAAGAACAAGGCTTTCTCCTTTATCATCTGGCTTCAGTTCGGCTGGGTTTGTTATGTCTTGTTCCGTAAGAACCGCATTGACAGGAACGGATTCCGGCTTGCCTGGATTGACTTCAAGGGACTTTTCTCTGTTGTCATCACCCGGTGTTTCGTGACGGTTGTGGTTTTTAATCCCTGCCGGCGGTAACGTATCAGGTGCGCCCATGGCAGGGACAGGCTGGACGATCACAGAGTATTGTGGCTCATGTGCCCCGGGCTTTGTGACTTGGTCTTGGGAGCTGGAGTCTCGCTGACCCTCCAATGCCTGGCCGTAATAATCCTTGAGGCTTTTGACATATTCATCGTATCCGAATTTATTAAACAGGTACCCACAAACGGCAACCACAAGAACCAGGGAGGCATAAAGAGCTGTCCTCCTATGGGATTTCCCTTCCTGCATTACCACGGGCAGTGGCCCTCCAAGCTCCTTTGTCAGTGTTTCACCCGGTAACGTAAGCTCTCTTGCGCATTCCTTTATGATCTGAGGGGTTATAGATTTGAGTTCTCTGACATACCCTGTCAATAAGGCATGATCGCATATGATGTTGATCAGACGAGGGTAGCCCTGGGAAAAGGCATGTATCTCACGAATTGCTCTCTTGTCGAAGATCCGTTTTTCTGTGCCGGCTACCTTTAGTCGATGCTTGATGTATTGTCCTGTTTCGTCTTGGTTTAACGGTTTGATTTGGTATGTGATTGTAATCCGCTGCCTGAGAGCCCTGCAGTTTTTTTTGGCCAATGTCCTGTTGAATTCATTCTGTCCCACAAAGAATATGTTCAGAAGCTTTCTATCCTCCTTTTCTATGTTGGACAACAGCCGGATTTCCTCAAGGAGTTCTCCGGGCAGTTTTTGAGCCTCGTCAATGATTAACAATACCCTTATGTGATTTGAATGGGCATCATCCAGAAAGCGCGTAAAGTGTGCAATAAAATCAACTTTTTGTGCAAATTTGTCTTTAATTGCAAAGACCTGCCCAAGAAATGTGAAGAATTCCAGTTTTTCCAGCCCTGGGTCGACCACGGTTGCAACTATCGTGTCGTTGTCCAAGTCTCTCAACAGGGCATTAATGAGGGTTGTCTTGCCTGTACCCACATCACCGGTGAGCAATAGAAACCCTCTATTGTCATGGACGGCATAGGTGAGCATCGCCAGGGCCTCTTGATGGTTTTCGCCGAGCCACAAGAACTTCGGGTCCGTGGTTATCTGAAATGGCTTTTCCAATAAATTGTAGTGAGAAAGGTACATAACGAAAGTCTTTTCGGTATGCTTCGGTTAACCCATTTGCCGGTCTTGTCTCCTTACGACTACATGTATCCCAAGGAACGCAATTGAGACATGATCTTTTCCTTGTCCTGGCCCCGGCCCGCACGTTCAGTGGTGTTCTCAAGGTCCTGTTCCCACGCCGGGATATCGGATGTCTTTGTGGTGGAGCCCTTTGCCCCCAAAGATCGATACCCCTGATAATAAAGGGAGCAAAATGGGAGGTGATACTTGTTGATAATATCCCAGACATCACGTTCCCTAAAATGCAGGATGGGGTGCACTCTGGTATGATCCGGGTCTGTCCTGGGGCTGAAAGGGTCTTCCTGGATCCGTGCTTCTTGCTCATCCCACCGAATAGCTGTGGAGAGTGCTTTAACAGCCTTTTCTTCCATAAACATATTCATCGCAACCGTTTTCATGAGGTGATTACCCACATACGATTCAGGCTCGAAAGGGAAGCTATCTTCGGTGAAATTCAGCTTTTCGATTTCTTTTCTGTTTCGCTCGTTAAGGTCCGCCACCCTAATAAGGTCACCCACCTCTTGTGCTTTGTCGCTAACGTCGGTATTCTTAACCACACAGAGTTCCACATCCCATTCGTTTTTTACATGATGCACAAGATCCAGAATCTCTTCGAAAACATGGCCTTCGTCAATGAACATAGCTCGCGGCAAGGGTTGTGCCGATTCCTTGCAGACCTGGCGGTAAAGCCAGAGCATTGTTGTACTGTCTTTACCACCCGTCCAGGCCAAGAAGAGCTCGTCCCTGGAGAACCTCTTCAAGGCCTGTCCTATGATTTTCTTGGAGTGCTCCACCTTTTCGTCCAGTGTGAGACTCATCAATCGTTCCGCACTATTTTCCATAACAGGGGCTCCTTTCACATCAAGGATTGCATGCTCAATTGAGCCGACCGATCAGTTACTCATATATCACTAATCAGTCAAATGCTCAACATGGTTCATATTCTTGCCTGGCGTTGTGTCTGTGTGATAAACAGCGTAAGCCATCATTCGAAAGACCGTAGGAGTTTAGCCTTTTGAAAGAAGCTCTTTTTCCAATACTGCTCAGTAAGAGCTTTCCGAGGTTGTGGCGAGCTCTCTCACTGTCGTTTACAAGACGGCCTTTTTCAACGCGCTGAAGTGTTACAAAAGATCGATTATGGCGATTTAATGCTGCATGTTCCATGCCGTTGTTTTGTACGACTACAGCAAACCACCAGTTTCCTGCAATGCGAGTGTATTCGCCGTCCAACTGGGCCAGGGCTGGAGGGATCTTCAAGCACCCATGACCGACGGCTCCCCCCGCCCGCAGAGCACTGCCGTTAGGCAGAACCCCCGCCCAGAAGGGCGGCGAGGCTTCGCTGAAAGTCTTCCTTGTTTTTGCAGACAAGAGTGGTATGTTCATGGCTAAGAGCAGGAGCCACTAATACCATAAAATAGTTAAACGAATAATGGACTTGGTCTCGCTGGAGTAACTCTGTTGTGCAACTCACTATCTTCAAAAGGCTAACCCTTGGGTACTTGGCAATCATGTTTCTCGTCATCTTCCAGGGGGCGTATGTAACATTTGAATTGAATCAGTTGAATCGTATTACCCACGCAATTATATCCATAGAAGGGGCCGGTATAAGACTTACAGAAAACCTTTTAGAGGACTTATTGACTCAAGAGGGTTTTGAAAAGAAATATGTTGTTTCTGGAGATCAAGATTTCTACCAACAGTTTTGGGAAACAGGAGAACATTTCTCAAAGGGCTTGGAGAGACTTCAGAGTCTCATGAATACAGTTAAGAAGAAGAGATTACTTGGCTGGGTAAAAAAAGAGTATGACCAGTATATTTCTTTAGTAAAAGAGGAATTCAAGTTTACAACCGCTGGTCAGAATTACCCTCTTGAAGACTTAAGAAAAAGAAAAGAAAAAATAGTTGATGAGATAAACCTGAAGTTGGGAAGCATTATTCAAATGGCCAGGCAAGCCAGGGACAAAAAATTACAAGCTTCGAGTCAGATAAGTTCCAGGGTATCAAAGACTACTGCAGTCACTGCTGCAATGGTTATAGCGATTGGGATTCTCATATCCTTTTTTAACACCAGAAGTATAAATAGCCCCATTCGGCTTCTGCAAGAAAAGACAAAGGAGATATCCAAGGGCAGATTCGAAGAACTTCCCAGCATTTCTTCTCCTCCAGAAATCAAAGAATTAGTCGATGCCTTTAACTTGATGTGTGAACGGCTAAAAGAACTGGACGAGATGAAGGCAGATTTTGTAAGTCACGTATCCCATGAACTCCGTACGCCACTGACTGCCATAAAAGAAGCTTCCAGCATGTTGTTGGAAGGCGTATTCTTGGGTACACCTGAGAAGCAGAATGCACTTTTAGCGATTATAAGGGAGGAATGCGAAAGACTGATCAAATCGATTAATAGTATTCTGGATCTTTCCTCCATGGAAGCCAGAGTTATGGACTATTATTTTCGGCAATACCGGCTCATCCCCATAATAGAGGGAACCGCCCTAAAATTTGCGCCCATTGCCCTGAGAAATAAAATCAGCCTTGAGTTAAGACTTTCCCCTGACGTGTCTGTGGTGAGAGTGGACGAGGACAGAATCACCCAGGTCATAGAGAATTTGTTGGGCAACGCCCTGAAATTTACTCCGGAAGGAGGCAGGATCATTGTTTCGGCTCGACCTAAAAGAAACCACAGAGAGTATGTTGAGGTCTGTGTTTCAGATACCGGCTGTGGAATTCCCGAGGACGATATAGGAAAGATATTTGATAAATTCAAGACAATAGATGCAGGAAGGGAGACGGCCAGAGGAACGGGCCTGGGCCTATCAATCGTCAAGCATATCATTGCATCTCATGGAGGCAAAATATGGGTGGAAAGCAAACCCGGAAGGGGAAGTGCCTTCTTTTTTACACTGCCTGTAGCCTAGCTCTTGTCGTTGGGATTTGGGGGTGTACTGATCTCCCGCTGAAGTGGAAACGGCAGGGCGGGGCCACAGGGGGTGACACGTCCTTGGCCAAAGGTGAAGGGCATCTTGTAAGGGCAAGGACCCTTTTGGCCAGAGGAGAATACAAGTCGTCTTTAAGAGAGGCAAAGGAAGTGTTAAGAGTGTATCCTCGAACTCTTGGCGAGGACGCTCTGGTTCACATGGGTTTGATCTACGCTTATCCGTACAATCCGGACCGGGATTACCAGAGATCTCTGACGTATTTTCAGAGGCTGATCAACGAGTTTCCGGTAAGTGAGGCCAAGAGGCAAGCACAGGTGTGGGTGGTACTGCTTCAGGAGGTTATAGATAAAGACATCATATTTCAGCAAGAGATCGTGAATAAGGACAGGAAGATCGGCGAGTTAAACGAAAAGAGCAGCCACTTGGAGATGGTCCTCAAGAAAAAGGAAAAAAGGATCAATGAGCTGGAGAGCTGGGCAAAGAGATTAGAGAGCCAAGTAGAAGGGCTGGTGGCCAAGACAGAGAAGCTGCAAGATCAACTGTTGAGGCTAAAGGAGATTGACCTGGGGATCGAAGAAAAAAAGAGTGAAGCCTCTCCCGCCCTGAAGGGCGGGGGTTCTGCCTGACGGCAGTGCTTCGCAGCCCGGTAAGGAAGAAAAACAGTTTTTGTATAGCTCCCCTCGACCCCGTCCTAAAGGACGGGGCTTGCGGGGAGCAAGCCGGTCAGGCTGATTAGTGAAGGTGAGGCAAGAAGATGGATAAAATCTTGGTTGTGGATGATGATCAAAACCTCCTGAGTGTCATAAAGATGAGGTTGGAGGCCAACGAGTATCAGGTTGCCACTGCTATTGACGCAGAGCAGGCGGTGGAGATAGCCAAGGCGAAAGGGATCGATTTGGCTCTAGTCGATCTTAAACTTGCCGGCAAGAATGGTATTGAGGTCATGGAAGAGCTACATGAGATGAATCCCGAGATGCCGATAATCATCCTAACTGCCTACGGAACGATCAAGAGCGCGGTAGAGGCCATGAAAAGGGGGGCATACAGTTATCTGAGCAAGCCTTTTGACTATCATGACCTATTGTTTCAGATAAAAAATGGATTGGAAAAGAGTCAACTTTCTAAAGAGGTCCTGAGACTCAGGAATATGGTGCAGGGAAGATTCGGTTTTAAGAGTGTTGTTGGAAAAAGTGAGAGAATGACAAAGGTGTTGGCAGAGGTGGCACAAGCGGCTGAAAGTGAGTCGAGTGTTTACATTGAGGGAGAAAGCGGCACCGGGAAGGGGTTGATTGCCAAGACTCTGCATGTTGCAAGTTGGAGAAAAGGCGGCCCCTTTGTTGTTATCAATTGTGCCACCATCCCCGAGAATCTATTGGAAAGTGAGTTGTTCGGTTATGAAAAAGGTGCGTTTACCGGGGCTACGCGTAGCAAGAAGGGGCTTTTTCTCCAGGCCCACAAAGGCACCCTTTTTCTGGATGAAATATCCGAAATGCCTATGTTTATGCAGGCCAAGCTGCTTCGGGCGCTGGAAGAAAAGGAATTTTACCCTTTAGGTGGAGAAAAACCGGTAAAGGTGGATACAAGGTTGATAGCGGCTTCCAACAAGAGGATGAAGGAAGAGGTAAGAAAGGGGCGTTTCCGGGAGGACCTATTTTACCGGATCTACGTTATTCCCATAGAACTTCCGCCGTTGAGGGAGAGAAAAGAGGACATCCCCTTGCTGGCACAGCATTGTTTGAACAAAATCGCAAATGACAATAACAAAGAGATAAAGGGTTTTTCTCCGAATGCGCTAAAAAAACTGATGTTTTACTCCTGGCCCGGCAACGTTAGGGAGCTGGAGAATACCATTGAGTGTGCAGTTGCCATGGCAAGGCACGATGTCATCACGGAAAATTTGATCTTTTCGACCCACAGGACCACAGAGGACGACTCTTTAAGGCCCTTGAAAGAGGCGAAGCAGGGCTTCGAGAGAAACTACATTGTCGAACTCATGGAGCTGACTCGCGGCAACATTACGAGGGCGGCGAAACTGGCAGGAAAATACCGGGCCGATTTCTATGATCTTTTAAAAAAGTATGATCTGGACCCGGAAGATTTCAGGAAAAGATAAAGGCGACAATCTCTGCATGTAAATACCTTCACTCAAGGCTGCTAAGGCTGGAAGAAATCTGATCATCGGCTGATAAGGTGAATATAAATAAGCCGTTGAATATACAGCCTGTTATGGATTTTTGAATCCGTCAGCTTAGTATCCTTTTTATCAAAGAATTTCGGAATTCAACCACACTTACTGCATTGCAGGAAATACCCTACACCATGAAACATTAATAAGGGACAACCAGTTAGATTGCCGCTCGTAAATCTTCCCTCAACGTTGTGTAGTAGTTTTCCTTCATAAGATTTCCCCCAAAACCCAATGCCATATTAAACTTCTTGTAAAGTCAAACAGATACCTGCCTGTTCTTATCGAGGGCATGCATATTGCTGAAACACTCTGGCCCATATGGCCGACTGACGGGCAAGAGTTGCCGATTCTGTGTGGCTTGGTGTAAGAACTGCCGGTTTCAGATTCAAAAAAAATGTGTAGCATTCTAGGGGATGTGTCCTTCATGGCGAGGGCTATGCTATTGAGTTGACAAGATAATGCTCCCATTAAAGCGCAAAAAATAAATCTTGACTTTAGGGGTTGGCACGGGGTTTGCGTTATGGTATTGAGACATCAATATGTTGGGACCGTCCAGGATCGTTACACCATATGTAGGTGCATCCCGGCTGATGCCGTAACTAGATAGTTGACAATAAGAAGATGAAATTTTGGTTCTGCACATTCCGTAGGCGGAGTTTGCTGTTTTTTGTTTGCTTGATTTTTGTGTCCTGCGTGGGCATGCCAGGGACCTATTCGGCTGAGATAACCTTGGCTTGGGCACCCAACAACGAACCAGATCTTGCCGGGTACATGATTTTTTGCAGACAGAGCGGTCAGAGCTATGATTACAACGATCCGATCTGGGAAGGTGACAGGACTGAAACAAGCTGCACCGTTTACGGGCTAGATGACAATATCGGCTATTGCTTTGTGGTGAGGGCCTTTGATACCTCCGGAAATGAGAGTGGTAACTCAAATGAGGCGTGTTGGCAGTCGTCGGCCGTTACTGCAATGCTTCAGAGCTTGTCTATTAGCGGTCCGGACTCGGTGAGCGAGGCAAGTACGGCAAATTATGCGGCCACAGCCCGATTCAGTGATGGGAGCAGTCAACCTGCTACAAACAGCAGCCACTGGAGTGAGAACTCTTCCTACGCCAGTATCAGCGACAATGGGGTTTTAACTGCGTCGTTGGTACCGAGTGGGCAGACAGTCACTATTACGGCCAGTTACACCTTTGACGGGGTGACAAAGACGGCATTCAAGGTGGTGAGAATCGTACCTATGTGGACTACGCTTCAGGGTTTGTCCATTAGCGGTCCGGACTCGGTGAGCGAGGGAAGTACGGCAAATTATGCGGCCACAGCCCGATTCAGTGATGGGAGCAGTCAACCTGCTACAAACAGCAGCCACTGGAGTGAGAACTCTTCCTACGCCAGTATCAGCGACAATGGGGTTTTAACTGCGTCGTTGGTACCGAGTGGGCAGACAGTCACTATTACGGCCAGTTACACCTTTGCGAATGTGACAAGGACAGCGCAAAAGACACTGACAATCACAGATATCTCGGAATCTAATCGCCCACCTCAACAGCCCATCATTATATCACCTTACCATGGACAGGCCGACGTGCCTCTGGCGCCTGAGTTGTGCACAGGCCGGTTTTTCGACCCTGATGGTGACTCTCACGGACATACCAGGTGGCAGATTAGCGGCAAATTGAACGATTTTTCGGAGGGCTCGCTTGTTTTTGGTGCAGACACTGATTCTCATCTTACGTCGTTGATTGTCCCGCGATCGGTCTTGGATGAGGAAGCGACTTACTATTGGAGAGTCAGATTTTACGACAGAAAAAATAGCGGATCAGAGTGGTCGGAAATTTGTTCATTTAGGACACTTTTTACGGGATACGACATAGATCCCAGAAACGGGGTATCTGATGTTCAAGAGGTTGACGGTACGTCGGACCTGGATGGTGACGGTACTGCCGATATAAACCAAGGTGACATTAAGTGTGTTAACACAGTGGTGGGAAACGAGCAGATAGGCGTCAAAGCGGGCCAGAATGTTGTTGCCGTTGAGTCGGTCGAGTCCATTGATCCGGAGACTCTGCGTGGAACCGTGGGAAGGCCGGATGAGATGCCATTTGGGGCGATAGGTTTTAAGGTGAGTGTTGCCAACCCTGGTGATAATGCTGAGGTAACCATATATCTGTCCGAGCCTGCACCCGGTGATGCCCAATGGTACAAGTATGACTCCGTCAATGGCTGGCAAGCCAATGAGTTAAGGATATTGTCCGTGTTTAGTGATGACCGGCGATCTGTCACTTTGCTGCTTGAGGACGGCGATTATGGCGATGCTGACGGAGTCCAAAATGGGATCATCGTTGATCCGGGTGCCATCGGCCTGTCGTACGCGTCTGAGGGCGACGACACCGATAGCGATGGTGGGAGCGGTGTGGGCGGATGCTTTATTTCGGTCACCGCCTCTATGATGGACGCATTGGCAGACTTAAGAGAGTCCATTTATCCATAAGAGGCTCAAAGACAAATAACACGTCAGCAACATATTCCCTTCGTACAATTTCCCCCCGGACCGAAAACTTCCTTTTAAGTAGAATGTCAGAAAAATCATGACAGATCAAGTAGGTGCGTGTGTCCGGGCTGATGCGGTTGTGGCGATCGCCCAAAGAAATTCCTTTACAAAAAGAGTCGCAGCGGATATAAGAACGTTCATTTTTAAAGCTGTCCGGCTTGAGAGGTCAGGAGGCCATATGGGTCGCAAGAGCCTGCTAAGATCTACAAAAAACAAGCCTGCAGAACCAAGGAAAACAGGCGGGTTACAGGATGCCGAGAGGAAAAGGGCCATCTTGGAGTGGGTGAGACAGTCTCCGGATTCGGTAAAGACAACATTGACACAGCTTGCACTTGGCCAATCGGCCTACTACAGGTGGTTGAAGCAATATAAGGCAGAGGGCGTGGATGGTTTGAACACCGGAGGCCCGGTCTCTGACAAGGTGTGGGAACGGTTTGGCAGACTGCAACAAAGGGAAGAAGAGCAATTAGAGGCCAAGGGCAAATTGAAGGCAGAGGAGAAACAGACCATGAAGAGCGATGAAGACAGAGAAAGAACGAGGAAGCTCCTGTTTAAACGCTTTGATGAGGAGCCACCAGGACCAGTCGCGGAAAAGGAACAGGTTGCCGAGCCCGAGAAACCAAAGGCATTGGACGTGCCTTCGCCACCCTCTTGTACATCTCCATCTGAAGAACCGATGGATAAGGCCCTGAAGTACGCAATAGGGGCTTTCGTGCTAGTGATTGCCGTTCTCTTGGCGTCCAGCGTTTCGAATTCGGGTAAGTTTTATTTCAGGCAGAAAGATCAAATGGTTGAAGTCTGGCGTGGCAGGTTTGCCCCTATGGGGGTGGTCCGTGTGGCTAGTTTTGCGGATTCCGCGATCGTTGAAGGGGTGCCGGAGCAGGAGTCTTATACCAAGGAGCAGGCATTCAACGCCATTTGCAGTTATTTCATCAAACAGGCCGACGACAGTTTGAATGCAGGAGAAACACCCGATCTAAAAGGTGCAAAATC
>CAZCWQ010000019.1:0-33554 GCA_964502365.1 uncultured Desulfobacterales bacterium | reverse complement strand
TGCTTTGAACTAATCCGACAAAAATACGTCATCGTATTTGCGAATCGAAGCACTAAAGGTCACGGACGCTCCACTTTTTCAATGTTGATATTAAACGATCCCAGAGATTGGTCTGGGGTTGCCGTTTCCGGTTTCGGAAGCACACCAGTTCTATATAATATGCTTTCATTGCCTTGCTTGTCCACAACCCTCTTTATAGGGGTGATATTAGACAACTCCACGATCATTTGATCTGAATAACCCGCCTTCTTTAATATCTCTATTTGCTCCACGGAAAAGTCTGTCTTTGTGGGGTTTTTGTAACGATCGGCCAAAATGACCAACTTCAACATCTCATCATCAGCCCCTGACTTCTTGAGGCTCGTCAAAAAATCGGCTGTGACAGAGCAGGTCTGCTCTGCCACCAGCAATTGAATTACAGCATCACTGATCTTTGCCTCTTTCATCTTCTTGATGTCGTCTGGACTGACCAGTGAATTCGTGGCCAAGGCCAGGCCGCAAAAGAGAATAGCCAGACCCAGCGGGCATGTTATCCTTAGGCATTTCTTCATGATTGTCGCAGTTTCTCCTTTCGTCTTTTCGTGGCTATTTATTGTTCTCCGTCTGTGCCATATCAGCGATTCAGCTGAATAAGAAAAAATGCAACATTGATGCCGTGATTATGAAACAAGGCGTGGATATCGGGTTTAGCTGCTCACTTCCTTGGCAAGCGATCAAGCATAGAAGTCCAGCAAGCTTCCCTTTTCAAAACGAGTGGAGTGTTTCTCAGGTCGGCTAGGCCGATCGCGGAAACCGTTGAAAAGCGGCTTATGCTTTTGGTGGTCAAGGGTCGGACTGTAAGAAGATCTACTTACTGATGTGCTTGTCTTCGCAACAGGAAAAATCGGAAGATCCTGCACAGGATTTACCCCCATGTTCAAGCCTTCTCCCTCATAGAATTACTTCACTGGCATTTTATGATAAGAGGCCATTGTCATAATGTCAAGGTTTTTCCTGGTCATGTTTTTCTGTCCCCTTTCGTACGGCAGGCCAGAAAGACGTGGAAAATAGTAATACTTTAGGTGCATGAAAGACCTCCGGGTACTGGTACCTTTTCATAAGGCAAAACTGTTACAGGAAATATTTTCCTTTGGAGCTCATACAGGGGAAAATATTTCACCTTTGTGCGCGTGCTGAGCGTTTCGGAAAGGCTCCGTCTTTTATAACTTGATGTATTCACAGATAATATCTCTCGCCTCCCCTTTTGGCATGCCCATTGCTCATAGGACATGCAGCAATCGTGAAAACCAGAGGCATCCTATAACAGAATCATGACTCCGCAACTAATACAACTCGCGTGCATCCTAGACGGTCTTGAAATAGCGCTGCAGCAAGGCTCAGCAAGCAAGGCCACAGACAGGAGAAACCCTGAAGAGACGTTTTCGCGGCTCCTGGACCAGACGTTGGGTTCTGGCAAAGGGACAGATTCAGATAAGGCACTTGGGGCATGTGAGGGGGGAAGGACGGACAAGGGCTGGCTTGAACTATTCCGGGACCAGTTGTTGTCTGAAGGCACCAGCCTTAAGGACCTTTCGCTGTCTCCCAAGGCAATGCCTGGGCTAAAGAAGCTCTTGTTGGCGGAGGGCTTTTCAGAATCTGATGTGAAGCATTTTCTTGAAGGGCTTTTTGGTGGCCACGGCAGACATGAAGTAAAGATCTCCGAACTTCTTGAAAGGCTCTCTGAGTTAAAGGCATTGTCTGATAAAAAGTCCAGTGGTCCTGCCCTCGAGATCTCTGTCGTGCCTCATATGGAGACTCTATTGCGTCTTCTGGGATTGGATGTTGAACAGGCAGAAAATGTCATTAGCAAGTCAAGGGTGGCTAACGGCGGGCTCAGCCTGAAAAGCCTTATCAAAAACCTGAAAGTGGTCATGGATAAGTTCCCTGAAGGGACCAAGCTGGCTGTTGGCTCACAGTCTGTCGAGGACCTCAAGACTATGTTGGCACGCATCGGCATGGTGGATGAGGCAGTGAAAATAAATGGACCTGTCTCATTGGAGGAATTTGTCCAGATAATGGAAGAGAAGGTGGCCGGCCTCATGCCCTACCATTTGTCCAAAGACGAGAGGGAAAATTGTGTAAGAGCACTTCTGGGACACGTGATGGTGGCACCTGACGGACAAGGCCCGAAGTCGAGCAGTAAGCGGCATTATACACACAAACTGAAGGGCTTTCCCCATAACCAACTGAAGGGTCATCAGACATCGCCGGCAGACAAAGAGACAGCAGAGGGATGGAAAGAGGCTGTATCTTATGCGAGAAAGGCACCAACTGGGGCTGAAGGCCTTGCTGAGTCGCAGTCAAACAAGGACGAGTTGTTGCATAAGATGCAAAAACCGGTTGAGACTTTCCGTTGGAGGGCCTCGGAAAAGATGCCCGATCAGAAGCACGGGACCGCTGCCCACACTGGGAAAGGGGCTGTAATCGGCAGGGCACCTGTTTCCGAGACTGTTGCGCAACAAGCAGCCCAGCCGATTCCCCTTCACGTTATTGATCAGGTAGGAAGACGCCTAGGCCTTGCCCTGAAGAGGGGTGACAGTCAGGTACGTATACAACTGAAGCCTCCACGCCTGGGATCGATTCAATTGGACATGACACTCAATGACAACGCCTTAAAGGTGACTGTGAGGGCCGGGCATCAATCTGTGAAGGAAATCTTGATGTCCCATGCCCATGAATTGAGAGAGGCCTTGGCGGAGCACGGCGTTGAACTACAAAAGATAGACGTTGAAATCAGCCATTACTTCGGCCAGTCCATGGCCAATACCCAGCGGGATCTTAACGGGCCACAGTCTGGCAGACGCGGTCTCACTTCTGCACCCGGTGCAGCAGGAAATGAGCCGGAGGGCGCGGAAGAAATAGGGCCCATCCGTATACGGAGAGATGCTTTAGTGGACATGTTTGCATAAAAACAGTTATTGGTCAGTGGTCATTGGTCACTGGTGGTTCTTAATACAGGCTATGTTTTATTTACTAATAACTAGCGAGGAATGACAAATGACAAAACAAGAAAGGAGCGAGGCATGTCAATAACAGCACTTGAACCGATCTACACTCAGTCTTCCAGGGGACAGACATCGACGAGTGCCAATGCAAAGGATGAGCTTGGGATGAACCAATTCCTGACTATGCTGGTTGCCCAACTCAAGCATCAAGACCCATTGAACCCCATGGACGGCACAGACTTCACTGCACAACTGGCCCAGTTTTCGGGCCTTGAGCAGCAGTTTAAGATGAATGAACAACTCGCAGATATTCAGGCTGCACTAGATGCCCAGGAAAAGGGTAATGTACTTGACTACATTGGAAAGACTGTCAAGAGCTATGATAATGCAATCTTTGTACAAGATGGTCAAACAGAATCGAGCGCCTACACGCTGGACGATGCGGCTAGTGTGAATATTTACATATACGATGACCAGGGCCTTGAAGTACGGAGGATGCACACAGGTTGGCAGGATGCCGGGGAGCATAATCTCGACTGGGACGGCAGAGACAATAGGGGCGATACAGTGGCTGACGGGACATACACGTTTGAGGTCGAAGCAACGGATGAAGGGGGATACATGGTTTCTTATGACGCCTATGTTTCAGGTGAGGTCACCGGTGTTACGTATGAAAGCGGTATTCCCTATCTGATGATTGGAGACAAGGTGGTCTCCTCGTCCAATATTGTTGAGGTTCAGATTACCAATGACCAATAACCAAAAGAAAGGAGGGCAAACAAAATGTCACTTTCGAGCGCACTTTTTTCAGGCATTAGCGGCCTAAGTACCCTTGGAAATTCCATGACGGTTATTGGCGATAATATTGCCAATGTGAACACAGTCGGTTTCAAGGCAAGCCGGGTGACCTTTCAGGATGTGTTGAGTCAGACCGTAGCCACCACAGCAGGTACGGCACAGGTGGGACGTGGCACCTCTCTGACAGATATTTCCAGTACTTTTTCCCAGGGGTCTTTCGAATCAACGGACTCGACTACGGATCTGGCCATCGGCGGTGAGGGATTTTTTATAGTGAGGGATCCGACCAATTCAAACGATGAATACTATACACGGGCCGGTGCGTTCACGTTTGATAAGGACGGCAACTTTGTCAACCCCGCCGGGTATATTGTTCGCGGATGGGGCCTGAATGCAAGCACGGGTGAAGATGAAGGATCCATAACTGACATTGCTTTGACGTCGTTTACGTCTTCTCCTTCTGCAAGCACCAAAATTACAGTAATTACAAACGTTGATTCGGACTCCAGCAGCAACACAGCCGATCTGCACGAAACATGGGATGGAAGCGCCAGCACGTATATTGGGAGTACTAATTATGAATATCAGACCACCGTCAAAGTGTATGATTCACTTGGGAGTACCCACGACATCACCATTTATTATGACCTGGGAAGTAGCGCTAATAACTGGGAATATATCATAACATGCGATCCGTCAGAGGATGAAAGATCCGCGGCGACCGGTGCGGGTCAGGGCCTGCTGGCAAGGGGGACGTTCACATACAGTACCAGCGGAAGTATCACCAGCCACACCATGGATACTTTCAGTGGAATCAATGCATTGAGTGACGCTGGTGGCGGGTGGACAACGGAGACTGCTGGTACGAATGGCTATTTGATATTTGACGCGTCATTCATCAGTGGGTCCACCCAGCAGATAGAAATGAACGTGGGGAGCTGCTATAATACCAGCAATACCACTTGGGAGCCCGAGTCCATGTCCAGTTCTCAGTTCTCTTCTGCGTCTTCAACGACCTTCCAGTCGGCTGACGGCTACGGTGCTGGTGCATTGCAGTCGGTCACAGTGGCAACAGACGGCGTTATAACCGGCGCATACTCCAACGGCGAAGTCATCCCACTGTTTCGGGTGGCACTGGCCAAGTTTCAGAACGAGCAGAGGCTGTATAAGGAAGGAGGAAACCTTTTCAGGGAGACCAGGACCAGTGGTGAGCCGGTTACAGGACAGCCTGGCACCAATGGGTTGGGCTACATCTCACCTAACTCACTTGAGCAATCAAACGTAGATATCGCCACGGAATTCGTGAAGATGATTACCACCCAGCGTGGGTTCCAGGCCAACTCCAAGATTATTACGGTTACAGACCAAATGCTGGCAGAACTCATCTCCTTGAAAAGATAGTAAAGTGCAGGCTCTCAGCGGTTAGCAGATAGCGATCGGCAAAACAGGGAGAAACAACAACTACTTTGGAGTTCACTTGCCGGTATGAGGTCTCCTTGGGAGTCTTTGCTTTGTCTGAAAGCCGATGGCTGAGAGCTGAATGCTTAACATAAGACCCTAATGATGTGTGACAGTGCAGGATTTTCTGGAAAAAAATCTTAAGGCTCTCAAAAGACAGAATTTGCCGATGTTTCGATGGCTGGCTGTTCAAGGCCTGGGGTCGCAGGATCTTGATGGCAACCTGATCATCAACCAGCAGGGATTACTCGACTGGCGTCTTCCTTCCGGTAGGGGGATGTTCGACTCGATTTCCCCGAAAACGGCCTACCGCGACTGGACTCCCAAAGAAAGGGCAGATACCAGTGCCACAATCATTGTAGGTTGCAACCTGGGTTACGGCATAAATCATGTTCTTTCAAACACCCCAAGTTCTCACAAAGTCCTGGTGCTTGAACCTAGACCTGAAATGCTCCTGGCCTGCCTGAGTCAGACCGATTACCGGCCTTTTTTCAGGGCCAAGAAGCTGTTTCTCGTGCCTCCGGACCTTGAATTCTTGCCCAAGGTCATTTGGCAGCTGGAGTTGCAGTACCTATTCGGGAATATCCTGGTCTTGGCTGACATCCCCAGCCACCAGTTGGGGCCGGAATATGCCATGTGGACCCATCACTGGAAGGAGATTTTAGAGAACATTACTTGTGACATCAATACGCTGCGCCTCAAACAAGACGTCATGGTCGGCAATGAACTAAAGAATTTCTCCCGTGCAATCCACGATGGGGACCTCTTGCCCCTACATAACCAGGGCCAAGGACTAAAAGCAGTTATTCTAGGCGCTGGTCCGTCTCTGGCACAATTTGCCCCGCTTCTGGCAAACAGCCCGAACAATAGTCTCTATGCCTGCGGCCTGCAGACTTTGCCTGCCTTGCAAAAATACGGCCTCAAACCCCATTTCTGTATGGCCATTGATTATACTATGGCCATGAAAACGGTTTGTGACGGTTTGGATACAAAATGGGTACACGACATCCCCCTTATCTATTCACGCAAAGTTGCTCCTGAAGCAGTAAGGGCCTATCCTGGCCCCACACTTCCCATGTGGACCACCGGGGGACTGGCAAGCCACATGCCGCGAGACCGGGAACTAGTATTGAAGACCGGAGGAAACGTAGCAGTTGCCTTGACAACATTTCTCACGTGGTGCGGCGTGAGGCAGATACTGCTTGTGGGTCATGACTTTGCCTGGTCAGGGGAAAAGACCCACGTAGCCGGTCATTTGTCAGATAAGAATGGATTCCGTTTTGACCCTAAGCGCCACATAAAAATGAAAAACAGGCAGGGTGAGACCATTTATTCTGATCTGGCCTATATTACTGCATTGAGGGAACTGGAAAGAGACTTGAGACAATCTGATATGCCGATTTTTAACCTCTATGGCGGGGGTGCAATTATCAAAGGAAGCAGGCAGGTCACCTGGTCCCAAGTGCTTGCTGAGAGACTTCTGGTGTCGGCACCTGGTAGCCTGGAACATTTCATTGGCACCATCAATCGTGCCAGGTCACCCAGGCCATGGCCCATGTTCGAGGCCCGAAGCTCCCAGTGGACCAGTTCCCTGCGGTCGGTACAGAAACGCCTGGAAAAACTCTTCAAGAAGGCTCACAGGCACCAGGAAGAAATCCATACAGTATTAAACCAGGTCCTGTTTTTTCTCCGCCAGGATCCGTTGTACCAACCTTACTTGTATAACGAAATCTTCAGCCTCGCCGGTTTGATAAGCACGCGGTCCGGTTATGGGTTGAAGGAAATGTCAGAGTGCAGGGGCATACTGAAACGGGTTGCAAAAAAGGTGCGGGAGGTGGATTTTCACCTTATATATAACAGAATGGCCGCGTAATCATCAGAACTAATTTACGCCCAATACGTCAACAGATTGACAGCCCTATTCGCCCTTGACATAGATTGCCTATATAAACAAGAAAGAATTCCTGCCGCAAAGAAATTCTTAACTTTTCAAACCAATGAGACACTGTGCAGATTGACCCCAGAACTATGTGAAATATAAGTAATATTTGCCCAGTCTCTCTTGCATTCCCCTCACCTCTTGCCTTCGGCCACCAACCGATTGCCACTGGCGAGAATCCTTTGATCGAGATGGCACAAAGGTTGCTGTAATCCTCCCAGAGAGACCACGCTGTTTTGTAGGAGAAGACACATGGACATCGCAACAGTTCTCGGGATTGTGTCGTCTTTCGGCCTTGTTGTCTCCGCCATTATGATGGGTGGGGGCATCGGCCTCTTCATCAATATACCTTCTGTATTGATCGTAGTCGGTGGGACCCTGGGTACCACAATGATCAACTATCCTCTGAAAGAGGTCCTCGGTGTAGTCGGCGTTGTGAAAAATGTCTTCTTTTCTAAGGTACTGTCAACAAAAGAGATCATCAAACAATTTGGAGATTTTTCCAACAAGGCCCGTCGCGAGGGTATTCTGGCCCTAGAGTCTGATGTGAAGGAAGTTGAGGAAGAGTTTCTGCAGAAGGGGGTTCAGCTTTCCATTGATGGGTTGGAACCGAATTCAATCCGGGAAATTCTTGAAACAGAGGTTGCATTCGTACAGGACCGGCACAAGCTCGGTGCAGAAATATTTACTACCATGGCGACTTATGCCCCAGCCCTCGGCATGGTCGGCACGCTCATCGGGCTGGTTCAGATGTTACAGAATATGAGTGATCCGAGTTCCATCGGACCGGCTATGGCCGTGGCCCTTTTGACTACCTTTTACGGTGCAGTAATGGCGAATATCGTCTGTATGCCGATCGCCGGAAAACTCAAAACCCGCAGCACTGAGGAAGTTATGGTCAAAGAAATGATGATTGAGGGCGTGATTTGTCTTTCAAATGGAGAGAATCCACGCATTGTAGAGCAAAAACTTATGGCATTCTTGTCTCCAAGTCAGCGGCAAACAGTGGAGTCCACGTAGGGCCTGGGACAAAAGGCTGGTGTAATGAAACGAAAAAAGGCTCAATCTGGCGGCGGTTCCGGAGAGGCCGGGATACGGGTTCTGACGGTGGCCCTGTTCATCATACTATTAGCATTTTTCATTGTGCTCAATTCAATTGCTGTGATTGACGAATCCAGGAGCCTTGCGGCATTGGGGTCCTTGATAGGAAGCTTTGGGATATTGCCGGGCGGCCTTTCACCCACAAAGGGGGGAGAAGCGAGAGTATTTTCCGCAACCCACGCCCCAATTGCTTCCAGTGGGAAGGAGACGATAGAAGTATTGGGTTTGGAAGAGCCAATCCCAGAGACTGTTGCCACGCGGTTAATGCCAAAGGGGGAGGTAATAAGTATACAGGAGAAAGCGCTTTTCGACGAAGGGACCTACAAGATCAAACCGTCTGGTTATGCCTTTTTAATAAGACTTTGTGAGATTATCAATCAGGGAGAATACCCTGTTGAGATCACGGGACATACAGACAGCAGACCTCCGGATGAAAAGTCCGCGAGTTCCAACTGGGAGCTTTCTTCCCTGAGGGCCATTGAGGTTTTTAAGTTTTTTGTTGTCATAGGCAAGGTGCTCCCATCACGCCTTATGGCCTATGGATGTGCGGAATATAAACCGGTTGCAAGCAATGACGCCAGACAGACAAGGGCACAAAACCGTCGGGTTGATGTTATCCTGCATCACGGATTGTCGGAAAAGCTCAACAAGATTCAGCAGAAGGGGCAATCCGGATTCGTCGTTTTCAAGAGATTTGTTTTTCGCATCTTTGATTAGACGCACGGGACATGGGAAAAGACAGAGGCGAAGATAGTGGCAACAATATAGACACCACCGCGTGGATGGTCACTTTCGGAGACCTGTTGATGCTCCTTTTAACCTTCTTCGTTATGCTGTTGACGATGTCATCCATGGACACAAAGGCTCTGAAATCGGTCTTCAGCGTTTTTCAGGGCGGGTTCGGCCCCCTGGAGTTCACTGACACCACAGGCATAAAGAAGTCACAAATTGTGGGCACAAAAAATTGCGATGCTGCGATGTTGACGGACATAAACAGACGGCTCGACAAGATAATTGCTCGAAAGGACAGCACAAGAATCGACAGCATAGGTCAGCTGGAAGACTTTCTTGACGCAGGAGACGATATGAACGGTGAAGGGGTCCTTGCAGTCTTAGAAAATGTCACTGATTTAACACAAGACGAACGGGGTGTTACCATGACATTTCAGGCAAATGTCCTCTTTGATTCCGGAGAGGCCGAGATCAAACCAGCCACGCTTCCGTTACTCGATGCAATTACCAAGGTGCTCACTGGTGTTTCAAATGATGTCCTTATCATGGGGCACTCAGACAACATTCCCTTACGAAGCAAGCGTTACCGCTCAAACTGGGAGCTTTCGGTTTATCGAGCCTTAAGTATCCATAGGCATTTCATACAAAAGGGCATTTCGCCTGAACGGCTTGTTGTTGGCGGATACGGCGACACAAGGCCTCAATTTTCAAATGACACAGAACGGGGTCGCGAGAAAAACAGGAGGGTTGAAGTCATCCTAAGAAAGACTCAAACATAATCGCAAAAGGATTAAGTGGAAGGCGAATACTTCCCCGGTCCGAAATCTAATAGACTGAAAAAGGAGGTCAAGATGGCAGAAAAAGAAAAAGATAAACCTGTTAAGGACGGTGAAGAGACAGAAGCAGAGCAGAAGGGCTCTTCCAAGAAGTTTATAGTCATAGGTCTGGTATTGCTTTTACTCTGCGCAGTAGGCTTCGCAGGTTGGCGTTTCTTCTTGGCTGAAAAGCCTTTGCCAGAGGGTAATGAAGCGATTGCGGAGACTGAGCAGAGTCCGCCCACGGTCAGCATTACGCATGAAATGAAGCCGTTTATTGTCAATCTGTTTGGTCAAAAGGGGAGACGGTACCTTAAGACAAAACTTGAACTTGAGTGTGACAACAAAGCTGTCGAAGAGGAGCTCACCAAACGAGACTCTCAGTTAAGGGATGCCATCTTGTTACTGCTTGCCAGCAAGACCTTTGACGATATCAGCAGCCCGGATGGAAAAGTTGAACTGAGAGCGGAGTTGATTGCGAGGATTAATCAATTTCTAAAAGCAGGTACCGTTCGGACACTGTACTTTACGGAATTTGTGGTGCAGTAATCCGAGTCAGAAGCTTTGCAACTGACTTTTAACGTGAACATAAGGGGCCATATCTTGAGGCATATTTTCTCCTATGTACACAGGCTCTTTTCCTAACAGATAAAGGGCGCCTTGGCTTATGTCTAATGTTTTATCGCAGGAAGAAGTAGATAGTCTGCTCAAAGGGGTCTCAAGTGGAGAGATTGAGACCGAAGCGGATACGGCCGAGTCCGAGAATAGTGTTATACCATATGACTTTACCCGCCAGGAACTGATGTTTCGGGGTAAAATGCCAGCCCTTGGGGTCGTTAATGAAAGCTTTGCTACTAATTTTAGGGGCAAGCTCTCTGGCATGATCCGAAAAACCGTTGATATTGAGGTGGATCCGGTAGACATCGTCAAGTTTCAAGACTTTCGTCTATCCCTGCCCGTTCCTACAAGTCTACATATCTTTCGCATAGATCCCCTCAACGGGCAGGCCCTTATTGTCTTTGACGGCCGTTTGGTTTTCAGCCTGATTGAATGCTATTTTGGTGGCAAGGGGACTGAGCAAGCAAAGATCGAGGGCAGAGAGTTTACACCAATAGAGAATGCGATGATACGCAAAGTTGTCACAGTCTGCCTGGAATACCTTGCCAAAGCATGGGAGAGGGTTTCTAAGGTTAATATGAAATATGTGCGCTCAGAGGTTAATCCTGAATTTGCAGCCATAGTGCTGCCTGGTGATTTGGTCATCGTGATTCGCTTCAATATTGACATTGGGGGGATGGGAGGCATTTTGAGCGTGTGTATCCCTTATTCGACCATTGAACCAATTCGTGACAAGTTCTATGGAGGACTTCATGACGGTCACGTAAAGGCGGATCCAAAGTGGAAAAGACTTCTGCAACAGCGGATTAACGAAACAGAGGTTAACGTGATTGTCGAACTCGGGACAGCACAGGTCACAGCAGAGAGGTTGCTTAGTCTCAAAGTCGGCGATGTGATTAAGCTCGAGCGATCAGTTGGTCAGCACCTGATTGGCAAGGTTCAAGGAGTGGCGAAGTTTCAAGGTCATCCGGGTATCATAAACGCCAGCAGGGCCGTAAAGGTTCAAAGAGTGCTAAGAAAAGTCTAGGCTTTTGGAGACATGGGGACCTGACCCGGCCGCGAAGCACTGCTGTTATAACATACGCCCTTTTGGATGAGAGATGCTCCAGAAGGGCGAGAGTAACCCATGTCTGCTTTGTCGCAAGACGATGTTTGTGCAATTGCGCATGGAAAGGACAGAACCGTGAGTGAGCAAGAAGATAGCAACAGAGAAGAGGCCGTTTCTGAAGATGTTGAAGCTTCTGATGGGCAAGGTGATGGGTCAGGAGAAGCATTAGAAGGATCAGAGGGCTTGGAAGGGCATGACGGCACGAGAGATCTGGACTTCATCCTCGATATTCCACTGGAGGTCTCGGTTGAACTCGGCCGCACGAGAATGCTTGTCAATGATTTGCTCCGGCTGGGACAAGGTTCAATTGTGGAACTGACAAAACTCGCCGACGAACCGATGGATATCTACGTGAACAGAAAGTTATTCGCTCGCGGTGAAGTTGTCGTGGTCAGTGAGAAGTTTGGAATAAGACTAACTGACATCATCAGTCCCACGGAAAGAATCAAGACATTGGCTTAGGTCTGCCGTGGGGGGTGGAAGATGTCGATGCAGCTGGTTAAGAAACCGGTAGTGTTCCCCAAAGGATGAGCTTTGAGCGGGTTAAGGGAAGCATCAGAAGTTATGTATCAACCAGACCTTTGGGGGGCCGGACTCAAGACCTTAGCTATGTTGTGTATTGTCATAGGAGTCTTGATTCTGGTCCTTTTTCTCATGAGGCGGTTCTTATACCTGAGAGAGGGCCCGTGGCAAGGGCAACTCATCAGGATGCTGTCATCCTATCATGTGACCCCAAAAGAGCGGATTGCTCTAATCGATGTGGCAGGTGAAAAGATAGTGATCGGAATTACACCTGAAAATATAACTTCTTTGGCCAAAATCGACAACCCAGAGGCATTGGAGCAAATTGAACGGGTAAAGCCCCATGGGAGGCGCACTGACGGCTTCCGGAAAGTCCTTGATATAGTCTCCAGAAGGCCAGGGCGGTTTGAGCAAGAGATAGAGTAAGTATACAAATGCAGAATGCAAAATACAAAGTGAATAACAGTCAATGTGTCCCGATCAGTTATGCAGGAGTAAGCAAGCAAGATAGGGGGAAACATATCGCAAGGAGGAAAAGGAGCCATCTTCTTGCCTTTTGCCTTTTGCCTCTCGCCTTATCATTGCTCATTCCTGCCGGTGCCTTCTGTGCGGCTGTTCCGCTTCCTACGCTCCAAGTTGGTGTTGGACAAGCAGACAATCCGCAGCAGGTTTCTGTACTGCTTCAGGTTGTCGCCTTGCTCACTGTTTTTTCCTTGGCCCCGGCCATCCTAATCATGATGACTTCCTTCACCAGATTGGCTGTGGCATTTTCATTCCTAAGGTATGCACTGGGTACTCACCAGATGCCACCAAACCAGATCATGATCGGCCTAGCCTTGTTTCTCACATTTTTTATCATGATGCCGGTGTGGAACCAGGTAAATGACAAGGCTCTCAAGCCGTATCTGAATGAAGAGATATCCCAGACCGAAGCATTAAAGGCGGCCATGGAGCCAGTCCGCCAGTTTATGTTTAGACAGACGCGAAAAAACGATCTTGCTTTGTTTGTAAGTATGGCTAAGCTAGACAAACCAAACACGCCCCGGGATATCCCTTCGTCTGTTTTGATCCCTGCCTTTGTAGTTAGTGAACTTAAGACGGCCTTCATTATAGGATTTTTTCTATATGTGCCCTTTTTAATCATTGACATGGTTATCGCAAGCGTTCTTCTTTCAATGGGGATGATGATGCTCCCGCCCATAATGATATCCATGCCGTTCAAACTGATACTTTTCGTGTTGATGGACGGTTGGCATCTGATTGTAGGTTCTTTGGTCAAGAGTTTTGTAGGATGACACCCGAGTTTATCGTAGGATTTGCCCAGGAAGCCATCAGGGTGACTATACTAGTTTCAATGCCGATGCTGGGGCTTGGACTTGTTGTGGGACTGGCTGTGAGTATCTTTCAGGCGGTCACACAGATTCAGGAAATGACTTTGACTTTTGTTCCCAAGATACTTGTAGTGCTTTTGGGACTTCTTTTCTTTTGTAATTGGATGCTTCGTCAACTGATGGACTTTGGATATGATTGTATCACACAGATACCGAACTATATACGATAATGCCCTTTAGCGAGTGAAAAATATGGACCTTCTTAGCCTTTCAGCAGTGGAGTTCAAATCCTTTGTATTGGTCCTGATTCGCATAAGCGTTGTCTTGTTCTTGTTTCCCGTCTTTGGGGGTAACATGATGCCGAATCTGGTTAAGGCAGGGCTTGCCTTGATGATCAGCATATTGCTGTTTCCGGTTGTTCATCCAGACCCGAGACTATTCCCGGAAGGTTTGTTGGCTGCTGTAAATCTTATACTTGCAGAGTTGATCCTTGGATTAGTTATAGGTTTGGCAGTCCGACTGTTCTTTGCAGCAATCCAGTTGGGTGGACAGCTCATTGGATTTCAGATGGGCTTCGCCATTGCTAATGTTATCGATCCTGAGTCAGGAGCCCAGGGTTCTGTTTTGTCGTACATGGGATACTGGATTACTATCTTGATTTTTCTACTCCTGAATGGTCACCATATCTTGCTGAAGTCACTAGCGGACAGTTTTTCTATCATCAAGGTGGGATCGCTGGGTCTTGGTGAAGGGCTCTTTGACAAAATGTTGGAACTATCAGGCGATATGTTTGCCATAGCCGTCAAAGTTGGGGCCCCTGCCATCGGCGCGCTACTCTTAACAAGTGCTGCCTTTGGCATTATTGCCAAAGTGGTGCCACAGATGAATATTCTTATTGTTGCCTTTCCCTTGAAGATCGTAGTTGGTTTGTTCTTTTTTGGGCTTTCCTTGGAGGTACTCCTCTATTTTACGAAACAATATATAATGGGATTTGATCATATGTTAGAACTCATTATGGCACTGGCGAGGATATAGGCTTTGGCAGAAGGCGATTTTCAGGACAAGACCGAAAAAGCGACGCCCAAAAAACGGTCTGAGGCAAGGAAAAAGGGGCAGGTTGCCAAGAGCCAAGAGGTGACCTCTGTGGCCGTCTTGCTGACCGGGTTTTCAACTCTGTACGTTTTCGGATCGTTTATGTACGCGCACATAAAATATCTGACAGCCAAAAGCTTCTCATTGATAGCAAGTCCTGTCATTGGCCTGCCAGATCTTGTCATTCTCAATCAGCACATGGTGCAAGGCTTAATCATAATAGTGGCTCCAGTGATGATCGCAGTCTTGGGGATTGGGCTCGTGTCAAATTTCATGCAAGTGGGCGGTATGCTTTCATGGGAGCCGCTTATCCCGAACTTTTCCAAATTGAGTCCTATCAAAGGATTGGAAAGGCTTTTTTCCAAACGGGCCCTGATGGAATTGTTCAAGTCCCTTGCCAAGCTTGCGATAGTAGGTGTCATAGCCTATTGGACGGTTAAAGGAGAGATGGGCCGGTTTCTGAACCTTGGACAGATGGGGGTCTCAGGCATCGCCTTATATATATTGAAGGTCGTGTTGAAGATTTTTTTGCGGGTCTGCGTGGTTATGGCTTTTCTAGCTGCACTCGACTTTGCCTTTCAAAAGTGGCAGTTTGAAGAGCAATTAAAAATGACCAAGCATGAGGTCAAGGAAGAGTTCAAGCGGAGTGAGGGGGACCCTCTCATCAAATCAAGGATCAGAAGGGTTCAACAAGAGATGGCCAGAAGACGCATGATGCAAGAAGTCCCCAAAGCCGATGTTGTGGTGACAAACCCAGTCCATCTCGCTCTGGCCCTACGGTATGACAGTGAAGTGATGAATGCACCGAAGGTTGTGGCCAAAGGTGCACGGGCAATAGCTGAAAGGATTAAGGCGTTGGCCAGAGAGCACCACATACCAATCGTTGAAAACAAGAATTTGGCTCAGAGTCTCTACAAGATGGTTGAGATCGGCGATGAAATCCCGTCTGACTTCTATCAGGCAGTGGCTGAGGTCCTGGCTTATGTATACAGGATAAAAGGAAAAGCGCAACGGTTAGGTGCCAACCAGTAAGGATTTATCAACAGGCTGACGAGCAATGAGTAGTAGAAAATGACAGTGACAGATAATAAATTATCATGGGCAACTGACGCTTAGTAATTAAGGCTTTGTTATGGCATCAATAACAGAAGGGACCCTACAAAACAATCTCTTGACCAATAGCAGTGATTCCATCATGGTTGTCGGCGTGGTGGCTATTCTGATGGTCATGATTATTCCCCTACCGCCCTTCTTGCTGGACTTCCTACTAGCGCTGAATATCACCCTTTCAATTATTGTTATTCTCATGGCCATGTATACGGTAAAGCCTTTGGACTTTGCTATATTTCCATCCCTTCTGTTGGTGGCGACACTGTTCAGACTTTCTTTGAACGTTGCTTCTACAAGGCTGATTCTCCTGCATGGAAGCGAAGGTTCATTAGCCGCAGGAAAGGTTATCAAGTCTTTTGGCAATTTTGTCGTAGGTGGTGACTATGTTGTGGGTCTAGTCGTCTTTATGATCCTTGTTATCATCAATTTTGTGGTCATCACAAAAGGCTCCGGCCGAATCGCAGAGGTGGCCGCACGTTTTACCCTTGATGCCATGCCCGGCAAGCAGATGAGCATTGATGCAGACTTGAATGCCGGGCTCATAGACGAAAATGAGGCGCGACAGCGTAGGGAGCTTATTGCAAGGGAGGCCGAGTTCCACGGCGCCATGGACGGGGCAAGTAAATTTGTTCGAGGAGATGCCATTGCAGGGATCGTCATTACACTTATTAACATCATCGGCGGTTTCGTCATAGGCGTACTTCAGAAAAAGATGCCAATTGTGGCGGCAGCCGAGAACTATACACTCCTCACCGTGGGTGACGGACTCGTGACCCAGATTCCCGCCCTTATCGTATCAACTTCTGCGGGTATTGTGGTGAGCCGTACAGCTGCCGAGTCAAGTATGGGGGCAGACTTTGGCAAACAGCTGTTCTCCAATCCACGAGCAGTCTACCTCGGATCGCTGGTGATCTTTTCATTCGGTCTTATCCCCGGCCTTCCTCATCTTCCGTTTATAGTCCTTGGCACGATTGTGGGGGGGGGCGTCTATGTCTTTAACCGAAAAAGGCAGGAGGCCTTGGCTGCAAGATCAGCCAAACAGGCTGAGACGGAGAAAACCGAACGGGCTCCCGAATCAGTGGAACATCTTCTTATGCTCGATCCCATGGAGCTTGAGGTGGGATACGCCATCATTCCGCTTGTAGATAAAGAGCAGAACGGAGAACTCCTTGATCGGATCAGATCCATGAGGCGACAATTTGCCATCGACATGGGTATTGTCATTCCCGCGATTCACATAAGGGACAACCTGAACATGAAGGCATCCGAATACCGCATTCTGATTAAGGGCGTGGAGGTAGGAAAATATGAATTGATGGTGAATCACTTGATGGCTATGGATCCTGGCGACGCGGTTCAAAAGATAGACGGTATTGCAACGAAGGAACCGGCCTTTGGCCTGCCCGCCGTATGGATCCCCGAAAAAAGGCAGGACGAGGCTAAATTTGCCGGATACACTGTGGTGGATAATACGGCGATCATAGCAACGCATCTGACCGAACTTATACGACATCATGCTGATGAACTACTAGGGAGACAGGAGGTTCAAAACCTGTTGGACAATCTTGCAAGGACTCACCCCAAAGTGGTGGAGGAACTCACGCCCGCCCTTCTTTCGTTGGGTGCTATTCAAAAGGTCTTGCAGAATCTCCTTAGAGAAGGTGTTTCAATCAGGGATATCTTGACGATCGTGGAAACCTTGGCTGATTACTCACCAGTTACCAAGGATCCGGACCTTCTGACTGAATATGTTAGACAGAGGCTTGCTCGCTCCATTGTGAGTGACCACATTCAGGAAGACGGTGTGTTGAATGTTGTAACCCTGGAACAAGATGTGGAGGATGTTCTGGTAAACAGCGTTAAAAATACTGAGCATGGGTCATACCTGTCGGTGGATCCCAAGGTGGCAAGCTCCATTGCGGACTCCGTGAGCAAGGAAACAGAAAAGGTGATGGCCAAAGGCTTTCAGCCAATTGTTCTGTGTTCTCCGCAGATCAGAAGACATTTCAGAAGGATGGTAGAGCAGTTCGCACCATCTTTGATAGTGCTTTCTCACAGTGAACTTTCAAACAATATCCGCTTTAAATCTATGGGAAGGATCCAGTTAGGCCATGCTGGTTAAAAGGTTCCGGGCGAGCACCATTCAAGAGGCGACGAATCTGGTCAAGCGAGACCTGGGTCCGGAAGCCCTGATATTGTCTACGCGGAAGCTGCGTAAAAGAGATGCGACTTCGGGATACAAGGCCAAGGCTTTGTTCGAAATAAGCGCGGTGGCAGGTGGAACCTATAAGGATTCTGTGAAGGTGAGCTCTTCTGATGCTGCTTCTTTGGACTCCCTTAAGTCAGAGTTGATGAGCATCAAGGAGATGATTTTTGCCTTGAGCCGGTCCAGGGATCTTCTGGAAGGTTTTATGGCCAACCCCGCGGCAATGGACCTTTATGCCAAACTGATCCGGGGTGGTATTGCTGAACCTTATGCGCGGGAGTTCATGAAAAAAGGGGGGGCATTTGAGGAAGACACACTGTCAGATTCCAATGATCTGTACGAGAGGGTCTTGAAGGAGATTTTGAAGGTGATAGATGTGACTGATCCTTTTGGCCAGAGGGAGGGACAGGTCCTGGCGGCTTTTGTCGGGCCTACAGGCGTGGGCAAAACGACCACTGTCGCTAAACTGGTGGCCGATCTTAGCCTGAAACAAAAAAAGACAGTAGGGCTTATTTCCATAGACAACTATAGAATAGGGGCTATGGAACAGCTTAAGACCTACGCAGCCATATTGGGGGTACCATGTTTCCCTGCCTTTAACTGCGCGGACTTGAAATTCGCCTTGCGGCGATTGGAGGGAAAAGATGTTATCCTAGTAGACACAGCAGGACAAAGTCATTACGACACGGCTCGGATGGAAGAGATGGCCAAACTGATCGGTAGCAATTGTCCTATAGACAGTCATCTTCTTCTCAGTACCTCAACCAGTGAATCAGAGATGGACTCGGCCGCCAGAAACTTCTGCCGGTTGAATCTTAGGAGTTACGTATTTACCAAAACGGATGAGGCAAAGGCTCGAGGAGGTATTATAAACCAAGTTCTCAAGCTGAGGATGCCTATTTCCTTTGTTACAAACGGACAGCGGGTACCGGAAGATATCTCTAAGGCAACTAAAACAGGTATTCTTGGCCTAATATTGCAGCAGGAGAAATTATAAAGTGGATCAAGCAGATGGTTTGAGACTAATGGTTCGGGAGAAGGGCCATGACATGGGTGGCAGCGGGAATTTGCTAGGATGTTTTGAAGAATCACGCTCTACCCGGGTCATTTGCGTTACGAGCGGTAAAGGGGGTGTGGGAAAGACCAATATCGTCGGTAACCTGGCTATAGCGTTCAGAAGGCTTGGTAAGAAAGTGTTGGTATTGGATGGTGATTTAGGGCTAGCAAATATTGATATCATTTTCGGGCTTAGTCCTGCATTCAATATCAAGCATGTGATCAACGGCGAGAAAAGTCTAGGCGAGGTAATCGTAGAAGGCCCCGAGGAGATTCAAATCATTCCGGCAGGCTCTGGAGTGCAAGACCTAGTTCATCTAACGCAAGGGCAAAAACTCAACCTTTTAAACGAGTTTGATGCGTTAGAGGAAGACTTCGACATCTTTCTGATCGACACAGGAGCGGGTATTTCCTCCAACGTTGTCTATTTCAGCATAGCTGCAGATGAACGGATTGTGGTAGCTACATCTGAGCCGACTTCCATAACAGATGCCTATGCCTTAATTAAGGTGATGTTTACAAGACATGGCACGAACACTTTCAAGTTGCTGGTTAACATGGTGAACAACGGAGAGGAGGCCAGGTCTGTTTTTGAAAATTTGAGTAACGCAATTGTACGTTTCTTGAAGGGTATATCCTTAGAATATATCGGGTTCATTCCAAAGGATGGCAATTTAGAAAGGGCGGTCAAAGAGCAGAGTACTGTGATGCGGCGTTATCCACAGAGTGATTCAAGCAAGAAGTTTTCTGAGCTAGCTGGGCGCCTGCTAACCTCATCATCAAACGTTGTGCGGGACGGGAATATAAAATTTTTCTGGAAAAAACTGATAACTCGTTAATGATTATGCAAAGAGCCCAGGCAAAATACACCTATGGCAGTTCAAGCCGCAAGTGGCCCAACACTGCTAATGAAAGGGAGCGCAGTGCTGTGATTCTTGAATATGCTCCTTTGGTAAAACTGTTGGCAAATCGCTTGGCTATGCGCCTCCCACCCAGTGTGTCTTTGGATGACCTGACCAGCGCGGGCATCTTAGGGCTGCTGGATGCCATCGACAGATTTGACCCTTCGAGAGATGTTCAGTTCAAGACCTATGCGGAATTCAGGATCAGGGGGGCCATGTTAGATGAACTCAGGAGCCTTGACTGGGTTCCGCGGTCAACAAGAAAAAAGATACACGATATGGAAAAAGCCATTGTGGCTGTTGAAGAAAGACTAGGCAGGCCGGCAGATGACTTGGAAATTGCTGAAGAGATGAACGTTGATCTTGATACATATCATAATATCCTTAGTACGGCAAAGGGGATTGAGCTCTTGGACCTCGATGGATATATAAAGAGCGACAAGGATAATTCGGAATCCAAGAAATCCTTTAGAAGCTTGATCCAGGGAGATGATGACCCGGGTGATCACGTGATGGCTTCGGAGCTCAGACACGTCGTCGCAGATGCTATCAAGACACTCTCTGAAAAGGAACAGATGGTGGTATCGTTATACTACTACGATGAGTTAACGCTGAAGGAAATCGGAGAGGTGATTGGGCTAACAGAATCGAGAATCTCCCAGATTCACACCAAGGCCATCGTGAAGTTAAGAGCAAGACTCAAACTGTATTATGAGACATAGGAATTTAGTTGCTAAGCAATGAAATTGCGGCTGGCGCCTTTTTGCAACACTGTTTGGTTCTGGCTTGTCCAGGTTAGGAATTAAGCGAAGATAGATACATTTTCCCGCTGTGGGCAGATAGAATGCGAGACACGTTGGATGGTATATGGGCGGCCTAGAAAAACAAGAAGACCCATCTTTTGACAAGGACGATAGGAATATTTCTGCTGGCTCTGAATCGAGCGCTGGGGACGAAAGTCGGCTTGATACCGATGGCACTGCCGCTATGGACACCTCTTCACAAGGCGAAGCCTCAGACAGGCCTGTCGCAGAGGCAACAATTGTACTGGAAGACGGTGCCGAACCAAGCGGATCGGTGAGCCTGCACGAGGCGCTTGAAGACAGTGAAGGTTCTACAGACGGCCCGACAGCACAGCGGACTGAAGGAGCATCTAGTCACGCCTCGGTGCCCGAGGCTGCTGAAGGGGATCAGGCATATGGAACCCGATTCCGGTTTAGGCAACACCTAACGGCCATGGGGGGCCTGGTTGTTGGTATATGTATGTCACTTCTTGCCAGCGGGCTATGGTGTCTGGTCGCAAGCTCTAACGTAGAGCACAGGTCGGTGCCTTCCACACAGGTGTATCGGGTTTCTGTAGAGGAAGATGCGACTATTGTAAATTTTTCCAGGTTTCTGATTCTGTTTGCCCAGGAAAACGATAAGACCTATTTATCATTCAGTGTTTCAGCCAGACCATTGAGCAGTGCTGTTTATAGAGAGATTAGCCAAAAAAGGATTATTTGCAGAAAGGCCATATACGGCGTTGTAGGTGAGGCCCTCAGAGCAGAAGAAGGGGAGGTGGTCACCATCATGGTGAAATTGAAGCAGCAAATTATGGACGCACTTAACAGCATGCTCGCTACTGGAAAGGTAGATTGGATAGGTTTTACTGATTTCTTGATGGTGTGATGAGAGGCCCTTATCCTGTTTTTGTGGGGAAAAGCAACGGCAGGTAAAATGGACATGAATCTTCCACTCGGTCAAGGGGGTGCAATCAGAGAGATACAAAAGGTCAGACAGCAGTCCTTTGAACTGAAGAAGCCTTCACCGGCGAGGAGGCGAAGAGAGAGAAAAAAGCAAAGGAAGCCCCTTCATAAGTTCGAGAGGTCCAACGTGGCTGGTCACCGACACAAAGGTGCAGGAGAGAAAACTGGGCGAAACAAAGACTCATCAAAAACTCCCGGTTCCCTGCTGGACGTAGTAGTTTGAACTTTGAAGACAGAGGCGAGTTCAAGTGCGATCTATGATGTTGTCAAGATCCTTAGAATTTTGGGTAGTAATCCAGATTACTGTCGATCTGTGTTTAATTGTCCTATTTGTCATCTTTTTAAGGCAGGTTAGGGATACTAGTGCCGGGACAAAGTCCTATGAGCCGGAAGTTGTCACCAATGCCCTCGGGCCTCTCTTAGAAGAGGCTCGTGAAGTGGGGAGGCAATTTGAGGCTCAGCTCAAGGAGAAACAGGATATTGTCAAAAGACTCAACGAACATCTTGATAGTCACATCATTGGCTTAAATTTGCTGCTGAACCGTGCTGAGGCCTGCTTCGCTCATGGTGAAAATACCTCCGAGCAGAAGACCGCACTCCACAAAGACGTGTACGATTTGCAACAAGATATCATCACCCTTTCGGAAAAAGGACTCAGTGCGCAGAAGATAGCAGATCACCTCGGGATTGCCGAAGGTGAGGTAACGCTTGTGCTGGATTTGAAAAACAAGCTTCGCGAGATGGAACAGGCCTAACACCTATCCACCTGCTTTTTCAGGCGTCTTCTGCCTCCTGGCCCCCTGGCGTCGTGTAACATGATTCACGGAAGCGAACACATCCTAATATCTCCTTCCAAACTCGGCCCGAACAAAAGATCCGATAATGCCAAAATGTCACCTGTACACAAAGGTGAGGTTTTGGAGGGTAGAATCATAAAATCGATTCCCCCTGATCATGTGCTGCTTTTGATCAAGGGCAAGCAGGTCGTGGCACGAACACGGGTGTTGCTCAAGCCGGGAAATCTTGCCTTTTTCAAGGTGGAACAGGTTGCCCCACAATGCATTCTGAAGTTAGTCGAACTTCAGCATGGCCAACAGGATGGTTTGGGTGAGTTGTTAAAGGGGAGCGCTCTTCGTGGGTTTCCATACAAATTGCTTATCGACATCTTGGATCCCTTGATCGCATCTTTAAAAGAATCGGATCCACGGAAGTTGCCCGATATCCTTACACGGATGTGGGCACTACTCGGGCACCTATCACTTCACGAGGATGACGTATGTCATCCTGGGTTCTTGAAGTCATTCATAGATACCTCGGGTATGATTTGGGAGCAGAAGCTAAAGTCGCTGCTTCTTTCGGGCTTGCTATCTCGCAGCCAAGCAGCTGCCTTGATGGAACAGGATTTAAAGGGATTGGCGCTAAGCTCGTTGGCAGACGCCAGTGCGGTGAAGCTGTTATCCACAGATGGCGTTACCAGATTTCTTGACGCCCTTGAACAGTTCCAATTGCTCAACCTGTTAGGATTGGAAGAAAAAGGCAAACTTTTGCTCATCATCCCGATGCAATGGGACGAGGGATTCAACTACGCACAGCTCTTGATTGATCTTGGTGACAAGCAAGGAGATGGCACCGGCAGAAATGAGAAGGATAGGGTCCTTAGACTTTCTCTTTTTTTGGATATGTCTCGCCTCGGACCGGTTCGCGTGGATGCTTCGATCTTTCAAAAGGTGATCAGGATTGGTTTTCTTGTTTGTAACGAGAAAAGCAAAGCCCTTCTCAGCCATAATGCATATAATCTGAAAGAACACCTTGAAAGGCATGGCTTTTTTGTGCAGCATGTCACTTACCGATTAGAAGAACAAAGTAGTCTGGCGGATACCTCGCTGGTTGAGGCCATAATTGATCCAGAGGAGCACTATATCAGCTTGGTCATATAACCCTAAATGAGAGTAGACAAAATGAAGGGACGCCTTCAATCTCGGGCATCTTCGGCTTTCGCTCAATTAGGGGATGAGCCTGGGTTGCCCGGTTGGGCGGAACTTGGATATGCCCCAAAAATCAAAAAAAGCAGCTACTCTCAGGTATAAGGCTAGTGACGACAATGCCCCCCGTGTTACTGCAAAAGGCACTGGGCTGGTTGCTGAGAAGATTGTCGAGATGGCGCGAAAGTGCGGCATCCCCGTAAAGGAGGACCCCGATCTAATTGAGGTTCTGTCAAGGCTTGATCTTAACGAGGAAATACCCCCTGAACTCTATGTGGTCGTGGCGGAGCTCCTTGCCTTTGTCTACAGAATGAACGGGAAAAAGGGCTCCAAGTAGGAAGATTTTTCCTTCACCAGACAATTTATGTCAATTGATGCCCCCTGTTGCCGATCGGGGAACTAGACGGCTGCGCTGCTTCTTTCAAGCCTACCGATTGCCGGATGTTAAGCTAAGACCAAGTGAACTAATTGAAATAACAGGCAAAATGGTGTCTGGCCCGCCACAGTCCATTTACCCCTGCCTCTTCCTGTATTCTGGTTAGCTTACCTTGATTCACCCGTGGCATCTTCGTTGCAATCCAGTCAAGCAAAAAAGGAGGGCGGATTCGAAGTGGACCCTGCCATTTATGATGCAATCAGAGGTTGTCTTGTTCAGCAAGGCATATTTGACGTGGTTGCCAACAATCTGGCCAACACGGGAACGACTGGATTCAAAAAAGATTTGCTCTTTCTTGACGAGACGCAGGAGGCCCAAGCGAAAAGCATTATGGCGCAAGGCAATATAAGGCATACAGGCAATCCTCTGGATCTTGCTTTAGCAGGAGAAGGGTTTTTTAAAGTGGACACGCCGCAGGGCATTCGATACACGCGAAATGGGAGCTTCCACCTGAATACCCAGGGTGTATTGATCACCTCAAATGGTGACCCTGTATTGGGGACGGGTGGACCTATCTCCATCGAGGGTACGGACGTTACCATCGATACCACCGGGCGAATTGAGGTTGACGGGACAGACGTGGACACCCTGGCGATTGTGTCTTTTGAGCTACCGGAGAACCTTCAGAAAGAAGGAGTATCTTGCTATGTCTATGAAGGTGATGAAAGTGAAGAGTCGCAGCCGCAAGATACGTCAGTGCAACAGGGGTACCTTGAGGAGTCCAACGTAATGGTGACAGAGGAGATGATCAGGATGATCGAGGCCCTCCGAAATTTTGAGTCATATGTAAAAGTGCTGCAAACATTTGACGAGGTGAATGCAGAAGTCATCAACGAGGTAGGCAAGCTTTAATCATAAGGAGGTAGCAATATGTTAAGGGGACTATGGACAGCTGCTTCGGGCATGGCCGCTCAGCAGCTGAACGTTGATGTTGTTGCCAACAACTTGGCTAACGTAAACACGTCGGGTTTTAAGAAAAGTCGTGCTGATTTTCAAGATCTTATGTATCAGACCCTTCGTTTGCCAGGGGCCTCGACTGCGGCAGGCACGCAGCTTCCAACAGGTATTCAAGTTGGAATGGGTTCAAAGCCGATGGGGGTGCAAAAGATGTTCTCTCAGGGGGATTATAACCAGACAGGCAATGACTTTGATCTGGCAATCGAGGGGAAAGGCTTTTTCAAGGTGTTGAGCAATGATGAAGAAGTATATACCCGCTCAGGCAATTTCAAGGTCGATAGCGAAGGGTATGTCTGTACCCCTGCAGGCGACAGGCTCCAGCCGGAGATCACAATTCCGGCAAATACGGTTTCTATTTCCATTGACTCTGCGGGAAGAATAGTAGTTTACGGCGACGACAAAACCGCGCCTTTGGCCCAAGTAGACATCAAATTGTACACGTTTCCAAATCCGGCTGGCCTCTATAGCATGGGCCGAAATCTCTACCGCCCCACTGAAGCATCTGGAGAAGCCACAGAAGGAACACCGGACTCAGACGGCGTGGGGAGCATTTCGCAGGGATATTTGGAAATGTCCAATGTAAATGTGGTGGAAGAGATGGTGACCATGATTACTGCCCAGCGGGCCTACGAGGTAAATTCGAAGGCCATCCAGACCGCCGATCAAATGCTCCAAATGGCAAACAATATTAAGCGGTAGTTGGAAAAGGCGGCCAGCACGGGTGTAAAATGACCAATGACGGTTTCACAAAAGACTTTTTTGCGATTTCATCGCAAATGGCTAATGACCTGGAGCAAACCACGAACGGAAGATGATAAATGAGAAGTAAAGAACCGAAGATCCCATTATGGACCCGATCAGTCATTCTGGTGGCCTCTGTAGTTGCCGTATTGCTCGCCTGCGGGCTTTGCGAATCCTGGGCCGATGTTGAGACCTATGTGGCCGTTAAGGATAACGTACGTGTAAACGGGGAAAAGATCTACTTGAAGGATGTAGCTGACATAGAAGCTCCGGCCGGGTTGCGGGAACGGCTTGGAGCCACCTATTTGGCCTATGCCCCCAGCCCTGGTAAACATAAGACGCTGCATGGATCGTGGATAGAGTCCAAAGTCCGTTCCAAAGAGTGGCTGCCAGGTGATACCACGTTGAAAATACCTGAATTTGTCAGGGTAACGCGGACGTTCCAGCACATAGAGCAGGATGATTTTCTTCGCCGCTACAATGACTATATATCCAAACAGCTCAAGGTCGATGATGTTGATTTTAGGATCCGCCGGTTCAGGATTACAGGCAACGGCCCCATTCCTGAGGGAGATCTAGATGTTGAACTCACAGATCAAGGTAACGGAAAACTGATGGGCCATGTGAGCCTGAATGCTGTCGTGCGGGTCAACGGCAAGATCGAGCGGCGAGTCGTTTTGTCAGGCTGGGTCGATAGGTTTGAAAAAGTCGTGTGTGCCCTCCGGCCTTTGCCGCGCCACACTATTATTGCTAAAGGCGACTTGTGTCTGAAAAAAAAGAACGTTTCCAAAGTCCCTATCAATGTGATCAAAACCTTAGAGTCGGTTGCCGGAAAAAGGGTGAAGCATGCAGTAAGAGCCGGCAGTGTACTGTTTACAAACTCCGTTGAGGACATACCGGTCATAAGAAAAGGTGACCGGGTAACGATCATCGCCAAGTCCACCACCCTTACAGTGACAGCTACTGGTATAGCCCAAGGCGAAGGATCTGTGGGCGATCAGATACGTGTCAAGAACTGCACGGGTAAAAAGGAGATTATTGCCCGCATCGTTAATGGCTCAACCGTGAGGATAGAATTCTGAGGAGTACCATTGTATGAAGGCTGGAACATATCATCCAAGGTGGACAAATTTCACGATTAATGAACTGATCTGCGTTGCGGCTATTGGAATAACGATTCTGTCAGGGTGTGCCACCACTGCACAAATGGCCCGGCCAGAGGTCCACACTCAGGAAACCGAGGGCCCCCAGTTTGAGACTTTGTCACCTGTCGTGCCCTGTGAAGGGTCCTTATGGACAGATGCCGGCAGCACAAGGTTGTTTTCCGATATGAGAGCCAGGGAGGTTGGAGATCTGGTCACCGTACGGATCTCCGAAAAACCAACCGGTAAATTATACGCAAAGACACAGACAAGCCGTGATTCGAGCATTGAGGCTGGTATCACAGATCTTTTGGGTTACATGAAGGCCTTGGAGGAAAAGAACAAAAAGTCAGGCGCTTCCACCTCGCGTCTTGACCGGACAAGTATGTTCAAGGCGAATTTCAAGCCAAGTTTTACGGGTCAGGGGACGAACAATCGGGAAGGCGAACTAGATGCCTATGTTACGGCACGAGTTGTCCACGTACTTGCAAACGGAAATCTTCGCATATTAGGCAGACAACAGATCACGGTAAATAACGAAACCCAGTACATTAATATTGCTGGGATAATACGTCCCGAAGACATTGACACGAACAATGAGATTCAGTCGACCTACGTCGCAGACGCAAGAATAGAATATTCAGGCAAGGGAGTCATAGCGGACAAACAGCGTCCAGGTTGGCTCATGAGAGTTCTTGATCATGTGTGGCCGTTTTAGATAATGGTCATCGGTTGATGATCATTTATCATTGAACATTGACAACCAGATGACCAATGACAAGTGACAAATGAACAGGGGTAGGATTCATGAAAGAAGCAAATAGACTAGTCAAAGTGATTTTTCTCTCCATAATACTCTTGGTCGTTTTCGTTTCCGAGGCATCCGCGGCGAGGATAAAAGACGTGGCATCTATTAAAGGCATAAGGAACAACCAGCTCGTCGGGTACGGCCTTGTCGTAGGTCTTAACGGTACAGGGGACAAAGCCGGAACCGGCTTCACGGTCCAGTCTCTTGCAAACATGATTGAACGGATGGGCATCCATGTGGACGAGTCAAGTATATCAGTCAAAAACGTTGCGGCCGTTATGTTGACTGCCAGCATGCCTCCTTTTGCAAAGATCGGAAACAAGATTGACATATTAGTCTCCTCCATAGGAGACGCCAAGAGCCTCCAAGGCGGGACACTTCTATTGACTCCATTGCGCGGTGTAGACCGAAAAATATATGCCTTGGCGCAAGGCCCTGTCTCAGTGGGCGGCTTTGCGGCTGGTGGGGCTGGTGGTGGTGTGACAAAAAATCATCCCACTGTGGGCAGCATTTCCAGGGGCGCCACGATTGAGAAGGAAATCACCGTGCCCGTGCAAGGCAAGGAGGGGCTCCTTATCGCTTTGAGTAATCCCGACTTTACAACAGCAGTCAGGGTGCGCGATGCGATAAACACAAAATTTGGCCGTCTGCTGGCCAGCACCGTGGATTCGGGGACTGTAAAGATTCAAATACCTACGGATTTCCGCGAGAGGGTTGTGGAAATGGTTGCAACCCTTGAAAACCTCGAGGTAATGCCTGACATGGTTGCCAAGGTCATATTAAACGAGAAGACAGGCACGGTTGTGGTGGGTGAGAATGTAAGGATTTCCACGGTCGCGGTAGCACACGGCAATTTGAGTATCATGATTAAGGAACGCACAATGGTGTCTCAACCCGCGCCTTTTGCCCCCGCCCCACCCGAAGGGACCGGGACCGAACAATTCCAAGCTGAAAACGGTATTGTCATGGGGCCAGGAGGGCAGACGGTTGTTGCTCCTGATACTGATGTATCGGTTGATGAGGAAAAGAACAGGTTGCTCTTGCTCCCCAGCGGCAGCACCATTGGCGAACTGGTCCGAGCCCTGAATGCCATCGGGGTAACGCCCAGAGACCTGATTACTATTTTTCAGTCTATCAAGGCTGCCGGTGCCCTTCAAGCCGAATTGGAGATAATCTGATGTCTCAGTTAACAATAGGCAGTGAGCACTGACACCCGTAACGGGCATGATTTTGTGAACCAAAAACTAATGACCAGTGACTAATGACCAACATAGTAGCCACAACAGGTAAGATGCACGCACAAGCCTCTGACGTTTTGGCACGGGCAAGTGCTAAAGACAGAAAACTCAGACAGGTCTGTGCTGATTTTGAATCAATTTTTATGCAATATATTCTAAAAACAGCACGAAGTGCCCTCCCTGAAGATGGGCTTTTTGACAAAACCCATGAGAGCAAGATCTATAAATCAATAATTGATGAGCAAATGGCCTTGTCTGTGGCAAGGGGGCGAGGCACTGGGCTTGGGAAAATGCTCTACGAGCAGTTGAGACGGCACGGCACGTGATCCATCTGATGCTTGGGCTTGAGCAAGTCAGCATTTTATCCGATAAGAATTCTGTATGATGCCGGAGTGAGAGGATTTTTATGAAAACACCAATTCAGACCCTTGAAGACCTGTTTTATGAAAAACTTGTTCTATATCAGGAGCTTGTAGAATGCCTGAAAGAGGAGCGCCAATTTCTGATAGACACGGATATGGATGCCTTATGGGAGATCTGCGACAAGAAGCAGGCCATCGTACTGAGCATCGAGAAGGTACGGGATAAGATACTGGCAGCTCTATCCGAGGCGTCTATAGACCACGGCATGGATGTATTGTCTTTTCGACTGGCCACCGTGTTATCGGTGATTCCACACACACACCGGGGGCGGTTCAAGAAGGTCTATATGTCGCTCGGGAGTCTTAAGAGCGAAACGCGGCAGAGGAGCCGTGAAAACAAGGTTTTTGTTGAACAAAGCCTTGATTTTCTTGATGAGCTTATGGGCATTATTGCCAATGCACATAAAGCAAGCCCCCTTTATGATGACGGAGGCGGCTTAAATAAGAATGGTCCAACAAACATGTTGCTGAGTAGAGAGGTGTAATCATGTCATCCGGCATCGGGATAGTATTGAACATTGCCAAAGATGCTCTGGCCGCCCAGCAATATGGCATCTATGTAAGCGGTCACAACATAGCGAATGCAAACACAGCGGGCTACTCGAAACAGAGCCCAGTGTTGGAGGCAAGACGACCTGTGCCTTACGCCGGAGTGCTAGTTGGCAGGGGTGTGGACACGACAAAAATCCTGAGGACCAGTGACCAGCTCGTTGAAAACCGGCTCATAGAGCAAAAGTCCAGCTTGAGTTCTTTTGAGGAAATGGACAGTTACATGCTGGTCCTAGAGGGTTTGTTCAACGAGAGTTCAGGGAATAGTCTGAGCAATATGATAGGAGAATTCTGGAACATGTGGCATGATATTGCAGATAATCCGTCGGGTGCCCCTGAACGAATTGCCCTCTGCGAGCATAGTGTCATGCTCTCGGAGCAATTCAACGCCTTGGACTCCGATTTGTTTCAGCTTGACTCCGATCTGACCAGCGCCATTGAGGCAGGAATAGAAAGAATCAATGAAATTACAGCTGAAATTGCCAGTCTAAACAACGACATCGCACAACTAGAGATCTCTTCTCCTGCCAATGATCTCAGGGATAAGCGAAACGTACTGGCTTCCGAACTCGCCGAATACATAGACATGAAAATCTTTGAGCAGAGCAATGGTTCTTTTACCATCACGTCAGCCAAGGGCGTTGTTCTTGTGAACGGCAATGAAAGCTATGATCTGAACCTGAATGGGAGCGCTGTGGAATGGCAGAGTTCTGGTGGCAGCGCGGTTGACATAACCGACGATATTTCCAATGGCAAGCTGGGTGGATTTCTTGATATGCGGGATGAGATTGTAGCAAAGTATAAACAAGACCTCACTGAGCTTGCTTCTGAATTCGTCTGGGCTGTAAACGAGCAGCATAGTGAGGGGGTGGGATTGAAGCTCTTTCAAGCCAGCAGCAGTGTCACGGGTTCGTATACTACATTAACAGACCTGGATGATCTTGCATATGGTAGTGCTACCGACAGTTACGTTGATTACACAGGAACATTTTCCCTGTGGATAGGAGATGCCGATGGTGAGAACCTACAGCAAGTCACCATAGATCTGGACGATGTGGGCGACCCTATCGATGAAAACTCTACACTGGCAGAATTAGCTACCAGTATCAACAACCAGATTACAGCAGCAGGCCTAACAGGTGTGACAGCTTCCGTTTCTAATGGTGCTCTGGTACTCACGGCGGACGCGACCCACACCTTTGGGTTTTCAGACGATACCTCTAACATCCTTGCTGCTCTGGGTGTCAACACATTCTTTACCGGCTCCACTGCCGGTGGCATGGCAGTAAACAATGTGATTCGCACTGATAAAGACTTTATTGCTGCTGCCCAGATAGACTCCACCACGTCTGACTTTGCAACAGGTGACAACACCAATGCCCTAGCGATTACTGACCTGCAATATAGCTCCAGAGATATCTCAGAGTGGACGTACGACAGGATCAACGGAAACACTGAGGGGACTTCTACCGTCACCATTGAAGAATACTATCATAGCCTAGTGGGCTCCCTTGGGATCAAGGCCTCCAGCATCTCAAGGAGTAAGGCCTTTAATGAGACCATGGTTCATGAACTCAGCACCATGAGGGAGAGTATTTCGTCTGTTTCTCTCGACGACGAGATGACCCAGCTAATGCTTTATCAGCAAGCCTATGCAGCAGCGGCAAAACTAATTGGCGTTTCCGACGAAATGCTGAACACATTACTCGACGTAAAGTAAGAGAAGAGGATTCATCATGCGAGTATCTCAGAAGGTAATTTTTGATACGATAAAACTCAACTTGGGAAATCTTACTGAGGATTTGAACAGGGCCAATACGGTTGTGGCCTCGGGAAAACGTATTCTCAGACTTTCTGATGACCCCGTAGGTCTTACCCAGGCCCTGAATACTAAATCTGCGCTTTCTAACATCGAGCAACTGGGCCGCAACATAAACCTGGGGCAATCATGGCTTGCAGCCTCTGAAAGCGCCCTGACCGGAGTCCAGGACCTGATTTCTGACATGAAGACCTTATGTGTTCAGATGTCCACTGCCACCACTGGGGCTGATGAAAGGCTTTCTGCAGCAGAAACCGTTCAAAACACACTGGAGGAGCTTGTTGCTCTGGCCAATACCGAGGTGAACGGGCGATATATTTTTGCAGGTTCTGAGACAGATGCCGTGGCGTTCACCTTGAATGCTGGCAACACGGTAACATATAATGGGGACAATAACCCCTTTTCAGTAAGGATAGGCAGGGATGCTACTGTAGAGGTGGGACGCGACGGAGAGGCGGTGTTTGGAACCTTTGGGCAGTCAGATGATATCTTCGACACCTTTAGCGATTTGAAGACCGCACTGCAAAACAATGATGTTAGCGGCATTCAAACGGCCATGACGAACCTAGATACTCACTTCGATCATATCTCCAGCGAGATATCCGATGTGGGATCCAAAATGACCCGAATGGAGACCAGAGATAACATTCTCCAGGATTTGAATCTTTCGGGCACCGAAAGACTTTCAAAAATTGAGGATGCAGACATCACGGAAGCGATCGTGGACCTGAAGGCAAAGGAGCTGGCCTATGAGGCAGCCTTGGCCGCATCTGCCCGGGTTATGCAATTGAGTTTGGTCAATTATATATAAATAATCAGTAATCAGTAGTCAGGTTATGGTTCTACCGCCTGCTGACCACTGCCAACTACCCGCTGAATTTGCGCCAGGGAGGGCGCCATGCTCATACTGACAAGGAAGTCTGGAGAGAAGATAACTGTTGGAGATAATGTAGTTGTCAGCGTTCTGGAAATCAAGGGATCACAGGTCAAGCTGGGAATCGAGGCTCCAAAGGGGATTGCTGTCCACCGAGGTGAGATCTATGAAAGGATACAGAGAGAAAATCTTTTGGCCGCAAGTATAGACGAAGACGATTTTGTGGCAGCAGCACAAATCTATGCTACTGGGAGAGAACATGACAGCAGTATCGAGGGCCGCAGGTGAAAATTGAGACCACGCGATTTGGGACCGTAGATGTGCCCGAAGAAAAGGTCATTACCATGTCCCATGGTATGCTTGGATTTGCGGACAAAAGGCGATTTTGTATCCTCCAGCACAAAGAGGGATCGCCCTTTCTTTGGTATCAGTCTCTCGATGACCCTGCCTTGGCTTTTGTTATTACCAACCCATGGTTGTTCAAACCCGATTACCAGGTTGATCTAGAAGCAGCGATCCAGGGGATGGGATGGGACAAAGAAGATGCAAAAGTGCCGTTGGAGTGCTACGTCATTGTTACGATCCCCAAGGGGGCTCCTGAAAAAATGACGGCAAACCTCATCGGGCCGTTGCTATTAAATCCGAAAACCTGTGAGGGCGTGCAGTTAGTCTTATCGGATGACACATACCCCCACAAGTATCCGCTCATGAAAAGAAGGGACGCGTAAACGGTCGGCCTTCCAGCCTCTACCGCAATATGCCTACAAACTGATACCTTTATTGAAAAACTGCTTTGGACGACCATAGGAACAAGTGAAAAGGAGTTTTTCAAAGCACTCCACCTCAAAGGTAGCATTACAGGTTTTTAAGGTCCCTTGTTAGGTTCGTACAGAAGGCAGGACATGCCTGAGCTTTGGCGCACGATTGAGGACGGAAACTGTTGCCCTTTGAACTTCATTGCACGGCAACCATGGGGAAAGTGCTTGTCCCATGTGACATAGTAATATTTGCACTTGTGGCAGTCGATATACCTTGACTTGGTCGTCTTTCTTGATTGCATGCTTGA
>CAZCWQ010000018.1:30739-36525 GCA_964502365.1 uncultured Desulfobacterales bacterium | reverse complement strand
AGATGTCCCCTGACGGCTTTTCAACATGCAAACAATATTGTGCTCCCCTTAGTAAGACGCTGTTTGTTACGAAAAGTGCACGTGGCCACCCGGTCCAAGAAGCTTCCTGCCAGTTTCTGCCTGAAGCCAGAGGCCATCTTCCTTGATGATCGTGCCTATCTTTGCGGCCGGCGACCCTGAAACCTTTGTAGTGGTGGCGACAATTGTCTCTTCATCTGAAGACGATGCCGTAAACAGCAGTTCATAGTCTTCCCCACCATAAAGGGCCCAATCGAGAGCGTCTTTCTGTGTCTCAGCTGCCAAGCTCAGCAATTCGTCTGATGTGGGTACCGATTTTGCCCAAAGCAATGCCCCGGTGCCACTCTGCTCGCAGATATGGCCAAGGTCTTTGGCAATACCATCGGATATGTCGATCATCGCGTGTATGAGACCGCTTTCTCCCAAGGCCTTCCCTGCCTCCAGACGAGGGACCGGTCTTTGGTGGGCCTCTATCAGGGGTTCACACCCAGAGGGGGCTAAAGGTAACCTCTCTTGCAGCACAAAGAGGCCTCCGGCTGCATTGCCCAGCGGGCCTGTCACCCACACATCATCACCGGCTCTGGCTCCGGAGCGATAAACCACATATTCTTTCCGGCAGTCTCCCAAGAGAGTTACAGTAACGACTGTGCAAGAGGGGCTTTCAACCGTATCGCCTCCAGCCAAGACAATACCGCTTTTGTCCGAAAGGGCCTTGAATCCTGACATGAATGATTCCAAGAAGCTTACCTTCGTCTGTGGCTTCAGCCCGATGGAAAGAAATGCCGTGTGGGGGGTGCCACCCATGGCGGCAATGTCGCTTATGTTGACAGCAAGCGCCTTCCAGCCAAGGGTTTCCGGAGAAACGGTCTTGTCGGTGAAGTGAACCCCTTCTATCAGAGCATCTGTTGTTACAAGGAGTGCCCTGTCAGTTCCTGTTCCCAAGACTGCACAATCATCACCGATTCCCTTTCTCACGCGAGATGGGAGTGTGGAAGGACCTTTCATATGGATCAACCGGATGATTCCAGCCTCACCAAGGTCAGTCAAGGTTTTGCTGTCTGAGAGGGCTTTCAACAGATTTTCCTCAAAGAAAACTAAGTGTTTCAGAAAAAGTCACTGTTGTGCTCACTCCGGGTTGTTTTGTGAACAAATAGCAACCCAAATACGGTTTGTCCACAAAGAAGGAAAAGTGACAGAACCAAGACCAGGTCGAGACTGGAATCTCAGGGGGGCTAAACCCAGGAAGGCCTTGGGGAAAAGTCTTGTCACGTGGCACACAACTTGCTTTCAATGCTCGTAAGTTGAGTTTCGACGGGCTCATACTAAATCAAACACAGGAGGTAGCAACAATGAGAACAAGGCTGGCCAATGGCAAGGGACTTCTTGGAAACAACCGAGGTTTTACCCTCATAGAGATGGCCGTTGTGTTGATCATCATCGGCATTATTATCGGCGCTGTGGTCAAGGGAAAGGACCTGGTCCGAGGGGCGGAGCAGAAAAAGATCTACACCAAATTTGCTAGTGAGTGGAGACTTGCCTATCTAAACTTTTACGACCGGACAGGGAAGATTTTGGGAGATACTTATGACGGCTCAGCTGCTGGGCAGGATGGCCAAGCGGACACAGCAGCCGGGGTCGCGGGCAATCCAACTGACGCAGGTCGAGATGATCTGTATGACGGTCCAGCGGCAGGAACAGCCTATATGGGCCTGTCCCAACTGGGTCTTCAGGCGCCGCAAACGAATACCACCGATTACTGGCAATATAATTATGTAGACAGTGGTGGAACCACCCATGCGTTGACGATAGATTTTGATTGGGATGCCGTGAACAACTACAATTACATGGAGATAGACAATTGTCCTAATGAATTGGCTATGGCCTTTGATACGATGATAGATGGGGAAGCAGACGGAACCAGCGGGGATTTTCTGCATGGCACCGGGGCTGCCTGGGGTACGACTCCCACCGCAGACACCACTAACCCGATCCAATGGAAGATGCAGTTCTAGGGAGGGGATTGGGCCATCAAGGATGCTTAAATCCCGCATTATCGGAGCAGGGCTAGCGATCTTCTTTTTCATCGCCGCCCATTTTTTTCTGACGGCCTACAAGAGGTGCACGCTGATTCAGGACAGACTGGGCGTATCGAGCGGCCAGGTACGACTACTGGAAAATCACCAGAAGGAACTGACAGAAAAGAAGCGCAATCTTGAGCGGGCGAACGGTTTCGTCAATCGTGCCAGATCCTTGGGTGTAGGAAGGGATAACTGGGCTTATTATGATGTTAACATCGAGGAGCCTGTTTCCTTTGCAGAGGCAGAGAACATCCTAAGGCAAACGGCTAATTCGTCATCGTATTATTTTAAGCCTGTCAGGCTCCATATCAAAACACAGGTGGAATCTAATAGCAAGGGCAGGCGAGACAAATCGGGTGTAACCTCTGCCGAGTCTCCGGAGACGAAACAGGGTGATATCTTGCTCACCCTTAGAGGCTCGTTTGCGGTCAGGCGTAAATGATGAGTGAAGATGCGAGGCAGTATGTCGTTGAACTGGATGGGATCACCTATCTTTGTTCGGGCGACAGGCTTGAGGAAATTGTTGAGTTGAAAGGCGCCGCCCGAGGGGACCAATGGTTCATTACTGACTTCCAGAAAGCGGTTTCCAGGATGATGACCATAGAGGCTCCGGTGAGGTATGCAGAGCTCGTGGTCCAAAAAAAATTGCAGGAATCGGGTGAATTTGATGAGCCTGTCTCTGTTCTTACGCACTGGAAAAAGAAAGCAGGTAGGAACACCACACACATTTTTTTTACAGCCTTTCCGATCCGACTTTCCAACCTCTATTTCCAGCAGATCAAAGAACATGAAGACAACATCCTCTTATTCCCCCTTTTTTCGGTGCTCCACTGTGTTTTAAGACGGATGCGCCACTCAACGCCGGTGGCTGTGGTCTTCCAGCACGATCGCTTTGCAGATTTGATCATTGGGACAAAGAAGACAATCCTTTACGCAAACCGATGTGTGGCCTTTGATACAAGTGAAGAGCAGATGTCTGGCCTATGGGATACGGTCAGGACGGATATCACAACGCTGGAGACGGAAAACCGGATCAAGGTGGAAAAGGTTTTTTTGCTCAACTGGATAGACAGTGGACCTGGGCCAAAATGGTCTGGCGACATGGAAGAGGCAGTCTTTCCCATGGAGGAGGAAAAGATTTCCTTCAACGGACAGGACTACCTCGTGTCCTTTTTGAAAGCCGTGCACATGCAGTCGGCCTTCAGAGCCGTTTCCTCGCCCTTGGAGAAGATCTCTTACTACAGCCACAGATCGGTTTCTTACCTAAACATCATTTTTTTCTTGGCCGCCCTTTTATGTGTCTTAGGGTACTTGTCATACAGCCGAAAGGCTGAGCAGTTGGAACGACAGCTCGTGGCCTCGCAAGGGCAGGTTGCCACATTGCAGCAAGGGGTGCCTTTGCGAGAAGTGCCGTACAAGGAGACCCTCTCCTTTATTAGAGAGCTGGCCCGCTGTCGCAAGGCCCCGTCGTACAATAGTGTGGTGAACGACATCTCCGAGGCTTTGCCAAAGGAGACATCCGTGGAGGTCCTCAAAGTGGATTATACTAAGGATGAAGTGGGGATAGAGATCTTTGGCAAGACAAAAGACACTTTTGATTTGGCCTACAACGGGTATCAAAGATTCATAGACGTCCTGACGCAGAAGGGATACGCGGTGGCCAAAAGTCAGTTTGATACACAAATTCGGCAATCACAGTTCCTGGCTAGAGTGACGAAAAAAATACAATGAAAAGAAAACATTATGGGCTTTTGGCCATTGTGGTAATGGTAGTCTCTCCGGCGGCAATCGGCCTGGATGCCTTTCAAAGTCTGGGAAAAGACACCATGGTACCTAATTCCTTCAGATTGAAAACGCTTGAGAATATCTCTGCACCCGGACCAAACGCTTTAAGAGAAATAGAAAAATTGGATGCGGAGTTGCCCAGCCTTGCCCATCCATCAGCTTCGGACATCTCTCAAGTGAACCTGGCTTTGTTTGGCTATGAGTCGGTGCAGGAACGTAAATACACAGCAACAGGCCCAGGAATCCTTTTAGCCCCTGAGATGAGCTATTCCCTCAGTCTTGCTTTCTTGGCAGGCACAAAAGGCTTTTGTGTCATCGATGGCGTCTTTTGCGAGGAGGGCGCGGTCCTTCCAGATGGTGCTCACATTGTCAGAATAGAGCCACATAGGGTCTTGGTCCAGAAGGAGGAATTTAGGCAATGGGTACCTGTGACCGACAAGCTAACGTCACAGCAGGAGAAGGAGAAAAAGAGCTGAAAAAGAAAGTGAAAAGACCAGCAATCTTTCTAATAGTCGTTGCTTTCTTCTTTTTGGATGGGTGCATCCACGGTCCTTCGTCGGTTCTCGATCCCAAACGGCCTTCTGCTGATGTTATTCCCAAAGAGATAATAAGAACTGAATCAAATAAGTTGGGAACGATCCAGAAAGAACTGGTGGAAACTTTGGAGGAGAAGGCGCCCAGGGAGGTTCAGGTGGAACCGATGATGCCGGAATACGACCCCCTGGACGATCAGATCGTCTCTTTTTCCATGGTGAATGAAGACCTTCAGCTTATGCTCTATACACTTTCCCAAGCTGTGGGCATGAATCTCATCATAGATCCAAACGTGAGTGAAGAAAAGCGCCTCGTCACACTCAATTTTGAAAAGGCACCTGCTTCCACGGTTCTCAAGGAAGTTCTCGGCAGCTTCGATCTTTACTATGAAGTTGAGCAGAATGTTATTCGTGTCAGGTCCTATGACGAGAGGATATTCAAGCTGAACTTTCTGGACGCTACAGTAAACACCGCTTTTGATGTGGGTGGTGATGTCCTTGGGGCCGCAGAGACAGAGACGGCTACTGGGCTGTCTGGAAACTTTAAGCTTACAGGACGTGGGGCCAAGAAAGGGAATCCTTATGACCTTGTGGAAGAAATGATCAAAGGGATGCTCTCAGAAGGGGGAAAATCTTCACTGAACAGATTATCGGGCAGCCTGTATGTGAAAGACAGACCGGCAGTTATTCGTTCAATTGCAAGATTAGTCAATCATCTAAAAGATATGCTGGCGAGGCAGATACTCATTGAGGCAAGGATTATCGAGGTAACCCTTTCTGATGAGTATGCATATGGGATTGACTGGAGCGTGGTCAGAGACAAGTCGTCTTCAGGATCGAGGTATTCCAGTGTTGCGTGGGGGTTGGGAACTGGTTTGGTCCTGAGCCATGTTGACCGTTATATGACCGTTAATGCCACACTTGATGCCTTGAAAACTTTCGGAGATACTAAGATTGTTTCCAACCCTAGCATACGATGCAAGCACAGCCAGCCGGCTATCATAAGCGTGGGCACGTCGTTCACGTACAAAAAAAACGTGACCACAACGCTTGTTGACCGCGATTCCCGCACCGAGGAATCCACAGAGGTCGAGGTGTCCAGCGTCTTTGACGGGCTTGTTCTTGGCGTGATTCCCTTCATTGAAGAAGACGGAAGAATTACTCTGCTCATTAACCCTATAAAGAGTGATGTTGACCCGATCAGCATCCGTCCTGAGGCTGTAGGGGGCGGAGGCAGCGCGAGCATATCTCTCCCCCGTGTGGGGATCAAGGAGATCAGCACTACCATCGGAGTCAACAGCGGCGATGTGGTGATCCTTGGGGGTCTGATCGACAAGCGTCGTCAAACAGAGAAAAAGGGGGTTCCAATTCT
>CAZCWQ010000018.1:24201-30639 GCA_964502365.1 uncultured Desulfobacterales bacterium | reverse complement strand
CCATGGATTCCTAAATTCACAACTGGTTTGTCACCATGAGCGTTATTTTTAAAACACTAAAAAAGCTAAGGGGCTCTGGCCAGGGTGCGAAAAAAAAGCGATCCGCATTAAGAAGATATGGAAATATCTACTCCTTTCGCAGAATTCTGCTCTCGCCTCTTGGGGTCTTTTCAGGTGCCGTTTTACTGATCATTGCAGGTCTTGTTGCAAGCTACGCCGCCGACGTTCTTAGAAATTACTTCCCGCACAACAATGAAGCGCCTGTTTTGGCAGAGGCAGAAACCACACCCACACCCCTGGCGGGCATTGACGGGAGCCTGGAGGATGAAACTTTGGGGACAAATGAAGCCATCCAACAAGAATCTGAAACTAGCCGTGAGAACAGGCAAAATGAGGACCTGCCTAAGTTGTCAACCGATGGTGTTGTTGAGGAGTTAAAACCTCAGACGCGGCGGCTCCCTTTGTCACACCCGAAAAAGCCTGATCCTCCAGAAACCCGCAGCACAAAGTACCTTCCACCCAAATCTGAAACGAGGCCTGAGATGCCATCAGCAGAGATTGAAAGGACAGCGCGACAGCCTTCCCTGTTGCCGGTGGGGGAACAGGTTTCGACAGGCCACGAGCCCGGTGAAGGGGGCTCAGACTCAAGAGAGGGCGGGATGTCTATGGCGGAACGTATTCATCTTGCCAACGTGAGAGAGGCCCGCAAAATTAATCGCTTGGTTTCAAAGATAAAAGGATCCATTACTCAAGGGCATATGGATGATGCGAAAGCACACATCGATGAATTAGCAGTCCTTAAAGGAGACCAAGACAGCTATGTGCTGAAGCTGAGAGCTTTCTGGCATATGCGCCAGGGAAACTTCGAGGCGTCTGCTCCCTTTTTGACTGCGGTTCTGGCAAAGGAGAAAGATGATCTTGAGGCAGGGATTAACATGGCCATCGTCGAGATTAAAACCCATCGGCTGGACAAAGCGCGAAAGAGGTTGGCGGAACTGAGGGAGATATACCCGGCCAACCCCTTCATAGAAGAGATCATTCAAAAGATAGGAAGATAATGTCTGTCTCGGGGAGAGCGGTTGACAGAATAGCGTCACATGTCATCTACGCAGGGTTTTCGATCTTCGCCCTGTGGGCAGGCATAAAGCTTACTAATCATTGTCTCGACACCAAATTCTACAAAGACTTTTTTGTCCCATGGGACCTTGCTTTGTACAAATACAACATGGAGGGTGGTCTGTGGCCACAGTTTTCAGGAGGCAACCATGTTGAATATATGGATCGTCTGGCCCAACGGATGCAGGAAAAGGGCATCCCGCCTCCCTCGTCCAACACAGAACGTGCCTATGTCTATCGCCTCAGGCGGTTAGTATATCCCAAGGAACGCATTTTCCTCCTCTGTTTTTCTCATAAAATGGTGCTCTACGGTATGTCTGAGAAGACATTTGCAAAGATGGACGCATGGATTGACGGCGAGGTGAATGACAAGAAAGGCCTCTTCACCGGCAGGCAGAGTAAAGATGGCATGACCTACATTGGGGCGTTGCAATTATGAAATCACAGGAAATCAACGAAGAATTAAAATGCTTCGATTATTTTGGATTAAGGTGTAATCCTTTTCCTGTGGTGCCGGATGTGGACAATTTCTATGTGTGCGAGAAGATCGATCGTATCGTGACAGAGATCGTCCACGGGATCGTCACCCGAAAGGGGTTTCTGGTCTTCAGCGGCGAGATCGGACTGGGCAAGACAACAATCAGCCGGAAGGTCATAAGCATTCTGGAAGACAAGGGCGTGGATACATCCCTGGTCTTTCATACCTTCTATCAGGAGATTGAACTGCTGAGAGAAATAAACCGAGATTTTCGCCTCCAGGCTGAAACTCTAATCTTAAGCGATCAGATGAAAGTCCTCAACGATTTCTTGCTGAGCCAGCACCGCCAGGGCAAAAACTCTGCCATCATCATTGACGACGCCCAGAATCTCAGCCATGAAAGCCTGGAACTTGTCCGGATGATTTCCAATTTGGAAACGGACCGGGAGAAACTGGTGCAGATCCTGCTCGTCGGCCAGCCCGAACTTGTGGAAAAGTTGAACTCACCTGAGCTTCGCCAACTAAAAAGCCGAGTCATGATCAGGGAGGAAGCAAGCCCTCTGAGCGAGGAGGAGCTGAAAGGTTACATCATGTTCAAACTGTACATGGCTGGCAACTCGGGCAAAATCACTGTTAGAAGCAACGCTATAAGAAAAATTCATAAGGTCACGGGAGGAAATTTCAGGCATGTCAATATCCTTATGGAAAGATGTCTGTATGTGGCCTTTTTGCACAACACAACAGAAATCACCAGAGCGATTGTGACTGAGGCCCATAGAGATTTGCATCCAAAGGAGGCCGTACATATAAAAAGGCGACTGGCTTGGGGAGTATTGGCCACGTTGCTTTTGTATTTGGCCGGGGGGGCTTTATTCCCGGCCACGTTCTTCAAGATTCCGTGGCTCAGGTCAGACGGTCATGTCAATATGTCCATTATCAATGACACTATGGGTGACAAAGAGATATTGCCGGAGAGAAGCCCGACATCTGGCCAAAAGGTGGGCGCCCTTTCTAAGGCACAACCACTTCCGGAAGGATATGAAGAACCGGACGGTATTCCTGAAGCGGTGTTTGAATTCTTGGCCACTTACGGCCTGTCTGACTTTGGCACAGCCTTCTTTGAGGCCTTGGAAACAGACCGGCTTGATGAGTTGGCCAGCCTTATCCTTGAAGAGACTGGGTATCAGATGGTGGAACTTCAGGAATTGTCGGATAGCATCCAAGATAGGTATGGCTTACTGCGTTTGTCTTCAGGGCACACGGGCAGGGAACGGTATCTTGTTTTTTGGAAACCAGAGATAAGTATATCGAAATTCTATCTGGGCTATGAGGGAGAAGAAATTGCCAAGTTGGAAGAGCTGTTGGCCGACGTCAAACTGTATGACTATGAATTGGACGGGCTTGTAGGGCCGAGGCTTATGAGGGCCGTGAATCATTTTCAGGAGTACAATGGCCTCACGATAACCGGTTTTCCTGACGAAGAGACCATTTTCTTGCTGTGCAATGCCGAGAGGGGTGGCTACCTATGACCAGCGAGAAAACAAAAAAACCATTAGGCCAACTCTTGAAGGAACGAGGGCTCATCGGAGATGAGCATATCAAGTGGGCTATCCAGGAACAGAGAATTACGAAAGAGAAACTGGGTGAGGTTCTTGTACGTCTCTGCTTGGTAACCGAATACGAAGTTGCCACCACCCTGGCTGAACAGACAGGCATTCCGTACCTTGACGTAGACGAGGTGTCACCTCAAGGGGATGTCCTGAAGTTGTTTAATAAGGGCTTCTGTCTAAGCCACGCTTTTCTCCCAATCGCCATAGAAGATGAATCTATAAAGCTCGCTTCAGCCTATGCCGGAGACCCTAACCTTGGACAGTTGGTAGCCAGACACAGTGGGTTGAGGCCCAAGCCTTGTCTTTCTGAAAACACAAAGGTCCTTAATGCCATACATAAATTGTACTACTTTATGGAAAATCCTATCGAAAAACTGATAGAAACCGAGGTGAGAGTCCTATCCCAGGATGTGGAGCAGGCAAGAGGAATGGATCATTTGATTGGACTCATCCTCCACTTGGCAGTTAAGATGCGAGCAACCGATATCCATATCCGACCCATGGAGAAATCGACTAATATCTCTTTCCGCGTAGACGGTGTCATGACTTCAGTCTTATCACTCCCCGCGGAATTCAGCAGAATCGTCTCCAGTCTCAAGATGAAAGGCGACATGGATATTGCCGAACAGAGGCTGCCTCAAGATGGTCGATTTTCAGTCACGATTCTCAATAATAATTACGATTTCAGGGCTTCAACCATTGTGTCTCCTCACGGGGAAAATATGGTTCTTAGAGTCTTGCGTGCGGAAAGCGCCATTATGGGTATGCGGCAACTCGGATTCTTTGATGAGCATATCAAGAAAGTGGAACAGATGTTCAACGAACCGTTTGGTATTGTTCTTCTTACAGGGCCTACCGGCTCGGGTAAATCCACGACTCTTTACGCCGGTATCAGAAGTCTGAATCTCATTGAAAAGAATGTCCTTACCGTAGAAGAACCCATAGAATATAAGATACCTTTATTGCGCCAAACTCAGGTCAACGAGAAGGCTGGTTATACCTTTGCCAATGCTATCCGGTACTTCCTCAGGCACGATCCTGATATTATTCTCGTTGGGGAGATTCGAGATGCTGAAACTGCTGCAACGGCGGTAGCAGCATCGGCTACCGGCCATATGGTCCTTTCCACCTTGCACGCCAACAGCGCTGTTGGGGCCATTCCCCGACTCAGAGACTTGGGCGTAAAGTCCTTTTTGATTGCCGACTCGCTTATCGGCGTTGTGAGCCAGAGACTGGTTCGGCGAATATGCAACAACTGCAAGGAGGCGTATGTTCCCGGTGATTTGGAAAAGGTATATTTGAGAGATCCTTCCGTTGAAAAGCTTTACAGGGGCAGGGGATGTGACGTCTGTGCCGGATCTGGATACTTCGGTAGAACCTTAGTCTATGAACTCCTTTCTGTTGACAAAGAGCTCTCTCAGCTCATTGCAAACGAAGCTGATTTGAATGTGATAGCTGACAAGGCAAAGAAGAGTGGATTTGTTGATATCTTTGACGTAACCGTCGCGAAGGTCAAACGAGGAATCACAACAGCCGAAGAAGGCATTCGAGTCCTGGGGCACGTCAGGTACACCGATCCTGAGGTAGGTCAGGCGAATGAGGTCAGGTCAGCAAGGCCTGAAGCTGTTCGCAGAGTCTCATGAACTATTATAGGTATAAATTGATAGAATCCACTGGCGAAATATCCTCTGGCATTTCCAGACTCTCTTACAAAGACGAGCTCTCAGCCCTTTCGTACTTCGAAAGGGGAGGCAATATGGCGATCTATGTAAAGAAATTGAATCCGGCGGCGTCTTTGTTTTTTCGACTGACCACCTTAAGACTGCGAAAGAAGGTTACAAAGTCTTTTCAGGCCGAGTTTCTGAGCAATGTTTCACTAATGCTCCGTTCGGGCGTGACCCTGACAAGGGCGCTTGAAGAGGGGGCGAGCGGTTCCGACCAGCCTGGTTTTGAAGTGGACATAAAGGACGTGATTTTGAACATCCAGGGGGGGAAGAGCTTTTCTGAGGCGGCGGGAAAGTACCCGTACATCTTTCCGAAGACGGTTCTCCATCTTATTCGATTGGGAGAGGAGACCGGCAAACTTGACAGGATGCTGATGGACGCCTCTGAACACCTGAAGAGGGTACAAAGGATCGTCAGCGACACCAAGCAGGCCCTTTTATACCCAACTTTTGTGTTTATTGCCATGGGCGCTGGTCTCTTATTCTGGTTTTACTATGTGGTGCCCAAGATTGTTGGCCTGTTTAAGGAGATGGATGTCTCACTACCCTCTTTGACGGTTTTTCTTCTGAGGCTTTCCGACTTTGTTCAGAATCACTTTCTTAGCATGATCCTTGGGCTGGCAGTGGCCATTCTTGTTGTATTCGTTGCCTACAAGGGCAACCATGGCATAAGAAAGGCCGTCGATGCCCTGCTGCTCAAGCTACCAGTTTCCGGCACCATTATCTCTGCATCTGTCTTGGCCTTTATTTCTGAATATCTTAACCTCTTGTTAAACGTGGGCATAGACATCTTAAAATCTATCAATATTCTCAAGGAATCCATCAAGAATGAGATTTATCGCGAAAAATTGGCCGAAGTCAGAGAAGGTCTGACCAGAGGCGACGGGATTGCCGAGTCTTTCAGGCGCTCTATCATCTTTCCACCTTTTGTTGTCAGGATGATAAACGTGGGGGAGCAGAGCGGCACACTGCCTGAACAGCTTGGCTATATTGCTGAAGATTGCAGAAATAAGCTTTCTGTGATTGTGGCAACCATTGGCAAGATGATTGAACCTATCGTGCTGATCGTCGCAGGAGCGATGTTTGCGATCATCATCGTCGGGCTTTTTCTCCCGATCTACGATCTGGTTTCCAAGGTGAGCGCAAGGTAGTAAGTAATTGGAAATATCTCCCCATCAGTTTATCTCCACCGTCTTCAAGAAGCCATCTGAGTTAGCCCCTCTATAGGCGATGCCATAGATATCGCCGCTCACACTAATGATGTCAGGTTCAAAGCCATCTGATGTGTCAAATTCCAATGTATCAATGACCGTGTCGGTAATCTGGCCATCAGACGCTATCGAAACGGTTTTCAAGAAGCCGTCGTCATTAGGCCCTCTATAGGCGATGGCAAAGACATCCCCGCCCACGCTAATTATCTTGGGCTCATAGCCGTCCGATGTGTCAAACTCCAATGTATCAATGACCGAGTTTGTAATCTGGCCATCAGTGTCAATCTCCACTGTTTTCA
>CAZCWQ010000018.1:5043-24101 GCA_964502365.1 uncultured Desulfobacterales bacterium | reverse complement strand
GGCCAGTATAGGAGATGGCATAGACATTGCCGCTGACATGAATGATGTCAGGCTCGTAGCCGCTTGATGTGTCAAATTCTAATGTATCAATGACCGAGTTTGTAATCTGGCCATCAGTGTCAATCTCCACTGTTTTCAAGTAGCCGTCTGAGTTAGGCCCTCTGTAGGCTATGGCATAGACATTTGAGCTGATATGAATGATGCTGGGTTCGTAACCACTTGAGGTGTCAAACTCTAAGGTGTCGACCTCGGCATTTATGTTTCCGGTTGCGCCAGGGGCGCCGGTGCCAGACGCCGTGACCGTGACGGTGAGTACGATGTCTGCTGTGTTACCGGCACAGCTTGAGTCTGTGGCCGTGAGCGTAAACGTGTATGTCCCTTCGGTGGTCGTGCCGTTCTTTTCGATAGTGCACGTGTCACTCCCTGTAGAGGTAACAATGAAGCCCGTGGCTCCCCCCGTATCAAGTGCCCAGTCAATGTCTCCAAGATGTCCGCCAGTAGCCTCAAAGGTTTCCTGCTGGGAGGGGCTGTTCCACGTTATATCTGTACCAGAGCCGCTCGTTCTCGATACTGCCAAGTCGCTGGTTACTTCAAGAGAGAATGTCTCTGAATCCGTTTTGGGACCTCCATCGCCTGGAAGCGTCGAGTCGTCCACCTGCACCCCTATGGTGTAAGTTCCGGGGCACTGATCAAGTGTTCCTGACAACTGTCCGGTATAGGTGTGAAGACTAAAGTCGGCGAATCCGCCGTTGTTGGTGAGGGTCCATTCATACGGCGTTATGCCCCCTGTGGCCTGAAAGGTGGCCGAGTAGCTGCTGTCTACCGGCCCGGAAGGAATCGTAGTAGTAGTGATATCAACATCCGTACCGCCTGCACCACAGGCGCCTACGCCGTAACAGTCCTGATCGTCGCAGTCAGTGTAGCCGTCACCGTCATCGTCTACCCCATTGGTGCAACCGTCAGTATAGGTGTCTTCCCCGCCGCTGCCGCTGCCGCCCCCACCACCGGTGCAATTCTTTTGAATAAGCTCGTTTAGGGAAAAGGCCCTCATAAGATCGTCATAGCGGCTGGAAGTAGGACTGCCGTGGAATTCAATCTTTGTGGGATCGTCAAATTGGACGTCGGTTCCTTCATTGTATCCGTCAAACAAGCCATCAACGCTGTCCCCATCCAAATCCCTGAGTCCGCCACTGACGATGATGAAAGCTTGATTAGTAATTTGTGCAGTGCTCTGGTCAGTAGTATGTATTTTTGCAGCGTCGTTGTATGGAGTCGCAATGCCACTTAGAGTTGTACAAAAGTTGCTGCTGCTGGTCGTGGTCAAATCTTCGTACACACCGTATTTTATAGTATTTCCCCAGACATCATTACCCGAAGAAAGTCCCAAAGTGCGGTAGGGGAGATTGCCGACATATACCCCAGTATCTTCATCACCATCAGTGCCGCTGTCGGCACAGGGTAATCGATAGTTGGCTATGCTATAACCTTGCAGGGCATACTCTGCCTTCTCCAAAATAGCCTGGGTCTTTTTTATTTTAGATGACTGGATAAGGGAGGGTAAGACAGTGACCATAATGGAAATGATGATCCCCACAATGACCATTACCACAACCATTTCAATGAGGGTAAAGCCATTGTTGTCTCTGATTCTTGTTGGGAACAAGGGATGAGCACGTGAGACATGGATCTTCTGTTGGACCATATGCAGTATAATCTGCAAGTATTGTGCCTTGACGGGGTTAAAAGGATATCAAGGAAGACTGAGAGTACCGGGAAAAGGGCCTGGTATGTCTCAGGCCGGCTCACTCCTATCTGACTGCGCTATGGCTTCGCCCATCTTTTTCAGCATGTCGGCTGGTCCCAGGAAACCAGAGACCCTCAAGCTGTTCAACTCCTTGCCATCAGCACTGATGAAAATCACGGTGGGCAGGCCTGATACCGTATATCTTTTCATCAAGGTAGTGCGTTTGCTATCCAATGATGTAAAATCTGCTCTCACCATTGAGAATCCCTTTGACTTTTCCACTACCTTCTTGTCCGAAAACGTCTTGTGGTCCAGTTCCTTACAGGCGGCACACCAATCGGCGTAAAAATGAATCATGATGGGCTTCTTTTTCTGCAGTAGCTCCTCAATGGGCTGATTGTCATAGTCAATCCAATTGATGGCTGCCGACTTTGCATGTAAGGCTCGCCCAACAAGTGATGCCCCCGCAATAATGAGGAGACAGCCGAAGACTGCGCGAATTATCTTGAATACTCGGCTGTAATCCTCGCCTCGTTCCAGAAAACCAAGCAGGAGTCCGCCGAAAATGCCCAGGACACCCAGATAAAAGTTTTGCTGGTCATGAAGCTGTTTTCCTTGAGGCACCAAGAAATAAAGGGCAACGCCCACCAGAATGACGCCAAAGAGCTTTCGTACCCAGACCATCCACGAGCCCGATTTCGGCAGCCTAGTCATAAGACCGGAAAACGTGGCTAGAAAGAGATATGGGAGGCCCAATCCCAAACCCATAACAAAAAAAAGCAAGGTCCCCTTTGCAACAATGCCAAGTTTTGCAACCATGCCGACCAACCCGATGATAATGCCAGCCGCACATGGAGCAATAATTGCTCCTACGGTCAACCCCATTACAAAAGAGCCGATGGTGCCTTGTCTAGATTTGGCTGCATATGTCATCAAAGACGCGGGAACGTTGATTTCAAAGGCCCCAAACATGCTGGCAGCCATGGAAAGAACAACAACAGAGATGAAGATGACAAACCAAGGGCTTTGGAACAAGAAGCCCCACTGCTTGCCGGCAAGAGCGGATATCAGGCCCAGGACGGAAAAGACCATGGCGATTGCTACCACATAATATGATGCCAGGATAAAGGTCCTGCCCTTTGTCTGCTCGCCTTGAAATCCGAAGAAGCTCACAGTCATCGGGATTACAGGATAAACGCAAGGGGTCAAGTTCAAGGCGAGTCCAAAGAGGAAAAAGGCCAGGACAGCATATATCAGCCCCTTTTCAATTACCTGCTTGGCGTGCAGTTCGTCTGGCGTTAGAGAAACATGCTGTTCAAAAATAGTCTTGTTTGTGAGCCTTATTGGCTCACTTTTCTCCACAATCTTCAAAGGTATCTCAAACTTCACAGACTCTGGCATGAAGCAACGTCGATCGTCACAGGCCTGATAAGCCAGCATGCCCGATACCTGCACATTGCCAGTAGGAATGTCTTTCGAAAGCTGTCCTTGGGCAAAGATCAGGATCTCGCCCTCATACACAGACATTTTAGTCTTGGAAAAAGAAAATGATTTTAACTCTGGAACAGGGTAACTTACAGGGCTGAAGCTAATCCCCTTTTTTTCACTAAACCTTACATCTGTTGGCACCAGAAACTGATCAGTTGGGCTGTGGCTGTTGATGTGAAAGCCCTGTCTTATATCTGCAACAATGGCTATATCAAAGGGGTCCTTGGGATGGATGGACTCGTGAGACAAATAGGTCTTGAGTTGTATGATGTCCGACTCTTTCGGGCTCTGTCCGACGGAAGGGGCAGCCAGCAGACACAGGAGCAATAGAATCGGGGCAAACAGCCACGTCGGCCGAATGTTAAGTTGCATGGTCATCTTTTGGTGGATGCCAACTACTGAGTACAATCTCAACAATCTCTTTGTGCGCGGTTGCAGGGTCTCTGGAGGCATCAATAACCCGAATGCGTTCCGGTTCGAGCCTGGCCAAAGTCAAATAACCCTGGCGGACCTTTTCGTGAAAGACAAGGTCCTCCTTTTCAAAACGATCCTCACGCACGCTATTGCTCTGATTACTTATGCGCTGCCATGCCCGCTTCAGTCCCACATCAACGGGGAGATCCAGAATGAGGGTAAGATCGGGCTTCATCTTCCCAACGACCATGTCGTGCATTTGCTCAATGAGTTTTAGGTCAAAGCCTCTTGCATATCCCTGATACACTGTGGTGGCGTCAAAAAATCGGTCTGAGACCACTACTCTATTGGCTGCAAGTGCAGGCTCAATGACCTCTCGGAGGTGCTGTGCACGGTCAGCCTCGTACAGGAGAAGCTCTGTGATCGGAAGCATATTCGTGTGGCTTGAGTCCAAAAGGATGGCCCTGATTTTTTCTCCGATCCGGGTTGCACCTGGCTCGCGCGTGGAGATGCACTCATAGCCCTTTGCTTCCAGTACGGGGATAAGAAGCTCTATCTGGGTGGTTTTGCCGGAACCCTCGATTCCTTCAAAGGTGATGAACATTTTTCAAACGTCTTGGAGACCTATGCAGAACCCCTTATCACTCGTTCCTATGAGCTTTTTGACCCATCCATGGGCTCGCTCATTAAATCCTAAGAACTCGGCCAATGGCCTCAAACAGTCTAGGATTTGCCCATTCACATGGGCCGTTCACTTCGCCCGGATGGGTGCCCCAAAGAGCTCATAATGTTCGCTCAAATGGGTTATGCATAGGTCTCTATCCGTCTCCGTCCGTCGGATAAGCCACATGGGGCTTCTGAAAGCATGGTTCTGAGTATAAGAAATTTCCCTCGGAAATATATCCTCTTCTCCCTGTTTTTCTTTATAGGACCATATATAGAGCTGTCAAGGTAAAAGCACTACAATATAAGGCATAGCTCCGGGGTGCTTGGGACGTAGATCCTTTGGATGTCAATGGGTTATTGAATAGACTCGCCCGCTAGAAACAGGAGGGTTCGAAGTGCTAAAAGTGGGCATTTCTTTACCCAATATATAACCGTAGTTACCCAATATTTTGGAGTCGCGTTTTGACGGATAGCCTGGTAACCATTTGGAAATTAAACAGAAAAGTCAAATTTCCCAACTTGGCATGTTCTTTGATCAATATGTCTAATTGGTCCCTCGTTGTAAGGGGCGACGACATATGCGCGACCCGGTTATTCTTGGCCGAAAAAGGGAAGGAGCAGAGTGAGAAAGTTTTTTGCGTTCTTGTGTGCGATGATGTTAATTGTGGCTGGAATGCAACTAGCAGTAGTGGCACAGCAAATTGCTCCCATCCCCAAACCCTCGACCATGCTCCTTATCGGTTCAGGCTTAATCGGTCTTTTGGCATTGAGAAACAAGTTCACAAAGTAGACCATTGGGGGTGTTGGTGTGCTTACGCGTGGTAAGGCAGTCGGATACTTTCTACAGCTTGTAGCCGTGGGTTTCTTCATTGCCGCAGCCACCTATTACGGCGATTATGGCAAGGACAGAATTGTGGAAGCATTTCTCACTGGTGCTATAGGCTTTGTTCTGCTTGTTTGGGGTGCGAAAGAAGCAAGGGGAAAAGGGAGCTAAGAGGCCGCCATTCGATAATCACTACGTCTGTTGAACGCATGGTTGAGTTATTCCTGGACATGTCAAGCTGAGTGCTATATTGAGGACATGGGGATTATTGATGAGGAGGGGAGTTTATATGAAAATACGTTTCAAATTCAGCAAATCGAATCCAAGTAGTACTCGCTTCACCGTAATTGTAAATGGGGCAACGTGCGGAGAAATGTCCATGAGTACAGAAGAAGCAATCAGATTTCAGGAAGTAGTCAAGCTTGGATGCTCACAAACCCAATATGAGTTTGAATCTTCTGGTGAGCTCCATATACCGGAAGACTGGGTCGTTTGGCACAAAAGGAGTGGTATGGAAAGAAGAAGCAGCGTAGAACGGAGAAACGGCAAAGATAGAAGGAGTGGAAAGGACCGAAGAACTCAAAAAACTTAATGATCTTAAACACAAACCAGATGATGGCTAAATGCCTACGTTGTAGGGTCGTCCTCACCAGGTAAGCTGTTAGGCTGCTCAGGACTTGAGTCGCCTGTCTTCCCTTTAAAAAAGAAACGCTCCATAAGCCTGTGGTAAGATGTCCATGCGGCATCAGGGGACTCGGCGTCCATAAAAGCACGCACGCCGGTGACCTTGGCATCCATGTCGTCCAAGTAGTTCAGTATAATGGCTTCAAGGGTCTTGGGCGGTTCAGGTGATCCAAAATCACGCGTACCGTGGTGGCTTACAATGAGGTGCTTCAACAAAACGCTCAGATCCTGGGGAAAGTCGTGGAGCCTCGAGATCCTTTTTTCGAGCATCTCAACGCCGATGACGATGTGATTAAGCAGACGTCCGGGGTCTGAATAGTCGATGTGGGTCTCATATGAAAGCTCGTACACTTTTCCTATGTCATGCAGTATGCCGCCTGTGAGGAGCAGGTTCTTATCAACACCCTTGTAGTGGGTGGAAACCGCCTGGATAAGCCGGACAATCGAAAGCGTATGCTCAAGGAGACCGCCAAGATAAGCGTGATGCATCTTCTTTGCCGCAGGTGCAGTTTTGAATAGATCAACAAATGTCTTATCAGCAAAGAATGCCGCAAGGAGTCTTGACAGATGCTTGTCTTCGACAGTCTTGCTGATCTGAATCAATTGATCGAGCATCTGGTTCACATCTCTGTCTGTGGCCGGGAGAAAATCCTTGGCATCAACATGATCCGGATCGGCACGTTCAAGGTGTCTGACGACAACTTGTAACGTGTCCTTGTATTCACGCACGTTTCCTTTGACTCTAACATAGTCCCCCGCTTCAAAGACCTTGTTGATTGCCCGGACATTGTCCCATATCACCGCCTTTATGTCACCACTGCGGTCCACAAGGCTCAGTGAGAGATAGGGATCACCGTTTTTCTTGTGGGCTAGTTGCTTGTCCCGGGCGACAAATGCGTCATCGACTGACTCCCCAGCCTTAAGCACATTCACGAAGGTCTCTTTCACTGCATTTCTCCTGATCCTTTGATGTGCACATCCATGTTACTTCATTCTACTAACCTACTGTCTCGGCAAAGCAGGTTTCGTCTTTTTTCCCTTCAACATAAAATCCAAATTCCTAAACTGCAAAATCACCTCAACGGAATGTCCCAGCTGTTCAGATCCTCCATGGCTCGATAGTCGGTCATATCGCATCGGATGGGTGTAACAGAGATAAAGTTTTGCCCTATGGCAGCCCCGTCGGTGTCTGGTTCCTGATCGAAACCCTGGGTTTCAACGCCTTGCCAGTAATAAGTCTGGTTTCTGGGGTCCGTTCTCTTGTAAAAAGTTTCTTTGAGAGGAGATGTCCCCTGCCTGGTGATGCGAACCCCTGCAATTTCCTCCGGACGGCATAAAGGGATGTTGACGTTAAGGAATGTGGCCGACGGCAGACCTTTTTCCATGACCTTGGTAATCAACGCGCCAACGAAGTTGGCGGCAGGTTCGTATTCGTCATTGCGGGGCGAGCCTTGTGAAACAGCAATAGCTGGTATACCCATGAGTGCGGCTTCTTTTGCTGCTGAAACCGTGCCGGAATAGTTGAGGTTGATCCCCAGGTTCGGCCCTGGATTGATTCCCGAGACTACCAAGTCAGGACGTTCCTCCAAGATCTCAAGTATGGCGAGTTTGACACAGTCAGCAGGGGTCCCGTTGACCGCGAACCCCCAACCGCCGTTCGTTTCCACCTTGTCGATCCTCAAAGGAGTGATGAGCGTGATGCTGTGGCCGATTGCGCTCCGCTCTTTATCCGGAGCAACCACTGATACCTTGTGATGGCGGGAGAGAACCCGCTCCATGGTCCAAAGGCCCTTGGCGTGAATGCCATCATCATTGGTAAGCAGGATATTCATACAGTTGCATTATTCAGTTAGACGGATAGTAACATCATTCGTTTGCCTAGGCTGCTCTAATCAACGTGTTATTAGTTCAATTGGTTTCATTTGTTCTATTGGTTAACCAACAACACCAATAAAACAACTGAACTAACCAATTTAACCAATCATACTAATCGAACAAACCAAACAGGGGATTTTCTGGGGCCATGCCTCAGCACTTCCAATTAAACCCCCGAATATGATAGACCTTGAGCGGTCTAAAGCAGTAATGTAGTGGATATCCTATGATATTGCAACCCGAAAACAGAGACGAAACCGCTTGTGCCGGGCTGTACATACACGTCCCGTTTTGTCTTCGCAAGTGCCCGTATTGCGACTTTTATTCAATTACAAATCTATATGAGATAGAGCCGTTTGTTGATGGCCTGGCTGAAGAAATCAGGCTTGGGGATCCGTATGGCTTGGAATTCGACACGATTTACATGGGCGGTGGCACGCCTTGCCTTTTGAAGCCCTCGCAGGCGGCGAAGATTCTTGAATCTGTTCGCGGACGATTCTTTTTTTCAAATGATGTCGAGGTGACCATAGAGGTGAATCCTGGAACAATAACCCTTGACTCGTTGAAGGCCCTCTTCGGGTGTGGGATAAACCGGGTCAACATGGGGGTTCAGTCGTTTGACGACCAGCGGCTCCGGTTTCTGGGCCGCCTGCATTCGGCCCATGACGCCCGGGAAGCGATTCACTTGGTGCGGCAGGCCGGGGGGGCGAATCTAGGCATTGATCTAATATACGGGCTCCCAGACCAGTCTTCGAGTGATTGGCTCAAGGACCTGAGGGAAGCTACAAGCTATGAGCCTGAGCACATATCGTGTTATATGCTGACATATGAGAAACGGACACCCATTCATGGATGGCGCAAAGCCGGCAGGTTTCACGCCCTGAGTGAAGACAGGGTAGGGGGTCTATTTAAAGAAACAGTCAGTTTTTTGACCAAGGCTGGCTATGATCAATATGAGATTTCTAATTTTGCACGGGGAGATAATTTGCGCTCCAAGCACAACCAAAAATACTGGTGTCACGCCCCATACGTTGGCCTGGGCCCATCGGCCCACTCGTTTGTTGAACCCAAACGCTGGTGGAATCCCCGCAGCCTGGAAGACTACCTTCAAGCCTTGGAGCGTGGGGTACTTCCCTTGCAGGGCAGTGAGGAGTTGAATCAGGGCCAGTTGATGCTGGAATCGGTCTTTTTGGGTCTGAGGACTTCGGCTGGTATCGAAATGTCCAGATTCAAAAGACAATACGGCGTGGATTTTCTGGATTGTTTTGGCCCGGTTTGTGAGGGACTCAAGGCACAGAACTTCATGTTGGTATCATCTGACAGGTGTGTATTGACAATAGAGGGAATGATGGTTGCCGATACAATTGCAGGAATGTTTGCGGATCATATCAGTGTGTAAAAAGATTTCTTTGAGATAAATCTTGATTGCCTCTGATAGCCGCGTGTACAATACAGAGGCCAATCTTAGAAGAGTGTGACTGGAGAGCGAGGAAAGGAAATACACCCACCATGATATTGGATCAAGCCAGAGAGGTCCTTCAGATCGAGGCCGAGGGGATTATGGGAGTCATGGATCGCCTGGATGAGCACTTTGTGGACATGGTGAACCTTATTCATGCCTGTAAAGGCCGGGTCATTGTGACAGGTATTGGGAAGTCTGGGATCGTGGCTCGAAAGATTGTGGCAACGCTCAACAGCACCGGAACCCGCTCCCTTTTCCTTCACCCCGTGGAGGCCATGCACGGCGACCTTGGCATGGTCAGTGCAGACGATATTATTATAGCGCTTTCAAACAGTGGAGAAACAGACGAACTGAACATGCTTATCCCGAGTTTGAAAAGGATCGGATGTTCCCTGATTTCTTTCACCGGGCAGGCGGATTCCACACTGGGTCGGCAAAGTGATATCGTCATTGACGTAGGCGTTGACCGGGAAGCTTGTCCGTTGGGCCTTGCGCCAACATCAAGCACTACTGCGCTGTTGGCAGTGGGTGATGCGTTGGCGGTGACGCTGATCCGTAAGCGAGACTTTAAGCCGAGCGACTTCAGGCAGTTTCACCCGGGTGGAAGTCTCGGCCAGCACCTGTCGCTGAAGGTTCGGGAAATAATGCTGACAGGCAAAAAGATTCCAAAGGTTTATCAAGGGCAATCCATGTACCGGGCTATTGAGGAGATTAATCGCATGCAGATCGGGGCCACCCTGGTCGTACAAAAGGGTGACACCCTTTTGGGGATCATTACCGATGGCGATATTCGAAGATACCTCATGACACGGGAGAACATTTACGAGCATCCTGCGGAGGAGGTGATGACAACGGGGCCGAAGACTCTCGGTCCTGACAACCTTGCGTCACAGGCCTTGAGCATCATGGAGAAAAATCAGATTACAGTCTTGCCCATAGTCAACCCAATTCAAAAGGTCAGAGGCATATTACACCTCCATGATATCCTGGGAAAGGGCGCCTTCAGGTTCAATGGTAGCTAGTACGAACGAACTGCCGAGGGGCTTGATTTGCCCCCTGGTAACGCCTTTGAAGACAGGAGATGTGCTGGACGTCAGCGTCCTGGATCGGCTCATCGATCATGTTGGCGTGGGTGCCGATGTGTTGCTCATCGGCGACGTGTTCTGGGGCGAGGGGCTTGTACTGACCCCAGAGACGAGGTTAGAGATGGCCTGTGCGGTCCTTGAGATCATCCAAGGCAAGTGGCCTGTCTTTATCACCATTACTTCACAGGCAATGAACTCTACTCGTGATCTGCTGGCCCGTATGGAGGCGTTTGTCGAGCGTTCGGGTTATCCTGGAACTGTATTTTGGGTCGATTATCCGATCTATTACCACAGCAACCGGGGTCTGCCTCAATGGTATAAGTCCATGGCCCGTGATACGAGGATTGGCCTTGTGCTGGGCAACGACACAAGGCTGATCGAATGGCGCAAGAGGTCCCTCAAGCACAAGAACATTCGAACAAGCATCTTGAAAAGGATCTCTCAGATAGAAAGAGTACAAGGTTTGGTCTTTAGCGGTTCACTTAAGCGTTCGATAAATTACCACAGGGCGGTCCGATACCGTCGGGATTTCAGGTTTTACGACGGCAACGAGTTAGCATTCATAAGACAGCCAACCTCAAACGGAGTTGTAGCCGGTGGAGCAAACTTGCTACCTGAGGCTTGGCGTAGAATTACGTGGTCTTGCCTGAACCGATATGATGTCCAACAACAGTATCCGGACCACACAAGCCAGATATTGGAAACAGCTGCGATGCTTCACGAGTTCCATGAGTTGTATTCACAGAACCCCGCAGCTGTTATGAAACGTATGCTCCATGTTGCAGGGATTCTTCCAAATGCCCACACTGTTTCAGCAACACTGCCTTCGACGCCGAGTCAGAATCGTTCAGTGGAGGCCCTGTGTACTAAGTATGATTTGATATGACTGTGCATCCCGAACCCGAAGGTGATATCGCATGAAAAATAACGAACATATCGAAACATCGATCATGACCCTTGGCGAGGCCAAGATTACGTCTCCCATCAAGGCCCGCAAGAATGCGGATGGGAAGAGACGCTTCGTATCTGACCAGGAGCGTATCTTGGTGAACATTGTTGAAAGCGAAGTGATGAAGGCGGCCAAAGGCCGCAAGAAGCCAATATCCTTTGAACGGGCGGGGCCCAGGAGCAAAATCTTTTTTGATCCAAGCAAACTCCGTTGCGCTGTGGTGAGTTGTGGCGGCCTGTGTCCTGGGATCAATGATATCATTCGTGCCGTGGTGTTGGCACTGCACTATAACTATGGCGTGCCCAACATATACGGAATCCGGTACGGATTTGAGGGCTTCATATCCTCGTACTGCCATGAACTCATGGACCTCACGCCAGATTCCGTCTCCGACATCCATGAGAGTGGTGGAACTGTTCTCGGCTCTTCCAGGGGTCCGCAGGACATTGAAAGCATTGTGGATGCCTTGGAGAGGATGAACGTGGGGCTGCTTTTTACGATTGGTGGAGACGGCACCATGATGGGATCGACCGAGATTGCCAATGCGATTAGCAAGAGACGATTAAAAATCGGCGTAATAGGTATACCAAAGACGATTGACAATGACATATATCTGATAGACCGTTCTTTCGGCTTTGATACCGCAGTGGATATGGCGGTTAATGTCATACGCTCTGCCCATAACGAAGCTATCAGTGCCTCGAATGGCATGGGGCTGGTGAAACTCATGGGCCGTGATTCAGGATTCATCGCAGCAGCAGCAACACTTGCAATGCCGGAGGCAAACTTTTGCCTCATACCGGAGTCGGACTTTGACCTGGAAGGTCCGATGGGATTCTTTGAGGCTCTGAAGGAGAGATTGCTCACCAGAAAACATGCCGTGATTGTTGTGGCAGAGGGCGCCGGGCAGAAGTTCTTTGAGGGCGGCAGGAAGGAGAGTGACGCCTCTGGAAACATCCGCCTTCACGACATTGGCCTTTTTCTAAAGGAGGCGATTACTGGCTATTTCCACGAACAGAACATAGAGATAACCTTGAAGTATATTGACCCCAGTTACACGATCCGAAGTGTTCCAGCCAATGCCAATGATCATGTCCTGTGTGGCTTTCTGGGCCGTAATGCGGTTCACGCGGGCATGGCAGGGAAGACAAAGATGCTCGTGGGGCTGTGTAATAATCATTTTGTTCACATTCCCATGGAGGCAACGGCCGGAAGGCGAAAACAAGTGGAGACCTCCGGCGAAATGTGGATGAGCGTGCTGGAGACTACGGGTCAGCCTGCCTTGAAAAACTGACAATGTCGTAAGGGTTTAGCATTTTTTAAAAAGGTATTCAGGCAACAGCCCGTCGACTTATGACCAATGACTTATGACCAATCCATGACCTACCCCATGAACTATGATCTGGTTCCTTCACAGGAGATCTTCCACAGGATTTCAAGGCTTCAGCACAAACTGATGGACACCGCCCTGAACGGCGCCGTCATCCTTGATGGGATAAATATGTTTTACTACACCGGCACGATACAACAGGGTGTCCTGTTTGTTCCGATTGAGGGAGAGCCGGTGTTTTTCATACGTCGGAGCTTTGAACGGGCAGAAAGAGAAACGCCCATTAAGGCGTTGGTTCGTCTCAAGAGCCTTAATGAACTTGCAGATCGATTAAGGGGGTCCGGTTACCAGGTAGCCCGGCTGGGCTTGGATGAGACCGGAGTTACCGTTTCGATTCTCAAGAAAATTTCAAAGGTCTTTCCCCAGAGCCGTTTTGAAGACATTAGTCTAATGCTGGCCATGATTCGATCTGTCAAGTCGGATTACGAAGTCGGCCTGATCCGCGAAGCCGGAAGGAGGCACAAGGCGATCTACGATGAGATACCGAATATGATACACGAAGGCATGACGGAATGGGAACTCGGATCAGCTATCCATGGAAATATGCTCAGGCTTGGGTATACAGGGATCGCCAGGCTCGCTGCTTTCAACAGCGAGCTTTTTGCAGGGGTGATCAGTTTCGGGGAATCGGGCAACTATCCTACTGCATCAGTGGGTCCGGGCGGTCAGGTGGGACTGTCCCCTGCATTTCCCTTGCTCGGTGGGGCCAGAAGGCTTAAGAAATCTGACACGATCTTTATTGACACTGGATTTTCCTACGGAGGGTATTTTACGGACAAGACCAGGGTCTTTGCCCTTGGACACCCCCTTCAGGCAGCCGTTGATGCCCACAAGATCTGTCTGGAGATCCAAGAGGCGGTTCGGCGCCGATTAAGACCGGGAGCGGTTCTGTCCGAAATATTTGAGGAGGTGTATCGGAGCGAGGTAACCCCACGGGAGTTTGAGCAAAACTTCATGGGTTATGGAAGCAACCAAGTCCCGTTCCTTGGTCACGGTATCGGTCTGGTGATTGACGAGTTTCCGGTCATTACCAAAAATAATGGTTTTCCCCTAAAAAGGAGTATGGTTATTGCGGTAGAACCCAAGAAAGGCCTTGAAGGTATCGGCCTGGTGGGCGTGGAAAACACCTTTCTGGTTACAGAGCAGGGTGGCGAAAAGCTCACGCCTGGCTCCGATGAACTCGCCGTTATTTCGTGAGCTAGACTCCTGCCGCCTTGAAGGCCGCATTTACGATTGCTTGCCCCTCTTCTTGGATCTTTTTCAAGTGGTTTTTTCCTTTGAAACTCTCTGCGTACATCTTGTAGATGTCTTCCGTGCCTGACGGCCGGGCCGCGAACCAGCCGTTTTCAGTCACCACCTTGAGGCCTCCGATGGGGGCGCCATTGCCAGGCGCGTGGGTGAGCTTAGCAGTGATTTTTTCTCCTGCAAGCTCTTTTGCCGACACCATGTCGGAAGAGAGTTTTCCAAAGGCTGCTTTCTGATCGGGTGTTGCAGGGGCGTCGATGCGCTCGTATACGGGTTCGCCGAATTTGTCTTCCAGCTCTTTATACAGTTCGTCGGGGCGGTGGTTAGACTTGGCTGTGATTTCCGCAGCCAACAGGTCCATGATGATGCCGTCCTTGTCAGTGGTCCAGACCGTGCCGTCTCTGCGCAAAAAGGAGGCCCCAGCGCTCTCCTCTCCACCGAATCCGTATAAGCCGTCAATGAGCCCGTCTACAAACCACTTGAACCCGACGGGCACTTCCGAGAGCTTACGCTTGAGGTATGCCGCTACCCGGTCTATCATAGAACTTGAAACCAAGGTTTTGCCGACAGCGGTGTCGGGCCTCCAGTTTGGACGGTTCTGGAAGAGATACCAGACCGCCACTGTAAGATAATGGTTGGGGTTAAGCAAGCCAGAACCCCTGGTGACGATGCCGTGGCGGTCGGTGTCCGGGTCGTTGCCAAAGGCGATATCAAATTTGTCCTTGAGCCGGATCAAACGCGCCATGGCATATGGGGATGAACAGTCCATGCGGATTTTGCCGTCCTTATCCACGGTCATGAACCCGAAGGTGGGGTCGATGTTCCGGTTAACCACTTCTATGTCAAGCCCGAACCGCTCCGCAATTGGGCCCCAGAAGCCCACTGAAGCCCCACCCAAGGGGTCTGCGCCGAGTCTGAGTCGTGCACTGGCTATAGCCTCCATGTCGATGACGTTGGCCAGATCCTCGACATATGGACCTATGTAATCGTATTCGTGGGTGGTATGAGCGGACATCGCCTTCTCAACGGGCATGCGGCGCACGTCTTTATTCTTGCCGCGCAGGATGTCGTTGGCCCTGTCTTCAATGACCTTGGTGGTTTTGGTGTCGGCCGGGCCTCCATGAGGGGGGTTGTACTTGAATCCGCCGTTGTCAGGCGGATTATGGGAAGGGGTAATGACCACGCCGTCGGCTCGGCCCCTTGCCTTGTCGCGGTTGTGTGTCAGGATGGCGTGGGAGATGACCGGCGTGGGCGTATAGCCGAGTCCCTTTTGAACTATCAGTGTCAAACCGTTGGCTGCGAAGACCTCTAGGGCGGTTGCCAGGGCTGGTTCAGACAGTGCATGGGTGTCCATACCGATGAAAAGGGGGCCTGTGATGTCCTTAGATTTTCTGTGTTCACAAATAGCCTGAGAAATGGCCAGGATATGGCCCTCGTTGAAGCTGTTATTAAACGAAGAACCCCTGTGGCCCGAGGTGCCGAAAGCCACTTTTTGAGTCGGGTCGGATACGTCTGGTTTGTGGGTGTAGTATGAACTGACAAGTCTTGAGACATTGACAAGAAGCGTGCGTGGTGCCGGCTTACCAGCTAGTTCATGCAGTGCCATATCACATACCTCCAACGTGACAATCCAGCAATTGAACCTAAACAATGCAGACCTATTTGCTATCTCGCCCTCTATCGAGACCTTTGCAGAACCTCGGAAAGCGACAATTATGAGGTTATTGGGGCACCCACCTGGGCGAAGCGAACGGCCCACAGTAGTGGGCAAATCGCAAGCTGTTTGATCCGCCGGAGGCGCAGCCCCGCAGGCGGAGAGTTCTTGCGATTTAGTGAGCAAGTCCGTAAGATGGGTCAAAAACCTCATATGAAGAGCAAGACGAGGTTATGCAATAAAGGTCTCCTATCAAGAGAGTCATTTATCATGGACAATGGGGTGAATCCAAGGAGTTTCGGCGAACGGCTTCGACTAGTCCCGACGCCATGGGATGTTGTATGGATTGCGAGTCCAAGTGCCTTATTGACAACCGCCCCTCCTTTGTGTACAGTATGTTACCCTGCCATTGTATAAATTCTTACCCTGCATTACGTAAGCGGCGACCTTTATACTTTTTTATATTGCTGCCTTTATATTGGTAAACTGGGGGCAAACTATGAAAGAGCATGACGTACTCAACGTGGCGATTGTGGGTGGCGGCCCTGGATGTAAGGCGGTCATGGACATGATATTTGCCGAAAGGCTCAGCCAGCTTCGCATGACACTCATCGGGGTGGCCGATATTGATCCGGCCGCTTTTGGTTACCGGTATGCGCAAGAAAAAGGCATTTATACGACGCAAGATTACAAGGATCTGTATAAGCTGAACGATCTCAACCTGATCATTGAGCTCACAGGTAGTGAGGAGGTGGCATGCGAAATTCGTCAAACCAAACCAGACCACGTTCGATTGATGGGCAACATAGCTGCCCGTCTCTTCTGGGATGTCTTCCGGATCGAAGAACAAAGGATTGCCGAGTGCAAGCGGACGGAGAAGGCGCTCCAGGCCAATGAACGTTTTCTTCAGACTGTCTTCGACGCAATACGGGACGGGATTACCGTTTTAGATTGTGAATTCAATATTATCGAGGTGAATCCTTGGATAGAGAAAACATATGCGCCCCAGATGCCGCTGGTTGGAAAGAAATGTTACCAGGCCTATCAAAAAAGACAGTCTCCTTGCCCTCAGTGCCCGGCAGTCCCCACTCTAGCTACAGGCGAGGCGCACAGCCAAGTTGTCCCATATCCGTCAGAAGACGATTTGACACGGTGGATCGATCTTTCGGCATTTCCTCTGAAGAATCCCAGTGGCGCCGTGGTGGGCATTGTGGAATACGTGAAGGACATTACGCAGCGGAAGCAGGCAGAAGAAGAACTTCGGGAGAGTGAAGCACAGAAACGGGCCATACTCGATGCTTCAATTGATATGGTTCGCTACGTTGACAGGAATATGAGGGTGATTTGGGCAAATAGGAGAGCAACTGACGAGCTCGGTGTGACTCCTGAAGATGTGACGGGCCAAACCTGTTATCATCTCTTCGTTGGTAGAGATACCCCGTGTGAAGGATGTCCCACCAAGAGGGCGCTGTCCACAGGCAAGATTGAACATGCTGTCATGTGCAAACCTCACGTCGCAGGCAGAAAGGGTGAAAGCTATTGGGACTGTTACAGCGTACCGGTAGAAAATGAATCAGGTCAGATCACTCGCCTTATTCAGGTGGCCAGGGATGTGACCGACCAGAAACAGGTGGAAAAGGAACTCAAGAGAAAGCATGATGAACTCCTGGCCATTAACGGCGTCCTTTTGAGAGTGACCAAGGAGTATAACCTGAACGGAATGTGTCAGGTGCTTCAGGGCATAATGGAAGACTTTTACCCCGGCTTTGAGGCCTGGATTTTCCTTGTGACCCCGGAGCGAGACAGTTTCTACTTCCCTCGTCCGGACAGAGAAGAAGTCAGGCAAACCTGCTATGACCGTGCCCAGAGGAAGATCAGGGACCTAAAGCTCGAAGAGGCCCTGTTGGAGTTTCTGACAAAAGAGAAAATGAGGTCAACATGCTCAAGACCGAAAAATGGATATGATGCGCCAATCATCAAGGAGCTGGCAACGGAATTTCGTACGTGGATGGCCGTACCTGTCGAACTGGAGGGAGAATGTTATGGGCTTTTCATGCTCGGTTCGTCTTCCATGGATATGGAAGTGGAGGACGATCTGATCTTTGTTGAGGCCCTGATCCGGCAGATAGCCGGTGTAGTCAGGTACCAGATTTCCAAAGAAGTTAGGGAGGAAGCGTTCAGAAAGCAGCTCACCGGACCGGACAAATTCATGGGGATCGTTGGCCGAAGCCAACCGATGCAGAAGGTCTATCAACTGATTCAATCCGTAGCCGACTCAGGAAGTACTGTCCTGATTACAGGAGAGAGCGGCACGGGCAAAGAACTGGTGGCCGGCGCCATCCACAGAGCAGGCAAATACAATGACACCCCTTTTGTCGTGGCCCACTGCTCTTCCTTTGTGCCGACTTTAGTCCACTCAGAGATCTTCGGGCACGAAAAAGGTGCCTTTACCGGGGCTATTAATAGAAGGCTGGGCCGGTTGGAACGGGCCCAAGGGGGCATCCTTTTCTTGGATGAAGTGGCTGACCTGCCGCAGGAAACCCAGGTGCTTCTGCTGCGCTTTTTGCAGGACAAGAGTTTCGAGCGTGTGGGAGGCGAGCGTGCCGTCGAGGTCAATGTCAGGGTGATTGCGGCCACCAACAAGGACATTGAAAAGGAAATGAAGGCAGGGCGTCTGCGGGAAGATTTCTACTATCGTCTTAATGTTATACCCATTGAACTGGCTCCCCTGCGGGAACGGATCACGGATGTTCCGATGTTGGCCAACCATTTCCTGCGGACCTACTGCCTTATTGAGGGAAAAGAAATCGTGGGATTTGACATCGAGGCCATGAGATTGATGATGGACTACGATTGGCCTGGAAACGTAAGGGAGCTTCAAAATTGTGTGGCCAGGTCTGTGGTCCTGGCCACTGGTAGCCACATTGGCGCTGAGGTGCTGTCAGACAAGATTGGGAGCCGCGTGGACACTGTGCAGTACTCCTTGTCGAAGAATGAAAGGAGTCTCATCGTGCGCGTCATGCGACAGTCCAATTGGAACAAACATGAAGCCGCGCGCCTGCTGGACATCAGCCGAGGCACCCTTTATAGCAAATTAAAGAGGTATAATATTCGACCGTAAGAAGCCTTTTGGGTCGTATTTTGTACAATTGGAAACCTCCTCTGTTGTATTTTGAACTGGCATTAACTTATTGAACTTGTAACTAATTCGGCGTATCAAGCTGTTTATCCAGACGGATATTGAACAATTTGTCAGGCTTGTGATTGCCTTCTCTGCTTTTCCCATTATTTCACTACACAAAAATAATTACTCATGAATTAAAGGAGTTATTCGGACCTGCCACTATCGCCCAGACTGCACTCGCAGATTTGGCACGCAACTTGTGTAAGCAAAAAATAATTTCGCTGCATTTGTTCCTAAATTTTTTTCTCAAGAAAAGAAAAACAGTTTTTTCTCGGTTTCTTTGGGCATGATCACCTTGCAAATTCGTCTCGTTCAAAAAGAGAAGGATTCGGCCGGATGACGAAGAAAGGATGATCAATGGATTACGGATTGGGGCTCGTTACGCAGGATCGAGG
>CAZCWQ010000018.1:0-4943 GCA_964502365.1 uncultured Desulfobacterales bacterium | reverse complement strand
CGAAGAAAGGATGATCAATGGATTACGGATTGGGGCTCGTTACGCAGGATCGAGGGCTTGAGAAGATAATGAGGAGGATCTCAAACGATTTCGGCTGCGAACTGACCCTGTACGAGGTCTGCGCGGATTTTATCAAAGATCTGGGCAGCAAGGAGCGAGGTGTGGTGGTGATCGACGCATCTGTTTGCTCCCAGCCTCGTTTGATGGATTTGCAAACGGTGTTGAATGAGGTGCCAGCCTGGCAAGTGCTCTATCTTCCCCGCACTAACAAGAAAGATGAGATCAAAGAGGCCATGAAGCTTGGAACGTTTGGCTGTCTGCACAAGCCGGTTAGCGAACAGGAAGTGCGACAGATGGTAGAATCAGCCCTCGGAATATGACTTAGGAATAGGAATATGGAAGCAATCACATCTATCAAAGCGGTCTTGGCCGCATGTGTTTCTCTTCTTACCACAATACCGGGAGGATATCCACATGGGAAAGACCGTTCTTGCTGTAGATGATGAGTCGCATGCAAGAGAATTCGTTTCCACCGTGTTGGAAGAGAATGGTTATACGTCCGTATCGGCCAGCAATGGGGAAGAAGCTATGGGTATCATCAGACTGAACAAACCAGACCTGATTATTATGGATATCCTGATGCCAAGGCAGAGCGGGATCAAGATGTATCGTGAACTGAAGACCTCTGAGGCCCTAAGAAATATTCCTGTGATCATATATTCCGGTATAGCCAGAAGAACATTGCTGCGGGCGCAGGCCGCCTTGACGGAATTGGGTGGTGAAAGTGTACCTGACCCGGAAGAGTATATAGAAAAACCGGTCACGGCTAATCGCCTGCTGGCAGCCGTAAGAAAAATGTTGGGTTAGTTTCCGGGGTAGATCAGTGATGGAAGTGGCAAAATTACTATACGCAACAGAGGCCAGCGAGCTCAAGCCTTCGGAAGTTAAGCGCCTGATGGATCTTTGCAGCCTTGGCATCAAGGAAGTCGTCTTGCTGCAAACAACCAAGGTGGAAGGTTGGGAAGCAGCCCTTGCCGACTCTGGACTAAGTTGCAAGGTGGTAATGGCAGACGGACCTGTTGTGGCCGCAATCTTATCTGCAGTGCATCAAGAGGCGGTCCCGCTGATCGCAGCCGGCCTGAACAAGCAAGCAGGCAGGCGGGTGCGCAGATCTGTGATTAGGCACTTGCTCAGATCCTCCCCTGTGCCTGTGATCATAATGCCGCAAGATATGGGAGCATCCGGGTCTGGGCAAGGGGGCGTGTTTGGCCATGTCATACTTGCTACTGACTGGTCGACTGCTTCACAAAAGGCGCTGGCTTACCTCCTAGAGTTCAAAGGCATCATCAAGGAACTGGAGATTGTCCACGTTATAGACAGGAAGCTATCTGTAAAAGATATGCGGGATCTCAAGACAAAGCTTACGCAGTGGCGTAAGATGTTCCTGGACCGGGGCATAGATGCCGAGTCCCACATCTATGCGGGCAAGCGAGCCGAAGAAATCATACTTGCGGCCAAGGATTACGATGCAACCTGTATTGTCATGGGGACCACCGGCAAGTCGGCCCTGAAGGATTTTTTGTCGAATAGCTGTTCTTGCCGCGTGGCGGGAACATCGCTGGTACCGACACTGGTTGTGCCTTGACTTGAAGGCGGGTCCTAAGAAGGGAGAATCCAGATGGAAGTCACGTTGTTGCTTGAGGCTTCAGAAAACGCGTTTAGGATTTTAGAGCGGGCCAGAGAACACGCGGTCGGCCTGCTGGATACAGCTGTTGAGTTTATGGCACAGGAGACTCAATATTTTGGTGAAAAAAGGTTTGAGGCCCTTTTTATGGGTGCCCAGAAAAAAAAGACTCAATTTCAGAATTTCATTGGAGCCTCCATTATACTCTTTGTATTCTGGTTATTGCTATCAGGGAAGTTTGACTCCTTTCACCTTACTCTTGGGGTCATTTGCTCTGTTCTGGTTGCTTATTTGTTCCATGACTTGTTATTTGCCAACGTCAGGGTGGCGGACATGCGCGTAGTGACCGCAAGGTTTATTGCCTATATCCCTTGGCTGTTTGAACAGATTGTGTTGGCCAATATCCACGTGGCTTCTCTGGTAATCCGCCCAAAGATGCCGATAGATCCTAAGGTAGTAACGTTCAAGTCAAAATTGGAGACTGACATCTCGCTTATCACCTTAGCTAACTCCATCACTCTCACTCCGGGGACCATTACCATGGATATCAGAGACGGGGTGTATTATGTGCACGCGTTGAGTCAGAAAGTTGCCGATGATCTGAACACCGGCGAGATGGAAGACAGAGTGGCTCACGTATATATGGAGGCGGATCATCTGTATGTCCAGGATGTCCTGGACGCTGCCCGCATATATGCAGCACTGGGAACGTAGACAGAAAGATTTGCGCGTTGCGGGATTTAACGATTTAACAACTAGAGAATTAGGAACCTGGGAACTGAACGATGTCAACAAGGAGGATGGCATGATACGGGATAGCCAAGATGTCATTATCAAAACCCTTGCCAGATTGCTTATGCCGTTTATTTTCGCCTATGCCTTGTATGTAATAATGCATGGGCATCACAGCCCTGGAGGAGGATTTCAAGGGGGTGTAATTTTGGCAGCCGGCTTTGTCTTGTTAGTCATCACCCACGGCCTGGAACAAACAAGGAAACGGATGTCTGAAAAGGTGGCAGGGGCCATCAGCAGCATCGGGGTCTTTATTTATGGAGGTATCGGGGCACTTTGCTTAATCCTGGGTGGAAATTATCTTGATTATGGCAAACTGAGCAAGCTTCTCCTGGTTACACCTGCCAAGGCGAGGTCACTTGGAATATTAGGTGTTGAGATTGGGGTGGGCTTGGCAGTCATGGGGGTTATGTGCACTATCTTTTTTGCGATATTCACAGTGGGGGAGTCGCCGGAAGATGACGGGAGTGAGGAATGACACAATTCTTCTTGATTGTAGGTGTAGGAATGTGCGGCCTGGTGTTGCTTTGTCTATACCGTGCCACCTATGGGCCCACTATCTTAAACAGGGCGGCGGGGATCTCTGCCATCGGGACCAAGACGTTGATTATTTTACTCCTTATGGGTGTTATCTATAAGAGGATTGATATGTTTATCGACATCAGTATGGTGTACGCTCTGTTGAACTTTATTGGGTGTTTGGTCCTGGCAAAATATCTTGAGAGGACGGGAGAAGTCTGATGGCAATCAAAGACATTATATCAATCCTATTTATGTTGGGCGGTTTCTTCTTTTTTACTACGGCGACCTTAGGGCTGCTCCGCTTTCCCGATTTCTATGCCAGGCTCCATGCTACCGGCAAAGGAGATACCTTGGCTGTCGTTCTGGCGCTCGTGGGGCTCGCAGTCTACCACGGATTTTCACTGACCAGTGCAAAGATCGTCTTCATTGCGGTGTTTATGTTTCTGGCACAACCCACAGCTACCCACGCCATCTCAAGGGCAGCCTTTAGGTGTGGGGTCCAGCCCTGGACACGTGAGCCCAAGGAGACGGCAGTGGAACAAGGAGGCGAAAGGTGATCCTACCATTTGATTTGATCTTGGTTCTCTTCGCGTTCATATGTGCCATAGCGGCCCTCATAACAAAAGATCTCTTGAGCGCTGTCGTCATTCTTGGTGCCTATAGCTTCTTTATGTGCCTGCTCTGGACCGAGATGGCCGCCATTGATGTCGCCTTTACGGAGGCGTCCGTGAGTGCAGGTATCGGCACGGTGCTCATGATTGGTGCTGTGAGCAAAATGAAAAGGGGGTCAAAGGATTGAAAGCTCTAAGCCTTATAATAACAGTGCTCGTAGGAGCAGCGCTTATCTATGGCACCATGGACATGCCCAATTGGGGGGATCCCCATTCCCCGGCTTCCGTGCATGTGTCTCCTTACTACCTTCACCACAGCTTGGAGCAGACAGCAACGCCCAACGTGGTCACCTCGGTTCTTGCTGATTACAGGGGCTACGACACCCTGGGGGAGACCACGGTCATCTTCACGGCCGGCATGGCATGCATATTGTTGTTGAGAAGAAGACGCAAAGGCGAGGGGAAGCGCCATGTCTGAATTCATTGTGAACCACTACAACTATTGGATGTACATAGGTCTGATGATGATAGGCTTCTATGCCATGATGGCAAAGAGGAACTTGATAAAGAAGATCATCGGCATGAACATATTTCAGTCGGCCATCATATTTTTCTATATCTCCACATCCGTCAAAAAAGGAGGTGTGACTGTTCCCATTCTGGAGCATGCCCATGAAGGACATGGGCCCCATATGGTTGATGTGATGCAATATGCCAACCCATTGCCCCATGTGCTCATGCTCACAGCCATTGTGGTGATGGTGGCAACCCTGGGTGTGGCACTGGCGGTCGTGATCATGATTTACAGGAGACATTATACGTTAGAGGAAGACGAGATCCTTATGGGCATGAGAAAGGGTTGAAAACATGACAGCACATATCCCGATCTTGGTTGTTGTGATTGCGTTGTTATCTTCCTTCCTTTGTCCCCTTGTTGGGCTGTGGAGGAAGCGGGCTTGCTATTTTTGGGCAGTTTTTTCCCTTTCACTATGTGCAATCTGCTCGATCAACACGCTCTTTATTGTCATAAACAGCGGCACCATCCATTATCGACTGGGAAACTGGGCTCCCCCCTTCGGGATCGAGTATGTGGTTGATCATCTGAATGCCATGATGCTGGTAATCATATGTGTGATCAGCCTAATCGTCGCGATCTATTCTAAGCGGAGTGTTGAACAGGAATTAGCCGAAAGAATAGTTTATTTCTATACCCTGTTGTTGCTCCAGGTCACCGGCTTCTTGGGCATCGCCATAACCGGTGATCTGTTTAACCTTTATGTATTCCTGGAGATCGCCTCTTTGGCCGGATATGCCCTGATCGCCATTGGTGAGGA
>CAZCWQ010000017.1:0-36822 GCA_964502365.1 uncultured Desulfobacterales bacterium | reverse complement strand
TAGCGCTTTTCCTGGTCGGGTGCAGCCCGAAGATTGCGGTCCGGATTGACTCCATTGTTGCCCAAGGAAAGCCGCTCGGAGAAAAGAGATATGTCCTGTATAGCGGAATGAAGGACACCTCGGTGGATGATCTGTATTTTCGAGAATACGGTAAGTACTTTCGAGAGGTTCTGAAAAAACACGGGTACCACGAAGTAAACAAACCAGAGGACGCTGATTTGGCTATTTACTTCAGTTATGGGATAACCGGGGGGGCGGAGGTTCATCACACATACACGAGACCTGTTTATGCGATAGTAGGTGGAGAGACAATCGACATCACAGAAACGGAAACAGATGCAGAGGGTAGAAAGATTAAGACGACGAAAACCGTGACTATCCCTGCAAAAAGTCGCGTTGTAGGCATGGAAACGAGAAGAGAAAGCTACACGGTTTTCACCGCGCATGCGGTGCTGGAAGCAAAAGAGATATATAGAGCAGGACACACGGACAAAGATATGCAGACACTGTGGGAAATCACTATCACGACCACCAGCAAGCTGGACGATTTAAGACGGATTATGCCCATGATGGCGGCTGCTTCTGTTCCCTATTTGGGTAAGAACACTGGTGAAATAGTTACAATTAAGCTCCGTGACAGTGATGTGCGGGTGTTGGAGATGAAACGTTTGAAGTGATATCCGAAGGTTGCGCCGCTTGAAATTGTTTAATGCTCAAATGGATAACGATTTCCGGATGACAGACCACGAATAAATGATCGATTTGATAGTAGTTGTCGGATATTTCTCGGCAATGGTCTTTGTGGGGTGGCGAAGTCGGAGCCAATCTGCTGAATCCTACTGGGTGGCAGAACGCAGATACGGTACGAGGCGGATAGCCACATCTCTGGTTGCAACCATCTTTGGTGCATCTTCCACCATGGGCATCATTGGGCTTGGTTATTCGCGGGGGTTGACTGGTGCCTGGTGGTCTTTGATCGGAGGGATTGCTCTGGTCCCCTTCAGTGTCTTCTTGGCCAGCCGCGTTCGTAGCTTAAGTGTTTACACACTTCCTGATGTCCTGAAAAAGGCCTACGGTGAAATGGTGGCTGTCCCTGCCGGGATCGTGATTGCAGTAGCCTGGTGTGGGGTCATAGCCGCACAACTGGTCGCCGGGGGGCGCCTGTTGAGCGGAGTTTTCTCTATGGACTTCCAGCGGGCACTTGCAACTGTGGCGATTGTCTTTGTCTTGTACACGTTCTGGGGAGGACAACTTTCAGTCATCAGGACTGATTCTTGGCAGTTGGTCCTTTTTGTAGGCGGATTTTTTGTTTCACTTGGTCTTCTCATTTCATCCACAGGCCTTGGACCTTCCCTCTGGGAGAAGGTGCCCTCAGAACACCTGCGTTTCCCTGTATCCGATGCCTTTGGATGGTACGAGGTGTTGGTCTTTTATCCCATGATCGTGGGGTTTCCCTATCTGGTTGGCCCGGACATCTATTCGCGGGTCCTGTGCGCAAAAGACAATCAAGTGGCCCGAAGATCCTCTCTCCTTGCTGCCCTCGTAGTCATACCTCTTTCTTTTTCGCTCGCCTTTTTCGGGTTGCTGGCACGCACTCAATTTCCGGGGGTCCCTGCCGAAGCTGCATTGCCAAGGACGTTAAGCATGCTCATCCCTGTCGGGCTCAAAGGATTGATAGCGGCCGGTTTTCTAGGGGCAATCATGTCTTCTGCCGACACCTGCCTGATTTCCGCTTCCACCATTATTTCCCTGAACGTGATAGGTCCTTTTTGGCGGGTTTCAGAGGCACAGTATCTGGGACTCACCAAGGCAGTCCTTGTGGCCATAGGCGGTGCTGCCTGGCTGATAGCCAGTCTGTACCAAGGAATAATTTCCTCGCTGTTACTGGGTTACACCGTCTTTGTGGGAGGTATTGTCTTTCCAACGCTGGCAAGTTTTTGCCGGCAACGCTTCAAGATTACATCATGGGGCGCCTTCTGTGCTGTTGTGGTTGGAGGAACCGCAGCCATCTTAGGAAAGATCCAAGGCGGTGCTGCCATGAAGACGATGCTTTCAATGAGTGGTGAGGACTTCGTGGAGCTAGTACTTGGTTCCCAGTACTTAAGCATCCTGCCGATTATCTTGTGTGTTGTCGTAATGGTGGGCGTGAGCCGTATTACGCGCACATAAAACTTTGAACCGGGCCTCTCTCCTATACAAAAAGGCCCGGTATCAATTCCCTAAGAGGTTTCGTGTTACTTTAGTCTGATGAAGGGCTTGATTGCATCAAGGGTCTTTTCACCAATGCCTTTCACGTGCATAAGATCTTCAAGTTTCTCGAAGGATCCAACATTCTTGCGGTAGTCTATAATGTTCTGAGCGGTTTTAGGACCGATTCCTTTAAGATTGGTAAGGGTTTCAAGGTCCGCCTCGTTGATATTGATCTTCTCCACAGTGGCAGCCTTTGTGGCCTCAGCCGTAGCCTTTTCGGTCTTGGATTTCATGGTATCAGTCGCTTTTGCGGCACTTTCTTCAAGTTGTGACGATTTGAGCTCATCCGTTGCACAAACCGGAGCAACAAACAGAAAAGCAAAAAAGGCCAAAAGAGCGATGGTCGATGTGATTATTTCTTTTGTTTTCATAATCTCCTCCATAAGTTAATAGTTTTTTCAACCCTAAGACAGGATTGACTCCGACCGCAAGTCCTTGTTTTTACAAAAGCACACGGTAAGACTCTACGTTAACTTCACCTCCTTTCCAGGTTAGGACTCAATAGTTGTTCCCTGAACAAGCCGGTGTTGATCAAAACCGTTCATGAGGGATTTGCTGCGATTTTGTGACACTTGTTTGTCTTGTATCATTTTATCGTTGGGAAACAGGCTCTTTGGCAGTTAGGCACAATCAACGCAGCTATCTTTAAGAGAAACGCACCCGGGTGTCAAGGAAAAAGCTTGGCCTCTGTTGCTTTATGCAAACTGAGGAAACATTTGTTGAACTTGCCAAATTATTAAGTTTATGATGAATATTTATTCCTCATAATATCCAGATTGATCCGAGTAAGAATCGAACGATATGAGGCGGGGTTTTGCGTACTTGTCTTTTCTGCACAGCACCTGATTTTGGTGAAAGGGTTACAAGAGATGAATCGGCGTTTTGAATTTAACCGACTGGAATTGGCAGGATCCCTGGGCGACCTGGGAACACTGCTTCCCCTGGCCATAGGCATGATCATGATCAACGGTCTGAGCCCTTCAGGCCTCTTTTTCACTGTTGGTCTCTTCTTTGTATTTTCCGGCGTCTATTATGGTGTGACAGTACCAGTCCAGCCTATGAAGGTTATCGGGGCTTACGCCATTGCAACCGGAATGAGTGCCTCCCAGATCACAGCCTCAGGAGGTTGGATTGCCTTGTTCCTTTTGATCATAGGTGGTACCAACGCCATTACACTCATAGGCAAATACACTCCCAAGCCGGTCGTCAGGGGGGTCCAGATTTCCACAGGGGCTCTGTTGATGGCTCAAGGGGTCAGGTTTATTATAGGTTCCTCAAAATTCCAGATTCTGCAGCACGCGGCCGAACCCTATCTGCGTCTGGAGAGCTTGGGGCCAGTGCCGATCGGCATCATAATCGGGATAATAGGTGGAGTGTTGACATTCTGGTTGCTGGATAACAAGAAGCTCCCTGCCGGACTCCTTGTGGTCCTGGGGGGCATTGGTCTGGGCTTGGTTTTCGGCACAAACGAGGGGTTTGACAAGCTCAGGGTGGGCATCTACATGCCCAGACTGTTGCCTTTTGGTCTTCCTACCAGCGCTGATTTCACTTTCGCTCTTCTTATCCTGGTCCTTCCCCAAATACCCATGACGTTGGGCAATGCGGTCATCGCCAATGCTGATCTGTCGAGGCAATATTTTGGGGAGAACTCGAAAAGGGTTACGTATCGAGCCTTGTGTGTCAGTATGGGCTTGGCCAACTTTGTGAGCTTTCTGGTGGGGGGCATGCCTCTATGCCACGGGGCCGGGGGGTTGGCCGCTCATTATCGGTTCGGGGCGCGTACTGCGGGGTCGAACCTAATGATCGGATTGATCTTTGTCGCATTAGCTATTTTTCTGGGGATTCACGCCCTTGCGATTGTTTACCTTGTACCGATGTCTGTATTGGGCATTATGCTGATTTTTGCCGGAAGCCAGCTCGCCATGACCATAATCGATATGACGGAAAGAAAGGACATGTTCGTTGCTTTGGTGATGTTGGGAATTACCCTTGGCTCAAATCTCGCTGTCGCTTTTGTCGTTGGCATCGTCATGGGTCATGCATTGAAATCAGAGAAATTAACAGTCTGATACAAAGAGAGCTTTGCATAACCTGGTTTCGTTCTTTGAGGTTATGCAAAGCTCTCACGAAACCGAGAAGCGTCCGTTGATGAGGAAGGGGACAGATCGAAAGCAGATGACAAGACCGTCTTTTCAAGTTTATGGTCTGGGACAATGCCCCCTGGACTATCTCGGAAAGATAGAAGCCTATCCTGCGCCTGATGCAAAGTGCGAGTTTTCGGACCTGGTCATCCAGGGCGGCGGACCTGCGGCTACCGCACTGGTAGCCCTTGCCAGGTGGGGACTTTCATGTACTTTTGCAGGGATCTTGGGAGACGATCTGTTCGGCAGCATGGTCAAGGCATCGCTGGATGCAGAAGGCATCGACACCAGCGGCATCCTTGTCAGGAAGGGTTTTGAATCTCAATTTGCCTTTATTGTGGCTGAATCGGGGGTGGGGAGACGAACCATTTTTTGGCGAAGGCCAACCGGTCCACCCCTGAAGCCTGAGGAACTCAACTTGAAATTCATCCGCCAAGCCGAGGTAGTCCACACGGACGGGCTCTTTGCAGAGGCGTCCTTGGCCGCATGCAAGGTCGCCAGGGATGCAGGAGTTCAGGTAGTGGTGGATGCGGGGACCCTTCGTGAAGGGACGCTCGATCTTGCCCGGTTGAGCGATTATTTCCTGGTTTCTGAAGGCTTTGCAAAAACACTTGTGGGCGACAACGAACCTTTGGATGCCTGTTATGAACTTGCAAAACTTGGCCCACGGGTTGTTGGCGTAACCCTGGGTGCTAGAGGCTATCTAGCGTTGGCAGAAGGCCGAGTCATAGAAAGGCCTGCATATCGCGTGGAGGCGGTGGACACCACCGGTTGCGGAGACGCTTTTCACGCCGGTCTCACCTACGGTGTTGTTAAGAGATGGGATATTGAAAAAAGCCTTGATTTTGGAGCCTGGGCAGCTGCCATGGTAAGCCTTAAGCTGGGCGGCCGCGCTGGTATCCCTTCCCATGAACAACTGGCGGAAAAAGGTTATTAGGTCACAAGAAATGTTTGATTTCTGGACTTTTGCACAACCCTTTTTCACTTTCTACATGGACTTTTTGACCCATCCGTGGGCTTGCTCACTCAATCGCAAGAACTCTCCGCCTGCGGGGCTCCGCCTCCGGCGGATCAAACAGCTTGCGATTGGCCCACTAGGGTGAGCCGTTCGCTTCGCCCAGATGGGTGCCCCAAAAAGTTCATGATGGTCGTTGAAAGTGGTTATGCAAAAGTCTCGTTTCCCTGGCTCTGATCATAAGGAGATGACAAATGGCTCGTGACTGGTGTGTAAGGGCCCTAGCGCTTTTGTTCATGATATCAGTGATTCTGGCTGTGGCGGTCATGGCAGGTGACGACATTTCAGCTAAAAGATCTATCGAAGACTTTTCCAGGTTCGAGGCCGGCACATTTCCTGAGGGCTGGGAGTGTATTTGGGGCCAGAAAAGCAAGGCTAAGGAAGTATACACGGTAAGATTTAACGAGGAATGCTACCTTGAAGCAAGAGCCGTCAACTCAGATGTCCCCATAGCCAAGGAGTTTACATACAACCTGAAGGAATACCCCTTCTTGAGCTGGCAGTGGCGGGTTATTGAACTTCCCAAGGGTGGTGATGAAAGATATAAGAAAACCGGAGATAGTGCTGCCGGCATCTATGTGATCTTCCCAGGCCGCTTCAGGCCGGATAATATTAAGTATGTCTGGAGTGCCTGTCTTCCCGAAGGCACAAACACCGACAGTCCGTACAACAGCAAGACAAAGATCGTAGTTCTCAGAAACCGGTCTACGCCTCTTGGGACCTGGGTTTGCGAAAAGGTCAATGTCTACGAAGATTACAAGAGACTTTTTGGTCGTGAGCCAGAGCCGGTCCAGGCGATCGGTCTTATGTCTGACTCAAACGACACCAAGTCCATTGCCATAGCACACTACGGGAAAATGTGCATAACCAGGCAATAGGGAACCTTTGCATAACCCCTTCTCACTTAGTGCTCGGAACCAGCGGAGTTCGTGATGAAAAATTCCATTGATTTGCCTGCTATTGAACAGGCAGTTCTAACTCTCAACTATCGACTGGCATCACGTGCCTTGAACCTGTGGCAGGGAAACGACTCCGGCTTTTCTTCCCATAGCCTGTATGATGAGTTTTCTGATATCCTGGATCCCCCCACCATTAGGAGAGTGCGCAAGGCCACCGTAGCTACCGAGGGGAAAGAAAGGGTTTTTCACGCGCTTTTGGGGCACTATTTGCAGTACCGTCTTTTACCGTACGAGAATGAGTTGTTTACGTGGATGAAGGGATCTTCCGCCCGCGTGGATGGTGAAAAGATCTACTTCAAGGACATCCTCTCGTGGTGCCAGAAGCGAAGAGGTCATGATCAGCGCCGGGCGATGGAAAAAGAGGCTACCAGCCTCTGCAAATTTCTGAAACCCTTTGCACTGGGCTTCTGGGAGTACTTGCTTCAGATCCTCAGAGAAGAATTCGGTTACCCCACTTATGTGGCATATTGCGTTGATAACAAGCATCTCGACTATGACGGCTATGTCTCAACACTCCACGAGTTATTGGGACGAACAGACACCTTGTACTTTGAAGCAATGGAATCTTGGGCACAAAGAACCTTAGGGATGCCTCTGGCTGAACTGAATCGATGTGACGGTATCTACCTCCTTGGGTTAGGCGAATTCAATCACCTTATTCCAAGTGAAATTCGTCTGGGCGATCATCTCGATTTTTTCAATAGATGGGATATAGAGATCGGAAACATTTCAGGTATCCATCTCCACATGGATTATTCTCCCAAAAAGGGCGGCCAGGCCATGAGCTTTGCCCTGAGGATACCAGAGGAGATTCACTTGGTCATGAACCCTCAAGGGGGCTGGATCGACATCGAGACCCTGTTCCATGAAATGGGTCATGCCCTAAGCAATGCGTTTACATCACCAGTGCTTTCCTCTGCGGAAAAGGATTTCTTCTCCTCAAACACTCTGTCAGAAACCTATGCGTTCTTGCTACAAAACATGTGTTTTTGCCCGGCATTTCTCAAGAGACAATTAGGCCTTTCGACAAAGGAGATCGAAGAAATTACATTTTATAAGACACTGAGGGATTTGTCTGTGTTCAGGAGGTATACCGGCAAGTTTTTGGCCGAATATGAGATGTTCAAGGAAAACAACATGGCAAACGGAGATACCTATGCCCGTCTTTTGAAAAAATACACAGGCTTTTCCTATAGGCCTGAAACTCAGTTGTTTGACCTTGCTCCGGAGTTTTATGCTCTCGATTATGTCATTTCGTGGATGGCTGAAGCAACCATGGAAAAAATGTTGGTCCACACAATAGGGGACGACTGGATGTTCCAATCTGAAGCGGGCAGGATTTTGAAAGATTGGTGGCAGTGCGGCAACCGATACGAACTGGATGAATTCTTTGCCGTCAAGGGTCTGGGCCCAGTCAACTCTGGAGATATCGTGACCAGATGGCAGAAAAAAATAGTGGGGTCAATAGCGAACTGAGACAGAGAGAGCTTTACACAACCTCGTGTCGCTCTTGGATATGAGGTTTTTGACTGTCGCTTTCCGAGGTTATGCAAAGCTCTCACAGAAGGTGCCTTCCGCATATGCCTACCATTCGCCAACAAATGGTCGTCTTGCTGTCCGAAGGTGAATGCGGAGCAAGGGAGCTTTCACAGATGTTGGGCATCCGGGAAAAGGAGGTATATACTCATCTTTCTCACATTGCCCGTTCTGTGGTGCCGCAAGGCCGAGAGCTCCGCATCATAGCCCCCAGGTGTGTATCTTGCGGCTATATCTTTGGCAGGCGAAAGCGCTTCACCAAGCCGAGCCGTTGCCCCCGCTGCAAAAGCGAACGCATTCAGGGGCTGACATGCAGGGTTGTGCAACGGGTGGCCAATAGTCATGGATGAATCGGAAATCAACAGGCTCTTCATGAAGGTAGCAGGAAAGACCTGCCAAGCGTCCGAGGATGTTAAGAAGGTTTTTTCAGCATTGGTGTCCTCTACTCTTCGCTACAGGGACTGTTTGAAAGAAGAACAGGATATCGTAGTGACGGTTGAAGATGTCCGGAGGACACTGGACTGGCTGTTGGAATCGATTCACACAAAACGATTGCCCCGATCAAACAATGCCGTGCGACTGGACCTGCTCAAGATATGGCTTGATGAGTTAAAACCTTTCTTGTCATGAGAGCTTTGCAGAACCTCGTGTCGCTCTTTGATATGAGGTTTTTGACTGTCACTTTCCTAGGTTCTGCAAAGGTCTCGTTCAGTCTTGTCCAGGCTAGCCCTGATCCAGAGTTATAATATCTCCTGCCGCATGCTGATGTGCAAGGCTGAGTCTTGCAGAATGACTGCCCAACGCCTCCCCAACCACGGATAGAGCCCTGTCAGGGTGATTGTTGGTTGCACTCATATGGGCCACGACTACGTGCTCGAGCTTGCCATCAACTACCTCACCCAAGATATCACGGGAGGCCTCATTTGAAAGATGCCCTAGGCGGCCTCTAATTCGCTGTTTGACCTCCCATGGATACGGACCATCATCCAACATCTTGGCATCGTGATTTGCTTCCAGAACCACCAACCTGCTCCCCTTGAGATGCTGGCACACCAATTGCGTTGTCACCCCAAGGTCGGTGGCAATACCTATTTTTACATCCCCAGCGTGAATAGTAAACCCAACTGGATCGACGGCATCATGGGACACAGAAAAGGGGTGGACACTTAAATCATCTATGCAAAAGGTGATACCGCTTTGAAAATTTCTTACCTCATGAAGGGGGCCAAGGGTTGCTGTTTCAGCCAAGAGCGTCGGCTCACTGATGTATACGGGAAGACGAAAGCGGCGCGACAGCACACCCACACCCTGGACGTGATCCCGGTGTTCATGGGAGACCACAATAGCATCAAGTGTTTTTGGGTTGATGTTTCTTGACTGCAAGCGCCGCTGGATCTCAATGGCCGACAGGCCGGCATCGATCAAGACAACAGTCTTTTCGTTGGAAACGCAAATAGCGTTTCCTTTACTCCCGCTGGCCAGAACACAAACTTTGGTCATTGGCCACCTGTCATTAGCAACCTTTGCATAACCTCGCCTCGCTCTTGGATGTGAGGTTATGCAAAGCTCTCCGTCCTGTGACACTTTGGCGCTTTGAAAAAGCCCTGCAAAATTTCCTAGCAAGACCGATGACTAATTTCCAGTGTGTCCGAACCCGCCCTCATTGCGCTCTGTTTGGCTAAGGGTTTCCACAAGTTTCAGGCGTGCCTGGAAGATCCTCTGAATAACAAGCTGGGCAATCCTGTCACCGCGACGAATCGTATAGGGCTCTAACCCCAGATTGATGAGGGCAATCTTTATTTCCCCTCTGTAATCCGCATCTATAGTACCGGGGCTATTGATGATACTGATCCCGTGTTTGAATGCCAACCCGCTTCTGGGGCGAACCTGTGCTTCAAATCCTTGTGGAAGGGCCATTGTAATTCCCGTACCAATTACTTTGATGGCCCCTACCCCAATGATCTGCTCATGTTCAACAGCAGCACAAAGATCCATCCCTGAAGAATGTGGGGTCATGTAACGCGGCAGGGGAATATCTGAATCGTTTTCCGGGCGGAGTCGACGGATCCGAATTAAGGGGTCATTGGTTGGCTGTCCAGTGTCCATTATAGGCTGAGTAGTCCCTCGTACGACGCTTGTTCATCCACCGGTCCAAGAAGCGTCAAAGACACAGACTCGTTTTGGAAAATATCCTGGGCGACTCCCAAGATGTCCTCAGCTGTGACCTTTTTGACGCTGTCTTCCACCTCTTTCAAAGACACGTGACGACCAAAATTTATCTGATTTTGTGCAATACGTGTCATTTGATTCTCTGTACTTTCATCAGCAAGGTGTAGGCCACCTTTTAAGTACTGTTGTGCATTAAAGAGTTCAGAGCTATCCACAGGTTCTTCTTTGATTCGAGTTATCTCTTTGACTATAAGTTCCAAGACTTGATCCGTATTTGAGTTATCGACTCCGACATAGGTCCCCCAAGACCCTGTGTCAGAGTATAGCGACAGAAATGAGTACACAGCATAGGCGAGGCCACGACGTTCTCGAATTTCTTGGAAAAGCCGCGAACTCATGTTCCCTCCAAGGATGACATTGAGAACAGCGCAGGCATACCGTCTTGGATCTGTAATGTGGACCCCCTTGGTTCCAATACAAATATGGACCTGTTCCAAGTCCTTATGGTGGGCCTCAATGACTCGGTTCACAGCAGGTGGCACGCGCTCCGGGAAGTTGTTCTCCTCCCAAGCTACCTCAAAGGATCGGGAGGCCAATTCTGCAAAAGGTCTGTGTTCCAGGTTCCCAGCCGCGGCAATGACAATACGCTCAGGTTGGTAGGCCTGTCTAAAATATTCCTTGATCGTTGTTGAATCAGCTTCAGTCACTGTTTTTGGGCTTCCTAGTATGCAGCGGCCAAGAGGGTGATCCCCCCAAACGGCTTGTGCTAGAAGGACATGGACGTGCTCATCAGGTGTGTCTTCCAACATCCGAATCTCCTGAAGAATGACCTGGCGTTCTCTGTGAACCTCCTGAGCATCAAATACGGAGTTTACAAAAATGTCAGATAAAAGGTCCACCATCGTGTCCAGATGCGTGTCCATTACCTTGGCGTGATAGCAAGTATTTTCTTTGCTGGTAAATGCGTTACATTGGCCGCCAATGGCGTCAAACTCCTTTGCTATTTGAATCGCACTGCGTTTTTCAGTGCCTTTGAAGATCATGTGTTCAATGAAGTGACAAAGGCCGCTCTCCTCAGGCCGCTCGTCACGAGCTCCCACATTAACCCAGACGCCCATGGCTACCGACCGGGCGTGAGGCACCGTCTTGGTAACAACTCTGATACCATTGTCCAGAATGGTCCTATTGAAACTGTTTTGCACCCCTTTGCTCCTCCAAGGCAGCCTTTCGACTTAGGCGGATCTTGCCGTCGCGATCCACTTCCAAGACCTTGACCAAAACCTTATCTCCCTGTTTCAACACATCGCTTACCCTGCCGACACGCTTTGAATCGAGTTGGGAAATATGTACCAATCCGTCCGTTCCCGGAAATATCTCCACAAAGGCACCGAAATCCATGATCTTGCGCACTGTCCCTTCGTAGATAGCTCCGACTTCGGCTTCCTGGACGATATCTTCGATCATTCTAAGGGCCTTTTCTGCCGTTTCCATGTTCTGAGCCACAATCTTGACAAGACCCTCCTCATCAACTTCCACGCGGGTATCGGTCTCAGATTGGATAGCCCTGACCACTTTGCCGCCCGGACCAATGACATCGCGTATCTTGTCAGTATTGATTTGGATACTTAGGATCTTTGGGGCATAGGGAGAGATTTCTGGCCTCGGTTTCTTGATAGCATCTGCCATTCTGTCCAGGATGAAGAGGCGCCCTTGGCGTGCCTGCTCAAGCGCCTGTTGCATGATAGGCCTGGTAAGGCCCTGAATCTTGATGTCCATTTGAAGGGAAGTAATGCCTTCGCGGGTGCCGGCCACCTTGAAGTCCATATCTCCCATATGGTCCTCGTCACCGAGAATGTCAGAAAGTATGAGAACAGTGTCACCTTCTTTCACCAGACCCATGGCTATGCCGGCTACTGGCGCAGCTATGGGGACGCCAGCATCCATCAGAGCAAGGCTGCTGGCGCACACCGTGGCCATTGAAGAAGAACCGTTTGATTCCAAGATCTCTGATACAATGCGGGTAGTGTAGTCAAATTTTTCCTTATCCGGCATAACCTTTTCAATTGCCCTGGTTGACAGGCCGCCGTGTCCAATGTCTCGGCGGCTCGGTCCGCCCAATCGCCTTACCTCCCCCACACAGAATGGGGGAAAATTGTAATGGAGCATGAAGGGTTTGAAGATATCGCCATTTAGAGTTTCAACCCGCTGCTCATCACTCGTGGAACCGAGGGTCACAACGGCCAAGGCCTGAGTTTCCCCCCGTGTAAAGAGGGCTGAACCATGGCTGCGAGGCAGTATACCTACTTCAGACTGGATGAGGCGGATTTCATCAAAACCGCGGCCATCGATTCGACGTCCTTCTAAGACAGCAAGGTTACGAACGACACGCCGCTCAAGGGCGTGAAGAATATCATGAACTTCCCCGTGCCGGTCCGCATAATCTTCTCCCAGATTTTCCAGGACATCAGATCTTATCTCTTCCAATATGTCTCGGCGTTCAAGCTTCTTGGCAATGTTGGCAGCTTCTCTTAAACGCTCAGCAGTCATCGCTTCTATCCGCTCGGCTAGGCCATTGTCCACTTCGTCTGCAACGACTGGGCGCTTCGGCACACCGACAGCATCCTTGAGCTTGATCTGCAGATCTATAATGGGCTGCAAGGCTTGATGGCCGAAAAAGATTGCCTCGAGCATGCCTTCTTCTTTTACGAACAAGCCGCCTCCTTCCACCATAACCACGGCATCTCTGCTCCCTGCCACAATCAGATCAATGTCGCTGTTTTCAAGTTCCTGCTGTGTGGGATTGGCCTTGAAATGCCCGTTGATACGGCCCACACGCACGCAGGCGATTGGGCCGGCAAATGGAATACTTGATATCTCCAAGGCCGCCGAAGCACCTACAACGGCCAACACATCAGGATCGTTTTCATTATCCACGGACAGTACTGAGGCGATGACTTGTGTTTCATGTCTGTAATTTTTCGGAAACAAAGGTCTTATAGGTCGATCTATGATCCGGGCCGTCAGTGTTGCCTTCTCACCCGGCCTTCCAACCTCTCTACGAAAGTAATTTCCGGGAATTCTGCCGGCGGCATATCCCTTTTCCTGATATTCAACGGTCAGCGGGACAAAATCGATTCCTTCCCGCGTCTCATCGGCAGCAACCACTGTTACCAATACCATGGTATCACCGTAACGTACGATGACAGCACCATCGGCCTGTTTGGCAACTTTTCCTGTCTCCACGGTGAGCATTTTGCCGCCCACCTCTCCCCTAAAAGATATTTCCATTTAAATTCTCCTTCGCATTCTCTGTTCGTTCGCCTTCACCGATTAACGACATGGCGTCAAACTGGGCCTGACTGGTTGAAAACATACGCATCGTTCCGGACCATGGAACTATTTTCGCAGGCCAAGGGCCTGGATAAGCGTACGATAGCGATTAATGTCTTTGGTCTTCAGATAGTTCAAGAGCCTTCTGCGCTGGCCCACCAGTTTCAACAATCCCCTCCTGGAATGGTGATCTTTCTTGTGGACCTTGAAATGTTCGTTCAGATAGCTGATACGGTGGGTCAGCAGGGCAATTTGCACCTCAGGGGACCCCGTGTCTGCCTCATGCAGCTTGAACTGATCGATTAATCCCTTCTTGTCTTTTGCTGCTAGAACCACTTTCACGCCTCCTCTGTCTGTTATTCGTTATCTGCGGCTGGCCATGTTGTATGTATGACGATTAAGAAACGAGATATAACTCATCCCCAGGTTGCGTCTGATAGCCTAAAAATGTGCACTTCGGCTTTGCTTCACGACTCTCAGTTCACGATTCCTGATTCGAAAACACACAAGCATATGGGTATACGCCGCTTTTTCCCCTTGAACCCAGAACTGCAATCAAGTTTCTTCTTGTATCTGTGACCTTGACCCATTGACCGCTATCATCTTCAACCGGCCCCAATTCCGTCTTCGTCACAGGTTGCCCATGTCGTATCCTTCGTACCAACTCGCGGCCGACCTGAATTTCCTGAACATCCCTCAAGGCATTTCTCATGGGTATGATACAGCTTGAAGCTTTCCCGTTTGTTGCAAGCTTGGCCAACGTGGCCAAGGACACGGCTTCTTCCAACGAGAAACAACTGCTTTCAGTTCGACGCAGTCTGGCCAAATGGGCCCCACAGCCCAAGGCATCTCCCATATCAGCACACAATGTCCGAACATAAGTCCCTTGGCTGCAACTGACCCCAAAGGAGATATAGGGAAGGTCGATATCAAGGATTTTAAGCTCATAGATAGAAATTCGTCTTGAAGGCTTTTGCACAAAGGTTCCCCTGCGGGCCAGTTTGTAAAGTGGAACTCCGCGGTACTTAAGGGCTGAAAAGGCCGGTGGGTCCTGGTATTTGACATCAGCAAAGCGCCGGAAGACTGAGTGTATCTCACTGTCGGTCACCGCCAGAGTCGGTTCCTTTGAGACGATTTTTCCGGTGAGATCTTGAGTGTCGGTTCGGGTCCCAAGGCACATAACCGCTTCATAGCGCTTTTCCCCCTGCGTAAGAAACCGCGCAAGACGAGTGGCTTGATTAATACAGCAGACCAACACGCCGGTAGCAAATGGATCGAGAGTACCGGCATGGCCTGCCTTCTTGGCCTTCAAGAGCCTCTTTACCTCAGCTACCACTCGGGCAGATGTCATGTTCGGAGGCTTGTCTATTACTATAATCCCGTTCATCCGACATTCACCACCTTATTAAATGCAGTGCCCAAAGCAACAGGGAAAACTGCTGCACTGTCATCAGGAATGTAATTGGGGGCCGGAAAAATGTGGTGACTATGTTTCGGATGATTTGCCAATTGTTGAAGAGGTCTCATCATGTATGGTTTTAAAGATCCTGTTCAATGCAGCCGCCCTATCAAAGGATTCATCATAAATGAACCTGAGTTCCGGCGTGTATCTCAGTTCAAGACGACGGCCCAGTTCGTGTCTAAGATAACCTGCAGCACTCTTGAAGCCGGCCAGGACGCTGACTCTTCGCTCTTGTCCTTCGACGGTGCTGAAATAAACGCGAGCTGAGCGCAGGTCATCACTTATGTTCACCTGGGTTATTGTGACCAGATTCAAACGGGGATCCTTGATCTTCGTCAACAGGAGATCGGACAACTCCTTTTGAATCAGACCGCCCACTCTGTCGGCTCGCTTTACATGCATCACAAATTCACAATCTCGATGTTCGTATCGATAACTTCTGCCAACTGCATAGCTTCAACAAGATTCAAGGCCTTATCCAGCTTTGAGTTGATGACCCGCCGGTTGTTGCCCACAAAAGCGATTCCTATCTCCGCACGCTGATGAGTGTTGTTGGCCCCGACTTCAGCTACGGAGGCATTAAAGTTATTTTGGAGCCGGCTTACTACGCTTTTTACAACTTTTCGTTTACCCTTTAAGGAGTTATTGCCGTGGAGCCTGAGGACAATTGTGCCGATTCCGACAACCATTTTAGTTCATTAGTTATTAGTCATTGGCCCCTAACCAGTCGTCAGCAGTGACACACCAATGACAGATGACCAGTGACTAATGACTATTCCAGGATAGGTGGAACTTCCTCCACCTTGTAACATTCAATGACGTCATTGACCTTCATATCATTGAAGTTCTCAATACCAATTCCACATTCATATCCGCTTTGGACTTCTTTAGCATCATCTTTGAAGCGACGCAGAGACCGTATTTTGCCATCGTAGACCACGACACCGTCACGCAGCAGCCGGATCGGTTGGCTGCGTTCAATTTTTCCTTCAGTTATGTAACAGCCCGCGACATTTCCAAACTTTGATATGCTAAACACCTCTCTGACCTCCGCCCGCCCGATAAAGTGCTCCTCGTATCTGGGCGCCATCAGGCCTACCATGGCCCCCTTAATGTCATTGATGGCATTGTAAATAACATCGTAGAATCGGATGTCCACATTATGCTCATTTGCAAGATTCCGGACCTTGGGATTGGGCCGAACATTAAAGCCGACCACGATAGCATTGGAGACCGCAGCCAACGTGATGTCTGATTCTGCTATGGCTCCAGTGGCGGAATGCACGATATTAACCTTAACCTCACTTGATGAAAGCTTGTCTAAAGCTTCACTCAAGGCCTCAATAGATCCCTGAACATCTGCCCGGATAATCAGGTTCAGGTCCTTGACAAGACCGTCTTTCATTTGCTCGTAGTATTTTTCTAGGGTTAACGTACTGGTCTGTGCCAAATCCCGCATGCGTTGCTTTTGGGCACGATGCAGACTGACCTGCCTGGCCACCTTTTCGTCAGCCACGGCAGTAAACTCATCACCAGCCATGGGGACACCCGAAAGCCCCTGAATCTCAACGGGTATGGAAGGCCCAGCAATGTCCAAACGGCTTCCACGATCATCAATCATTGCTCGGATTTTTCCGTAATGCAGACCACAAACTAGGGCGTCGCCTGCATGCAATGTTCCCTCTTGAACAAGCACTGTAGCCACCGAACCTCTGCCCGAGTCAAGCTTTGCCTCAACAACGCGTCCTCTTGCAAGCTTGTCTGGATTTGCCTTCAGTTCCAGCACATCGGCCTGAAGGAGTATCATCTCTAAGAGTTCTCTAAGTCCTGTCCCCTGTTTGGCCGATACCTTTACAAAGACGGTCTCACCACCCCATTCTTCCGGAGTAAGACCTTGTTCAGCCAGCTCCCGCTTCACTCGCTCGGCATCTGCTTCCAGTTTGTCGATCTTGTTTACGGTCACTAAAATAGGCACACCAGCCGCTCTGGCATGACTGATAGCCTCAACGGTTTGGGGCATGACTCCGTCGTCAGCAGCCACTACAAGCACCACCAAGTCGGTTACCTCGGCCCCCCTGGCACGCATCGCTGTAAATGCTTCATGGCCTGGCGTGTCAAGGAATACGACCTGTCGGTCGTCTACGGTGACATAATAGGCCCCAATATGCTGGGTGATGCCGCCTGCCTCACCCTCGATTACGTTAGTTCGACGGATGGCATCCAAGAGAGATGTTTTGCCGTGGTCCACATGTCCCATAATAGTTACCACTGGGGGTCGAGGCTTCAATGTGTCAGGAGTGTCCTCTTCAATGGGTATAATGTCCCCCTCCTCAAAAGCGGCCTTTTCGGCTTCGTACTCGAACTCGCTGGCAATCAAGGCGGCCGTGTCAAAATCTATAGCTTTATTCAGTGAGGCCATGATCCCGAGGGACATCAATTCTTTGATCACTTGGCTTGCCTTTATCCCCATACGCTTGGCCAAATCTGATATTGTAATAGCTTCATCAATCTTGATGCGACGTTTAATGGCCTTGGGCGTTGTAATTATCGGTTTTTCGCCCTTGATAGCTACTTTGCCCTTACGAATTTTCCGGCTCTTGCGGCCCCTGAGGACTTTTCCGTCGTAAAGGTCGGACTTGTCAAGAACCTCCTTTTTTCGAAAGGTAATCTTCTTTTTAAGAAAACGTCTATCTCCTTCCCCTTCCTCTTTCAGCCATCTGTCCTTTTTCTTTTGTTTGCCTTTGGTAACAGGAGAGGGTGCTTCCTCCTCTCGAGGAAGTTCTATGGGCCTCATAGGTTTTGCCTTTGCTGGCATGTCCAGACCAGTTTCGGCACGGACTTGGTCGACGGGTGGAGCGGCAAGTTTCACTTCGGGCAGCTTGATGATTTTGGCTGGTTTTTCTTTTCTGACTTTCGGCTTTTTCCTTGCCTTAGCTTTCTTGACCGGTTTCGGAGGCTCTTTCTCCTCGACCTTGGTTTCGGCCTCTTCGTGTTCGACCAGCCTGACCACTTTGTCCTGTAAAGGCTCTTCGGAAACTGTTGGGGAGATCTGATCCGGCTTGACCTCAGGCTTTACAGCTCCATCTTCATCCGCCTCGGCACGGGGGGGGATTTCTTGTGCTTCCACGGGTCTCTTCACGAGCCTTTTTCGTCTTCTGATCACGGTGTCCTTGACCCGTTTTTCAACAACAACCTCTGATTTTCCTCCGAACATTACTTCTTTGATGAGAGACACTGTCCGCTCATCTACACTACTCATGTGACTCTTCACAGAGATTTTCATCTCTTCAAACTTTTCCAAAAGCTCTCTGTTGCTAATATTGAACTGTCTGGCAAGTTCATACACTCGCATTTTCGCCATTTATTCCCCCAGGTTAGCACCGATCTCATCGACTCATGAATCTTCAGCAGGCACGGTGCGTTGCTCAGGTGACTCTGCCTCCTCTGAAATTTCCGGTGAGCTGTCTTGCGCTCCGCTAACATGGGCCGACTTTTCGTCTTCCCCGACTTTTCCGTTGTCCTCCGTTTCCTCAAGGGCCTGCCGGGCCGACCCCAGCAAGGCTCTTGCCCTTTTCTCCCCGATCCCCTTTATCTGAATCAGTTCATCAAGCGAGGCGTTAGCAAGCTCTTCAACAGAATAGAAACCATGTTCATAAAGGGCATCAGCCGTACCGGCCCCCATTCCGGCAAGATCCAACAGGGATTCATAACCGGTCCTCATAGCATGGCTGTACTGGCTTTCACTTTTGATGTCGATACCCCATCCTGTAAGTTTAGAGGCAAGACGCACGTTTTGCCCTCGTTTGCCGATGGCGACAGAGAGATGTTCGTCGGGGACAATCACCTCCATGGATTGGGTAGTCTCGTCCATCACCACCCGGGAGATCTCTGCTGGTGCAAGGGCGTTACAGACAAACTTGGCTGGGTCGCTGTGCCAGGGGATGATATCGATCTTTTCGCCTTTGAGTTCTTGGACAACGCTTTGGACTCGGCTCCCCTTCATACCGACACATGCTCCCACCGGATCGATATCCAGATCATTGGATGCCACGGCGATCTTTGCGCGACTACCGGGTTCGCGAGCAGCTGCCATAATATCAACAATCCCTTCGGCAATTTCCGGCACCTCAGTCTTAAATATGGTCACCAGGAACTGCGGGTGGGTTCGAGACAATATAATCTGTGGGCCCCTGCTTTCACGAAGCACGTCGAGTACGTAAGCGCGAATTCTGTCGCCCCTATGATAAATTTCCCTGGGAACCTGTTCCTGTGACGGAAGAATGGCCTCTGTTCGACCCAGATTGACCATTATATCCCCCCTGTCCATCCTCTGTACGATGCCGTTTATGATCTCTCCTTTTCTGTTGATAAAACCTTCATATACGACATCGCGTTCAGCGTCCTTCATCTTCTGGATAATAACTTGTTTGGCCGACTGAGCAGCTATTCTCCCAAAGGTTGCAGCATCCATTTTGGCCCCAAGGCTGTCACCCTCTTCACATTCAGGATCAAGCTTACGGCCTTCCTCAATGCTCATTTGAAGGTCGGGTTCGGTTACGTTTTCAACGACGTCTTTAAACTGAAAGACTTCAACTTCACCCAGCTCTTCATTATAACGAACCTCGATGTCCACTCTGGCCCCAAATCTCTTTCTGGCCGCAGACCTAAGAGCCTCCTCCAAGGTCTTGATTAGGACCTCGCGGCCAATGCCCCGGTCACGGCTAACTTGTTCAATAACCCTTCTAACATCCGACTCTAACATCTTCTACACCTTAAAATATACTTGTAATTACCTAGACCATCCAGCAGGCCGGCTCACCGCACGCCTTGCGAAGCAGGCAGGTCAGTAATCGAGGCGAGCCTTTGAGATATTCTCGTAGGGAACCCCGAGAGTCTGCTTTTCAATTGCAAGCACGACCATGCCGTCAGAAAACTCCTTCAACACCCCCCTAATATCCCTTTTCCCTTCTACTGGAGATTTAGTTGTAACAACCACCTGACGGCCCTTGAAGTGTATGAAGTGCTTTGGTTTTGTCAATGGCCGGTCAAGACCCGGTGAGGAGACCTCCATGTGATAAGGTCCCCGCATCACCATCTTTGCATCCAGTATGTCTCCAAGTTGACTGCTGACATCGGCGCAGTCTTTTAAGCTAACGCCTCCTTCTTTGTCAATAATTAGTCGCAGAGTCCACCCATTATGCTCCCTTCTGTATTCCACGTCTACCAGTGTGACTCCTTCGGACTCTAAGAGACGTTGAACCAGGGCCTCAACCTCAGTAACAAGCTTTTTGGTCCATTCGTCCGTCATTCAATACCTACTCCAGTTTACCAAAAAAAAACGGGCTCTTGCCCGTTTCCCGCACTGCAATAAGGTCTCAATAAGCAATTTATCGAGTCTATACAGAGAAAACTGCAGGCACTAAATTTATCGGCAAATCCACTCATCAAAGCATATGCCTAGCTGCCTAGCCGCGCAAGACATCGCCTCAAAAAGGGAATAGGGCACACTATCTGCAACCGCAAAACTGGAGCGGGCAACGGGGCTCGAACCCGCGACACCAAGCTTGGGAAGCTTGTACTCTACCAATCTGAGCTATGCCCGCTCAGTAAATCATTTTTAATTTATATCCATCTTTTTCCATTGTCAAACATTTTTCGTAGATAAGCCCCCTTGCGTTTCACCTTTGAACTTTTCGCTTTGTATGGTAAGGAGAACCGCGATAGTTTTTGAAAGAAATATGCGCCTGCTGAACCAGTTACAAAAATATGTTGGACTTCCACGCAAGGAGCCTCAAACATAAACAAATTCGGTTTTCCACCATAGGATAAGGAAACCATGACTACTGCAAGAGACCAGATCGAATTTGATGTCTTATTTGTTGGCGGTGGCCCTGCAAACCTTGCGGGTGCCATCCATCTCATGCAACTGGCAAAAAAGAGAGATCTTGACCTTGAGGTGGCCCTAATTGAAAAGGGGGGCGACATAGGTTCTCACGCATTGAGCGGCGCTATCCTGAACCCGGTTGCTCTCAAGGAACTCGTCGCAGACTACAAGGAGGCAGGCTGTCCCATTGAGTCAAACGTTCGGGGAGACAAGCTCTATTTTTTGACCGAGAGTTCGGCATACTCAGTTCCCTTTCTGCCGAGGCATATGAAGAACGAAGGATTTCATGTCATAAGCCTTTCCAAGTTTGTCCGCTGGCTGGCAAACATTGCAGAGAATTCGGGTGTGAATATCTTTCCTGGTTTTGCAGGCAAAGAGGTGCTTTACGACCAGGATGGCAAAACAGTTGTTGGCATTCGTACAGGAGACAAGGGCCTTGCCAAGGATGGGAAACCTAAGGCAAACTTTGAGCCCGGCGTGGACATAATGGCAAAGGTGACAGTCCTGGGAGAGGGTGCCAAGGGTTCGCTGTTAAGGGAGATTTCCAAGAAGCTGAATATATTTTCTGGGAAGGTGCCTCAGACGTATGAAACTGGCATAAAGGAGGTTATCAAGCTGCCTGAAGATAACTATTTTGCAGACAACCCTATCAACGATATTCATACCTTCGGCTATCCCACAGATCTGAATACCCATAGCGGTGGCTTCATCTACGAGATGAAGGACAACAGAGTCGCTCTGGGGCTTGTGGTGGGTTTGGGGTATGAAGATGCCATGCTTGACCTGTATGAAGAATTTATGAGATTCAAAGCTCATCCGTTTGTGCGTGAAATCATAACTGGTGGACGGGTCATAGAGCAGGGGGCCAGGGTAATTGGCAACGGTAGCTATTACACCATGCCGAAGCTGGCTGTTGACGGTGCAGTTTTTGTCGGTGCCGCTGCCTCCATGCTAAACGCACCCGCACTGAAAGGGATACACACCTCCATGAAATCGGGCATGCTGGCGGCAGAGGGGATCCTGGAGGCCTTTTTACAAGGAACTTTTGCGCAAGAGGCCTTAGCCCGCTACCGGGATATGTTCGAAAGCAGTTGGCTGAAACAGGAAGTCTATGTTGGGAGGAATTTTGCCCAAGCCGTTTCAAGGAAGATGCCGCTCAAACTTATCCACCTGGGGGCCCAATATCTGACAGGTGGCAGGGGTATCTTTGACAAAATGTCTATTCAGAAAGACTCTGAATCCTTGCGATCCTTGAAAGATGACGACTTGCAGATTGCAAAACAAAGATACGGAAAACGTGAATATGACGAGGTCCTGTTCTTGGACAAACTGACCGGTGTCTATTTATCCAAGACCCAACACAGAGAGGATCAGCCCTGTCATTTGATTGTCTATGATCTGGATCTATGCGCAAATGAATGTTTTGAGACCTATCGATGTCCCTGCACAAGGTTTTGTCCTGGGAATGTTTACGAAATCGATATTGACGATAACACCCAGGCAAGAAAGCTGAAGCTGAACCCTTCAAACTGTCTTCACTGCAAAACCTGTGAGATCAAGGATCCGTATGGGAATATCACCTGGACCTGCCCCGAAGGAGGCGAAGGGCCGAGATATACGGTCATGTGATCTTGATATTAATTATATTTAATTTGCCTTAATTTGCTTGACAAGTTGGCCCAGATTGTGCATCTTCCGATCGAGCAAGTCACCGGTTTCAGAGCCTCCGGAACCCCTTTTGTGTGGCCTAAGGCAGCACACGTTATAGGAATTTCCATTTTGGGGCACTGTAGGCCTCTTACGACGGATTACGCAATACCACAGACCGATTTTGTAATTCGTAATCACCTGTAGATGCAATAAGAGGCAGGTACGCATGGGCAAGAACTCGTTGAAAGAGGTACGTGAGTCTCTCTTGATGAGCAAGGCCGAACTCGCAAGAATGGCCCGTGTTTCTCCCATAACTATTGACAGAATAGAAAAGGGCAAGAATTGCCGCTTGGAGACGAAGCGGAAGCTTCTGTTGGCTCTTGGCTACAAGCTATCAGAAAAAGACAGACTATTTGCTGACTAAAGGAGATATATGCTTTTTGCAAAGAAAGACCACCTTGTTGGACTAGATATTGGTTCCCGGACTATAAAACTGGGCGAGTTGGTAGAAAAGAAGGGACATCGGGCTTTAAAAAAATTCGGCATGGCCAACCTGCCACAAGGTGCCATCGTTGAAGGACGCATAACCGAACCCGAGGTGGTGGCCGATACGATTAGGGGTCTGGTAGGGGACTTGAAGGTTAGAGAACAGAACGTGGCCACCTCTATCTCGGGCTACTCTGTCATCATTAAAAAGATTGTTGTGGGAAAAATGTCGGATGAGGAACTTCTTGACAATATTCAATACGAGGCGGAACAATATATCCCTTTCGATGTACAAGATGTAAATATTGACTTTCAGATCCTCGGAGACCATGAGGCGAGTCCAAATCAAATGTACGTCATGCTTGTTGCAGCCAAGCAGGAGGTCGTTAATGAATACATGGACCTTCTCGACATGGCCGGACTCAACCCATGTGTGCTTGATGTTGACGCCTTTGTGTTGGAAAAAGTCTTTGAAGACAATTACTTACAGGAAGAAAAGAGCGTCGCGCTTGTCGATGTTGGAGCCAACAAGCTTAATGTAAACATCCTAAAGAACGATGTCTCTGCATTTACTCGGGATGTGACCGTCGGGGGGGAAGAAATCACTCGCGAGATCTCCACGCGGTTCGGTTGTTCCTTTGAAGAAGCTGAAGATATTAAGCTTGGCAAGGCAAGCGACAAGGTGCCCCAGAAAGATGTTCAAGAGATAATCGACTCCTTTGTCTCAAACTGGTGCAGTGAAATCAGGCGAGTCATAGACTTTTACTATTCCACTTACCCTGACGAGAGTATTCAGCAGGTCCTCTTGAGCGGCGGGGCCACGCAGACTCGGGGTTTTCTTGAGCATCTGGCGGCCGAAACTTCCAGTGATGTGCAACTGTTCGATCCATTCAGGGGTCTGGAGATTGACGAAAAGGAACACGATACAGAATACATCAGGCGCATTGCCCCTCAAGCAGCGATTTGCATGGGCCTGGCATCCAGGACGGTACACGACAAATGATTAAGATCAACCTTTTCCCAGTTCGAGCGGCCCGCAAGAAGGAAAACATTCGACGTCAGGTGTCGATCTTTTTCCTGTGTATTGTTCTTTTGGTGTGCTTGATGGCTTACATTACCATTTCAATGAGCCGCACAATATCGAACCTCAACCGAGGCATCGAATCTACTCGGACAGACCTTGCGAAATATGAGGCCATTGCTGAGCAGGTGAAGAAGATGAAACAAGATCTCAAGAGGCTTGAAGAAAAGATGGATATTATTGTCCAACTTGAAGCAAATCGAACCGGACCCGTCCGCTTCATGGATGCCCTCACCGAGGTTGTGGTGGCAGATAAGATGTGGCTTACCGGCTTGACTCAGTCCGAGGGAAGCATGAGACTGACAGGCATGGCCACTGATAATAAGACTGTTGCTGATTTTATGACTCGTCTTGAAAAGGTGCCGATCTTTGGGGCGGTGGATCTCATATCCTCCACGCAGATCACACAGAAGCAAGACAAGAAGTTCAAACAATTCATAATTACGTGCAGCATGTCACGGCTGCAATCCAAAAAGAAATCGAAAAGCTCCTGAGGCAAAATGGCCGGAAAGTCAACACTTGATGCGTCTGCTGAAAAGATTGCGGCACTGACCCAAGTGCAGAGGATTGCGATTTGCGTTGGAACGTTCTTGCTTTTTGGGGGACTGTTTTTCTATCTGTTCTACCTGCCGCAATCAGCTAAAATCAGCGAGTTGGAGAAAAGCTATGAGGAGCTCCAGGTCAAACTGACAAAGGCAAAGTCAGCCGCAGCAAACCTTAAAATATACCAGGAAAAGTATAAAGAGGCCCAGGGGAAGTTTAGGCTTGTCCTTCAGCTTCTACCGGATGAAAAGGAAATCCCGAGCCTCCTGGAAGACATTTCAAAATCGGGGAGCCATTCGGGCCTAGAATTCATGTTGTTTAAGCCGGGCCAGGAGGTTTTGAAGGGCTTCTATGCGGAGATTCCCGTAGAAATCAAGGTGACAGGAGGGTATCATAACCTGGCCATGTTTTTTGACAAGGTGGCAAAACTATCCAGAATCGTCACTGTCTCCAACGTTAGCATCCAAGGCATCAAGGGTGACAAGAACGCTTCAGGGTACTTGCAGGCATCCTGTGTGGCTACCACGTACAGATTTGTGGAAGCTTCAGAACAAAAACCAGCAGAGGGAAAGAAGAAAAAGAAGAAGGCATAGTGTGGGTAATGGTGTGTAGTGCTCGTAATTTGTTTCTGGGGATAACCCTGATCATGGTTGCTGCGGTTGGGTGCGGAGAGCATTCAGAATCCGAGACTTCGCGACAGCCCCAAGAGCTGCGGAAAAAGATTGCCATATCCAAGGGCCCTGCTCAGACCGTTAAACCGGACGCAGAGGTCCGGGAAAAGGGCGTAGAAACAAAACTTCGAGCCAAGCCTGATCAAGAAGCACAACCTGCCGCTGAAACCAAGGCAGAGCCGCCGCTGCCCGAGAAAAAGGGCCTTGTGCAGCCAACCAAATCAGACAGCCATATACTTGCTGAAGGGATCGAGAAAAAGTCCGCGTATTCATACGACCCCAGAGGAAAGCTTGATCCGTTTAAGTCTCTTCTTGTAACAGAGGCTGAGCGGCTGGGACCGAGGGAGACGGTCAAGGAAAAAAGGCTTCCTCTCACGCCGCTTCAAAGGATAGACCTGAGTCAACTCAAACTGGTCGGTGTTATCCTTTCGCGTACGGGGAATAAGGCTTTGGTCGAGGAACCTTCCGGCAAGGGATACATTATCTCCAGAGGCACATACGTGGGTACCAATTTCGGGCGAGTGACACAGGTAATGAAGGACAAGGTTATTGTTGAAGAGGAAGCAAAGGATTTTCTTTCGGGTAGGATGAAGCTTCAGAAGAGAGAGTTAATATTTCCAAAGAGGTTTGGAGATGTATAAGATGAGTGCCAAGATCACAGCAGCTGGGAAAAGGAAATGGCCGTTACTTGTACTTGGAGTCCTGTGTGTCTTTATGGGTTGCGCGTCCAAGCGGCCCGCGAAACCAGCAACGGCTCTGCCCGGGTCAGCCTCACAGGAAAAAATGATCGACGGAATTGAGGTTTCTGAGGGTGCAGAAGCAACCCGGGTCAGCATGCATGCAAACCAGCCCCTCACCTATACGGCAGTAAAGCATCGGTTTCCGCTTGGTGTCATCCTATATTTCCCGGATACGGCTTTGAAGGGGGTCGAAGATATCTACAGACCAGACAGCACATTGATTGAGGCCATACATACTTCTGAGCTGAAAAGGAAAAGGCCTTCGTCGAAGATTGAGATACTGTTGAATAGGGACGCTTCTTATGAAGTGAGCCGGGCCGAAAATCAGATTCTTGTGGATTTCCGCAAACCAGTTATGGAGCCCAAAACAGCTGAGGAACCCGCAAAGATGGCTGAGGTTGCACAAGAGGCTAAACCCCAAACAGTCAAAGAAGCTAGCACTGCTTCGCCGGTCAAAGCTTCTGCTCCTGACAAGGATAAGGCCAAAGAAATAGCCTGGGTCAACCGAGTCGATTTCCAAGCAATGGAACACGGCAAATCCCGTGTCACGGTGGGAACCACCAGAAAGGTTCGATACGAAACGCAAAGGACTTCAGAAACAAGGCTCCTGTTGAGGCTTTTTGATACGCGAATCCCGAAATTTCAAAAGCGGCCACTTATCACTACACGATTTGAGAGCGCAATCGACCGTGTTCTTCCGATACAAACCCCTAAAATGGGAAATACCGCAGTCATCGCCATAGAACTCCGCGAAGCGGTTCCTTATAGAGTTTATCAAAAAGAAAATGCTTGTGTTGTTGACTTCGAGGCCTCTTCCGTCGCCCCGAGGCCGATGCCTGAGGCAGAGCGGCCCGCGTGGATGCAGGCGATGAAGGAGGCACAGGCCGCGGTTGTAAAACAGCAGGTCGAGGAGGTACCCGAAAGACCTGTTGTGACCGAACAGGGCAAGAGATACACGGGGGAAAAGATATCCCTCGATTTCCAGGATGCTGATATACACAATATTTTTCGAATCCTCCATGAGGTTAGTGGAAAGAACTTTGTAATAGGAGAAGATGTCAAAGGAAGGGTTACCCTAAAACTCGTCAATGTGCCCTGGGATCAGGTCTTGGATCTTATCCTCAAGATGAACAAGCTGGGGACAGCGGTTGAAGGTAATATTGTGCGTATTGCAGCGCTTTCAACTCTGGAGGCAGAGAAGAAGGCAATTGCCTCAAAGGTGAAGGCCGACCAGGAGGCCAAAGCACTCGAGCCTCTGCATACGGAGTTTATTGAACTCAACTATGCGGATGCCGCGTCTGTGTTAAAGCACGTCAATGAGGTCAAGAGTGATCGTGGAAAGGTCACAATCGATGAAGGCACCAACATGATTATCATCCAGGATGAAAAGGAGGCCATAGACAACGCCAAGGTGCTGATCGCCAAGCTCGACAAGGCTAATGAAGAGCTTGCTACTCGACAGGTTATGATAGAGGCCCGTATTGTGGAGGCAGACAGCAACTTCACACGCGATATCGGGGTCCAGTGGGGTGGGGATATTTATGGAACTGGCCACCATGCGTCTGCTGATACAACAGGTAGGCTTTTTGGCGGCCAGACTTATTCGTCCACCGGTCAAAACTATGCAGTTAACTTGCCCCCGGCCAGTTTCACCAGTGGCCTTGGATTTACGTTCGGCAGAATCGGAGGAACCACTCTTAACCTTGATGTACGGCTCTTGGCGATGGAAAGCGCAGGCAGAGGCAGAACCATATCTGCCCCAAAGGTCCTAACCCTGGACAACAAAGAAGCAACCATAAAGCAGGTAACCCTGATACCATTTCAGGTAACAGAGGAGGGAACGACGAGTATCAAGACAGAAGAGGCTGGGATCGAATTGAGCGTGACCCCTCACATCACCAGGGACGAGCGTGTTCGCATGGAGATACATGCTGAAAAGGGCGCCCCGGACTGGTCCAACACTGTTGCGGGCAACCCTGCGATCGATACGAACACGGCAGACACCGAGCTCTTTGTTGACGATAGCCAGACGGTCGTAATAGGGGGGATTCTAACCACCACTGATACTGTAACCAAGGCCCAGGTCCCAGGGCTTTCGAAGATCCCCATATTGGGGTGGCTCTTTAGGCAAAAGAAAACAGTCAAGGATAAGCAGGAACTGTTGATCTTTATCACCCCGAGGATCATCAGGATTGAGGAGGCCTCATAGGCGAACTGATAGATGACCGCTAGATCATGGACAAGAAATACTCCTTTTTTTCTCGTGGCCTTCGTGGCTGTGTTCCTGATTCCTGTGAGTTCGTACTCACAACAACCCCAGGACAAGGTGCGCGAGCTTGATTCAGGGCTCTATTATACGGTTGAAAAAGGAGACACCCTTTGGGATCTGTCCGAGCATTTTTTCGATTCCCCTTGGGTTTGGCCGGACCTTTGGCAAAAAAACAAGCAGATTCCGAACCCCCATTGGATCTATCCAGGAGACCAAATCCGTATTTTTGGCCGCAAGGGAAGAGAAGAAATCCCCAAGGAAACCTATAGGCCCAAACCTGCCCCTGTCGTTGAGATGAAAGAGCTGTCATACCTTTATCCTGCCATTGACAGCCTAGGATTTGTCAAGAAAAAGCCTGTGAAGGCCGTGGGCACCATATTCAGGGTCAAGGAAGACAAGGTCATGATCAGCAAAGGGGACCCGGTCTATGTCCGACCCATGGGGGGGGTGACATTCAGGCCGGGCGACCGCTTCACCGTGTATAGAAAATTAGAGACCCTAAAGGATCAAGAGACCAAAGCCCCCATAGGAGTGCAGCACTACATAGTAGGTATAGTTGAGATAACTGGTGCAGAGCCGAGGTTTTCTACGGGCAGGATTGTTGAATCCTTCAGAGATATTGGGGTCAACGATCTTCTTATGCCTTACCGAGCTCGGTCCCCAAAGATTGCACTTATTCCGAGCACAAAAGGACTTACGGGCAAGATCGTAGTCTCTGAGGAACACCAGGAGATCTTTGGTGGGCAAGACGTAGTTTTTGTTGACAAGGGGCGCAAAGACGGCATAAAGGTAGGCCAGTCATACAGCATTTACTATCAGCGCAAGGAACGCCCTGACCCACATAAAAAAGAAGAAATTTTACTCTCACCCATTGATTTTGGAAAAATTCTGATCTTACATACCGAACAAACGACCGCAACAGCCCTTGTAACCATGGCCGACAAGGACATACAAAAAGGGGCCACAATCCGTACTCCGCCATCACAAGATTAGTCGTCAGTCAGTGGTCATTAGTCACTGGTCGTTTTTCCTAATTCCTCAATTTCTTAATCTCTCAACCCGTTAATCTCAGCCAAAGCACTATCGGCCAGTGGGGTATCGGGCGCCAATGCCACGACTTTTTTGAAGGCGGCAATAGCTTTCTTCATTTTGTATTGTCCGGCGTACGCAAATCCAAGATCATAGTAGGCAGGGGCAAAGCCCGGGGCATACCGAACAGCCTTTTCCAAGGAAAAAGCCGCAGCCTCATAGTTGTCCATGTCCAAATAAACAAGTCCCAAGCCTCGGTGTGCATTTGCAAAGCGCGAATTTGCCTTAAGGGCCTTGTTATAGAAATCCATGGCATGCTCGTAGTCCTTTTTGGCGCGGTATGCCTCGCCCAGGTTGTTAAGGGCAACATACGGCGACGCATAAAGCAGATTGGCAAGGGCCTTGTTGAAACTTGATATGGCCTTGTCCCATTCCTTTAATCTCAGATAGACAGTACCCATGGCATTGAAGGCCTCAGAAAAGTCAGGCTTGAGCGCCACGGCCTTGTCGAAGTGAACAATAGCCAGCTTGAATTCTTCTTTTGCAAAATAGGCCAGCCCCAGGTCGTAATAAACAAAGGGATCCTTGTTGTAGAGCTTTTCTGCCTTCAGTAATTCTCCAAGGGCGGCGCTTACATTACCCTCGCCCAGGTATCCTTCACCAATTCGCCTTGAGGTCTCACCCTGGTCCTTGTGCATGGCCAAGTCTGCCGCGCACGAAGCAGAAAATACCAAAGCAATCAAGCAGGGCAAAAAGAACTTAGAGCGTCTCGTCATGACTTAGCTCCCTCCTTTATATTCATGACCGTGATCTGCTGTTCCTCCAGGAAATCAAGCAGCCTTGGGTGGATGTGTGCTTGTGTCAACAGAGCCTTCTTGTCGTTTCCCTGTAAAAACAGGAACCCGGGGATGGTCACTGAAGTTGTCTTAGACACTTTTCTGGTTGCGGCAAATAATACCAGGTCCTCAGTAAAGGAGACTTCCAGCGCTTCCAAGGTGTTCCTTGCAATGGTCAGGAACCTGTCGTCAGGCTTAATAGATAGGACTTTCAACCCTCCTGTTTCAATGGCCGATTTTGCCTCACCGTAGAAGGTTCCAAAATCGACCACAATGTCCAAGCTGTTTTTCCCGTAAATGAGATTGACAGTTGTCTCAATCTCAAAACCGGCGTAATCAAAGGAAAGCGGCACACTGGGTTCATAGGAATATCCCATCTGTTCAACAAGTTTGTACACAAAGGCCTCATGGCTTGAACCGTCTATGGCTAACACGGGGGGCTCCCTAGATGAATGCTCCGACAGGCCTCTCATCGCCTCTTTTTTAACTGCCTTAGTCGGTGTCAGTACGTCAGTAATTCGAACACCCTGTTCGGCTAAATACTTTACAACCGAGTCAGCAGTGTATTCTTCAGGATCTTCTATCAATGTTATACAGCAGTATATCGGTGCCCCCCCCAAATTGCCATGTTGCCGGAAGATCCAGTCCCCCCTCAAGGCAACCTGAATACCATCATCCAACATGGGAAGGTCCAGGAATTCTTGTCCCCTTTGGCCGAACATGGCGCTAAAGACCTTTTCCAGTACCACTGCACCTGCCTCTTGTGCATTCGTGGAAATGATCGTCAGGTCTTTCCAATAAGCTCGTATTGCCTCCTCCGTGTCCGGTGGAAGGCCTTGTCCTGTCTGCAACAGAAGGTGCCGTCCGTCGCTGAGTTCTATGACTGGAAAGGCATCAAGGTCCAATGTAATATTGCCCTGGCCCTTTCCGGGAAAATGACATTGACCTGAGGCCATCAGCTTTGCGCCGATCTTGGTCGCAGTCCTTGAAACCAATTCACGCCACTCCGGGATGCGCCTCTCTGCTGGGGGCTCTTGTGATGCGACTCCGCCTTCGACTTCCTCTCGAGCAGTCGTAGGGGGAGGTATCTCTTCAGTGATGGCTGTTGGACCAGGCTCAGCGATGGACCATTCGGCAGGACCCAACTCGGGGATGCGGATCATCTGGTCAGGATAGATGAGGTCCATGTCCTTGATACGTGGATTGAGGCGCCTAAGGGTTTTGAAATATTCTCCAGGGATTTCATGCCATTGCACCCCAATGCAGGCTGTAACAATCTTGGAAAGGCACTCACCCGGATGGACTGTGCGTGTCTTGTAAAGCACATCCGGTATCATAGGAATGGTGATATAGCGTGGGCCTGCCGCTATTGCAGGGCTTGACTTGGCTTCAATTTGTTTTAGAGGAACCAAGATTTCTTGGCTGGGGTAAATCTTGTCTACGTCTTTTATGTGGGGGTTAAGGTCTTTTAGGATTGAAACGAATCTCGGGAAGTCATCTTCTGCAATGCATCCTTTGCGGCGCAGTATGTCCCACACGTGGTCATCCTTTTGGACTGTATAAGAGTCACAAACAATGTCCCAGGCACCGTATCTGTTGATCACGTAAATCTTGTACGGCTTTTTCGCCCAAACAGGGGCGACACAGCTCAGTACAAGGAAAATGATCAGGATAATCTGGTATCTGGAAGATCCCATTGTTCTTCCCTTAATACGGGCCACTTGGGGAGAAGTGCTTGTCGGCTTGGGCACTTGACCGATGGGATCTTCCTAACACAAGAGTCTGTGTTAGAAAAGAAAAAAGGGGTTGGCTTTGAGGGGAGTACGAGAAAGGCCCCTAATCTTTAGGTCCCTTCATCCTAGACGAATGCTTCATCTGTCCCAGATTGCATGAAATGCAGACTATCTGGTGTTCTGAGTAGTAAGTATTATTTTCAAACACAGGGGGTCCTGATCCATTCTGAGTTGATACTGAATTTCGCCCTCGCACGGTATGGGGAGATCAGATAGCCGAATCCTGTTGCCGTTAATATCCAAAATAGTCGTTGCTTCAGTAACTACAAAATGGCGTTCACTCACGATGACAGCGTCGTCGCTTTTCCCTTCGATGGTCATTGATCCAGACCTGACCAACCCCACGGGGTCGGAGCTTGTGGCAAAGACAACAGCATGCGAGCACACCAGAACAGCGACGAATAGAACAACAGGACACATGGCAACCAGTTGTACAGAATGATCTTTGAAGAACTTACGCATCACTCATCCTCCCTTATTTTTGTATCCATGATGTCAGGCCACTCTTTATATCAAACGCGGGATTAAGACTTTGCGTTAGAATGGTACCGGTGCTTTGCTGTACGTATCCAGTCGCCCCACCTCCCATACCAACATGCAGCCCAAGGCTTGACGCCTTGCCTGCGCCCAAGTACACTTTGTCAAGGACCTTCACCACGTCACCTACGCCACTAATTGTTACAGTAGTAGTTTCCGCTGGAAATACCGGTTCGTAATAGGCTGTGCCGGTTACGTAATACAAGCCATATAGGTAACTCTCGCCTCCATATCCGCAGATATCGCTATTTGGTATGAAGGAAGGCACAAAAACTATACCCCCCAACACCGCAGGTTTTGCCAAGATACGTTCCTTTGATGTTGTCAGGGATCTCATCCAGCCGTCCTTTGCTTGGACCAGGGCCTCGAGATTAGAGATACTGGTGCCGTTTTCATATACCTGGCCTCCAGTGGTTATGATGTAGTCGTCAGCATTGAGGAGGTCGGATGTTGCTAACTCTACAGAACTACTGTAATTGTGATAATAGGTGCTGGGTGAGCGGTTGTCATTGAAAAAGGGATCTTTGATCCCGAAGAAATACTGGGTATCGGTATTAGTTTTGTCATCTGTGTTAAGATAACGGCCAGTGCCCACATATACCCATGTGTTGTCATCGTCATCTATACTCAATGCGGCAGAAGCCGTAATTGGCCTTGTGGAATCAAAAAAGGCTGACATCTGCCATGGATTCGTGCCATGCAAGGGATTATCGGAATAGTTGGACGTATCACTTCCATCGTAAGTCCCGGTTGCGTCAGCCCAGGGTACAGTCACCTTATACATCTTTCCCTTCCAGCTATTACTAGCATAATAAGCCTCGCAAAAGTATATGGCATCCACGTTGTAGTTGAGGTTCTTGTCCAGAGAAACCGGTGAGTTCATGAAGGCTTTGGATTCACTTGTCTCAAAGAGCCAGTCATTACCTCCAGACTGGTATGGAGTGCCGGTTTTCAGGTCCACTGCAAAGATGTGCCCATTCTTGGTAGTGGTGCTATCATCACAGGCACAGGCACTGGGCCCTGAACCAAACATGGCAAACCACTTATTTTTTACCTTCACGATAGACGGGGTCGACGTAGTCATTTCCAGGTCCTGATAACTCCTTTCCCAAAGCAATCTGGGGTTTCTCGGATCGGTAATGTCCATCATTAGATAGCTGGGAGAAAAATCCCTGCTATCGGTTGTATCTGTGATGTCATTATCGTAATTAAAATCCGACTGCACTGAGATATCCCCACCGCCAAGGTTGAAGCCGCACAGGAGGAACGTTCCCCAGTTATCATCCGTGTCGCTGTCACTATAATGGGTATTGTCCGGAAGTATCTTGGCGTCAAAAATCTTTGGTTTCATATCCACATAATATACGTGCGTATAGTCGTTATGCGGAAGCCATTTCAGGTGGGGTAGCAGTCCCTGGGGAATATAGGCCCATATCTCATCACCGATGCTTTCAGATGTGCCGGAAGGTTGTGTATATTGCTTTGTCGTGCTGTTGTATTTCCATGAAGTAAATGCGTGAAGCATGCCATCGTTGGCCCCCAAATAGATCACCGTCTCCCTGTCCTTAAATGCATTATAATAGGTCAGGTAGGACTCATCGCTGTAGATGACATGAAAATTGTCAGGTGGTTTGGAAATGGAAACAGGAGTGGAATGCACTATGTCTCCCAGCTTCCACACCTCGTCGTCACCGTCATTGTCCCAATCGTTTGTCCTTGCTCTGAACCCGGAAATGTCGTTTCCCCGAACATACTGAATCAGGTTGGACACCCTATCGTCATAAGTCGCTCCCAAGTAACTCCAGGTGGAGCTATCCCTTACACCCAGATAGGGCTTTATAGCTGAACTGGAACCAGTATGAAATTTCACCATTTCACCGCTACTATCAAAGGGGTCGTCAGTGCTTTCATCCACCACGCCATCCTCGTCCTTGTCAATGTAAGTAAATATCTTTCTGTCAGCGGCACTCCGCTGAGCAAGCATGCCCCCAGCCTCCCAAATTGCATTAATCTCGTCCAGTTCCAGTGTCTCATAGGAGGCGGATTCGGTATCGGGATAGGGGACTGAGGTGCTGACGCTGAATCTCTTTACCCTGGTGTCTCCGGTGGAAGAGTCCAAGAAGTGGGTGATTATTTTGTCCGTTCCTATATCCAGGGTATGGTTTAAGTTTGTATCTTCCCTCATGTTTCCATATGGGTCCACCCATATGGACTGGAGATATCCCAGCCATTTGACCTCGGCGGTGCCAATGGTAACCATAGGTCTGAAGAATGCTTGAACCAAGTTCCCCTCGCCTTCTGCGGAAGTGGCCAAGACCGAAACCGCTGTGCCTGAGGCAGCTCTTTCCAAGATGTCATTAATGGCCTCAAGCACTTTCGACTCTAATTGAGATCCCGTATCTGCCCTAAAATAGGTATCCGGCGCGCCATCGCTGTTTGCATCCCACTCTGACTGCGAGCTGGGACCCGTTGTACCGTCTTTTTCAATAAAGCCCCCATTTTTGGCGGCTTCTTTTAACAAGTTTTCAGCATCTGAATCGTTTCCAAACGCGTATATGGTATAGAGTATTAAATTCTGGTCCCCGGAAAGGTCGGTCTTTCCGACAGAGGAACTCCGCAGATCATTTGTGCGGGCCCAGAGTGCAATATCCTTTAGATAATCAGTACCGCCGGTGCTATATTCACACCCAGCCCCGGTATCTTCATTACAGGCTGTGGCATCATCCGCATCGACAAAGGTGTCAAAAGAATCGGCATAATTCTTATATGTGTCAGGTATCATGGCATCTTTTGTAGAAACTCCATCAGTAAGCAAAATGACAAAGCTCTTTGCGCAGTATACATATTCGCTGCCGTTATAATAAGGGTCTTGACCCTGATTTGCGTTGGGAATAAGGCTGTTTTGATAATCAAGGTCAGGGGAGTACTGGACGTCCTCTTGCTTATAATACTGCATGGCCACGTAATAAGCCTCGGCTAGAGGTGTCCAGGTGTCACAGCTGGTGTTCTGGAGATCAGTGATAAGAGTGGTCATGTTGGTGCCGATGGTGCTGGCGATGTTCCCCCCACTACCGTTATCACCTGTGCCATAGTCGAAGAACTCATTTCCCCACCTGGCCTTGCTGCCGAGCTTCTGTAGGACCCCGGCGATGTTGCCGTCCACAAAGCTATTGGCCTCATCAGAAAGAGTCATATCTTTTTGGACTCTTATGACATAGGTATTGCCGTCAACATAAAAATTGCCGTCATCGACAACGTAACTGTATGCGGTTCCACTACCGAAGGGGGTCACATTGTCTGTATCATCGTAACTCTTTGTAAAGTCTCGACCGCTTTGGGCGGGGGCTTCCCCGATGTTTGTCTGATTTCCCCCTCCGGTTCTTGAGGTGGCAAGACCCCCCATGAGTACCTTTCGAGCAACATCGATACGACGCATGGTCAGCCAATTAAGAAAGTTGCCATCCCAACTCCCGCTGGTGTTACGGGTAAATATATTACTTCCATAGCTGTATTTCTTATAAGGCTCGAAATAACCGTAATATTCTGTGCTATGGTCGTAATTACCAGTGTACGCTTGGAAGTTCATGCTCCCTGAGTTATCAAGAATAATCAGGATATTAGGCTCCACGGTGTTGACTTGAAATATAGGGTAGCAGGTGTAGTCAGACATGGAAGGCTCTGTAGCAAACCCCAAACTTGCACTCAAAACCATGAATATAAGGAAACTCAATATCGGAATTGTATTTGATTTTCTCATCTCTATAACCCCCCCGGGACAAAAACTTTTCGGTAAACAGCACCTACGTTCGAGGTGGTACTATTTGGGCCGTCCCCAAAGGAATCCATATCGTAATAAATAGCAACCCCCCCAGCTGAGCCCGTGCCAACGCCTTCAGCCCCAGTGGCGAATTCAGCGCCTCCTCCAGCTAAAGTGTCTGTTCTGTCTCGCTCCACATCCACTTCGACATTCTCGCCGCCAAGGGCAAACCTTATATCCATGTCGGAATCATACGCGTCGTACCCCATGACCTCTCTGAAAAAAGTATCTGTACCCCCGTCGAGATAAGTAAAAGAGGTTCCAGAAGGATTGGCGCCCCCATCAACGGCTGCGGAAATGAGCTTTGGTGTCGCGTAAACCCCGCTATCAGCATGGTAGAACGCAATTTTGTGGAACTTTTCATTCTTGGCAATGTGTATGTCTGTGGTCGTTGTATTGGTTGCACCTATCCCTATCAAGGTCAACAACACCAGACAGAGAAGCGCAACGATCAATGCCGAACCTTCCTCATTTCTTAATACAGTCACCATCTTCATATTCAATTTATCCTTAATCTATCCTGGGCTTTACACCTTGAACAGACACTGCCCTCTGCTGGCCGTTTTCAGTCCATGCAACAATGACATTGACTGTCTTAGTACTGCTTATTACTGATCCGTCGGA
>CAZCWQ010000016.1:0-37567 GCA_964502365.1 uncultured Desulfobacterales bacterium | reverse complement strand
AACCAAAAGTGGAAAGGTCCTTGTTTTGCAGCTCAGCGATCTGTTCCTTATAGGTCGGATTCCGCTCCAACCAGGGCAACGGCGTAATCATGGAAAGCAATAAGAACAGTTCGGCATGTTCCTTTATGCATGACTGAACAAAGAGGGTGCACTTGTCTGGTGAAAGTCCGACGCTTAACCAGTCTATAAAGATGTCCAGGATGTAGCCCTGAATCGGAGCAGTCGTGTCATAATCACTGGTCAACGCGTGCCAGTCAGCGATAAAAAAGAAGCATTCGTAGTCATCCTGCATGCTTTTCCAGTTTGCCAAGGCCCCGTGGAGATTTCCGAGATGAAGTGGCCCTGTGGACCTCATGCCGCTCAAAATGCGCTTCTCAGCCATTGAAGGTTCTCCTGATGTTTCTTGGAAGAAGGTGTATGAAACCAAGGATACTGATGCCTTTTCTTTTGTTCCGAAAAAAATACTACTAAGAGCATCAAATAGTCTCCATCTCATGCAATCTGGTAGGGATCATGGGGTCTTTTCTAAGGTGACTGGCGGGAGGCCTTCATCATTTCAGGGAGTTATGGATGGGGGACCCCCTGGCCCGCTCGTAAGAGCGGGAACAGGGAGGGGGTCGGCTTCCCCCGTGCGTAACTCCTTGAAATGATCAGGCCGGGAGCCTCAGAACCGAAGAAAAGACCTCATGACCCTAGCTACGCAGTGATTAGTTACACTGTTTGCAAACAATATTATGCTCTCAGCAGTAAGTCGCGAAAAGACGGCGCCCTGCCGGCAGTCACTCAAGAAAAGGCATCAGTACCCTTTGTCACGGCCAACCATGCTTTCATAAGGCTAAAATATTACAGTCATCTTACATGACATATCTGAAAAATATCAACAGACCTTCCTTGCCCAGGAAGGTACGAAGCAAGGGATTCACAAAGAATGAAATTACACCATTTAGTGTTCCCGTGAAAAGCAAAAGAATTAAGATTAGCATGCCATAGCGTTCAACTTGTGCCAGAGAGCTGGCATACCGGCCAGGAAGCACCATGGACAGTATCCGGCTTCCGTCGAGCGGTGGGATCGGTATCAGGTTGAAGACGGCCAGGACCGAATTGATCAGGACGCTATATCCGAGCATGTGAACCAGATCCAACACCATATATGCGAGCAAGGATGTACCCCAAAAGAGCTTAATCTGAACCAATATTTGAAAGAGGGTTCCGCACAAGAGTGCACATACCAGGTTGGCCGTAGCACCTGCTGAGGCAACCAGGATGGTATCCTTACGACGATTCTTAAGATTACGAAAATTTACCGGGACTGGCTTTGCATAGCCGAAAATAACCGGTGATCGGAAGAAAAAGAGCATCAAAGGAAGCACTATAGATCCCATGAGGTCCAGATGCCTGATGGGGTTTAGACTCAGTCTTCCGGACCACTTGGCTGTGGGGTCGCCCAACCGAAAGGCTACCCAACCGTGGGCGACCTCGTGAATCGTAACAGCAAAAAGGAGCGGCACGATCATAACAACTAATTTGTTCAGATCAATACTATGAAACATAACAAGGTCGCTCCACTATTCTATGTCCAACTCTTACGCACAAAATTTATCTCGTCCTCACGGGTTTTCACACGGCCGTTCAGGCGAGCGTCAAGTAGGCCTTCTAAGATCTTGCGATAGACTGGACCCGGTTGGAGGCCCATGTCTTTGAGATCGTTACCTGTCAGAAAGGTAGTTGTCGACCTTAACCTGGTAAAGTAATATGATATACCGCGCTTGACCGCCTCAGAACTGGTGCTCGCCATCATGTAGAGTAGGATCTCCGTACGCAATGGATGCAATCTTCTGTAAAGAACGCTGTTCTCAAAGCGCTCTTGGGATTGCATCCATTTCAGGCACAAATCTGCCTTCCTCTTTTCATCAATGAATATTTTTCGGTAGCGCCCGGTCAGTTCCAGACGGCTGCACAGGCCTTCTGCAACTTCCTGCTTAAAGGGTTTAGTCATGGCCAGTAGATAGACCATCCACTTTCTACAGGGGTCTTCCAGAAAAAGCAAATGGTGCCAGTTGAGAACCTTGTTGATCGAATTGAGAAGGTTATCCAGGGTGGAATCATAAACAATCTTCGGATGGATCACTTTCAGGAGTTCATATTCGTTAAGTCTCCGCAGGGCTCTGAGAGGCTTGTCTTCCCCGAGGATCTGGCGGAGTTCCGAGAAGAGGCGCCGACCACTCAACTCCTTGAAAAAATCCATTCTAACAGCATTGTTAATCAACCCTGAAGTCAGTTTTCCTATCTTGAAGCCAAACCTCTGCTCAAAACGGATCGCGCGGAAGACACGTGTCGGGTCCTCCACAAAACTGAGGTTGTGCAAAACCCTGATCACTTTCCGTTTCAGGTCTCTCTGCCCCCCAAAGAAGTCGATGAGCGTGCCGAATCTGTCTGGGTTGAGTTTTATGGCTAAGGTATTGATCGAAAAATCCCTTCGGTACAAGTCGAGTTTTATGGAGCCCATTTCCACGGTGGGCAACGCACCTGGAGACTTGTAGTATTCAAGCCGGGCTGTGGCCACATCGATCTTTCGGTCATCCGGAAGGATGACGACCGCTGTTCTGAACTTCTCATGGGCGCGGACCCGACCGTGCAAGCAGGTAGCCAAGGCCTCGGCAAAGTCGATGCCGTCACCTTCGATGACAACGTCCACGTCAAGATTTTCTTGAAACAGAAAGATGTCCCGCACAAAACCGCCCACTGCGTAAGCATTGAATCCAAGGGAGTCCGCGACTTGTCCGACCGTTGTCAGGAGATTGATGGTCTGTCTCGGGAGACGCTCCTTCAAGAGATTTGTCACCTTCTTTTGTCGGATATTGGATTCCGGTTGTCTGGAGTCAATGACAAATTCGGGGACACGCACCGGATCGCTTACCAGGACATTAAGTAAATCTGTTCTAGTAATAACCCCAATCACACGGCCGTTTTCTGTTACCGGGAGCAGACGCTGTTTGTCGCCTATGATTTTTTCCTGGATTTCCCACAGTGTGGCGTCAGGACTTACACTGCTGATTTCAGTGGACATGTATTCTCGCACAGGTACATGGTCCAGTTTATGATGGAGACCCTTTTCTATGACTTGTCTGGAGATGATGCCGACGAGTTCTTCGGATTCCATGACGATAAGGACATTTACGTTGTAACGGGTAAGGAGTTCATTTGCTTCCCTAAGGCTGACCTGCGGCTGTACGTGTATTGCCGGCGACGACATGAGGTCTCTAGCCGACTGCCTGGGATTAATTAGTCGGTCCAGGACACCGAAGAGTTTCTCTTCAACCTGTATCATGGTCTGTCCTTTAATGGTTGCAGAGGCTGCTGAGGGGTGGCCACCGCCGCCGAAGGCCATAGCAATCTCCCCAACATCTACGTCTCTCAGACGGCTCCGGGCCACCATATAGACACGGTTTTCCATATCGGCCAGAGCGATGATGACATCCAGATTCTCCATGTCCCTAAGCTTATGAACCAAGAGGGCAAAATCAGCGACATAGGTTTCCGAAGACACCCTGGTGATGACCACGTCAACGCCGTTCATGGTGTGGTGGCTGGCACTTTGAATCATTTCGTTCAAGAGACTGACCTGCTCCGGGGTCATTTCCCGCGTGACCATATTTGAGATTACATTTAGGTTGGCTCCTTGAGACAGTAGGTAGGCAGCGGCAACGAAATCATCTTTTGTGGTAGATGAGAAGGTGAAGGAACCGGTGTCTTCGTACAGCCCCAAGGCCATTATGGTTGCCTCTTCGGATGTGATGATGATCTCTTTTTCGCGCAGGATCTTTGTCATGATAGTGACCGTGGCTCCTGTCATTTCTGTTGCCTCCACCGTACCGGTCAGGTCGTCGGGCATGGAGGGGTGGTGATCATAGATATGGATTTCGAGGCCCGGCCGATTCACAATGTCGGCAAACTTGCCGATGCGGCCAGCTTGTCGGGTGTCCACCAACACGAGGCGATCCACAGTCTTCAGGTCAACGTCTTTGACCTTTACGATATTGTACATATACACCATAGATTTGACAAAGAAGTCTCTCAAATTCCTTTCTTGGGAGCCCGGAAACACCACAAGCGCATCCGGATAAAGCTTTTTGGCCGCCAGCATGGATGCAAAGGCGTCGAAATCCGCATTGATGTGGGTAGTTATCACAGTTACGCGGGTTGACGGCCTTTGAGGGGTGTCGTTTCTTGAAGGCATCTAGAATCTAGTTCACTTTAACTCATGATACGCAGTGACTATCATTGTGGCGGCTGTCTCGATTTCTGCCTCAGTGTTTTTTCGGCCAAGACTCAGCCGAATGGCGCCGCGACCTATCTTGCTTGGGACCTGCATGGCTGCAAGAACATGGGAAAGAGTTACTGAACGCTCATGACAGGCGGCACCTGTAGAGGCACAGATTTTGGGTACGGCATCAAGGAGGGTGCTGCCATCGATGCCGGGCAATGAGACATTCAATGTGTTGGGCAGACGCATCTTTGGATGTCCGTTAAGGACAAGGTCTGGAATGCCCCTGGCAAGAATGTCATGTAAGAGGTCTCGGAGTCGGCAGATCCGTTCAGTTTCAGGAGCAAGGTACTCGCAAGCAAGTGCACAGGCTCTTCCCAGGCCAACTGTGAACATAACATTTTCTGTACCAGCCCTTCGTCCGGACTCTTGGCCGGCCCCATGCATGAATGGCTCTAACCTTAAACCTTTTTTTAGAAAAAGGGCACCCACTCCCTTGGGTGCGTACATCTTATGACCTGCAAGGGAGAGAAAATCCACGTTCAGCTCAGAGACATCTACCGGAATTTTGCCTGCTGATTGAGCTGCATCCGTGTGAAAAAGCACACCGGCCTCTCTTGCCAAAGTTCCGATTTGTTCAATTGGCTGTATCGTTCCGGTTTCGTTATTGGCATGCATAACGGAAATCAGTATGGTCGAGGGCCGGATAGCCTCCCGTACTGACTCAAGATCAACCTGTCCGGTTGCATCAACTGGCAAAAAGGTTATGTCGTACCCCTGATTTCTCAAAAAAAGACAGGGATTGGTCACTGCTGGATGTTCAATAGCCGTGGTGATGATGTGACGACCCTTTTCTGATAGGCTGTGGGCCACCCCTTTTATCACCATATTGTTTGACTCGGTGCCTCCACTTGTGAACACGATCTCCTCTGGCAGGCAACCTAAAAGCTCTGCTATCTGACCACGAGCCTCTTCCAGGCCCTGTTTGGCAAGCCGTCCCAGGCTGTGGTTGCTGCTGGGATTGCCGTACTTTTCGCCCCAATAGGGCTCCATAGCTTCTACCACTTCCAAAGCTATAGGGGTGGTGGCGTTGTGGTCCAGATAGATCATATCTTGCCCGGTTTCAGGTTCCGCGTTCCGTGTTACGAGTTAAGCTTTTACTAGAGAACATAAAGCCCCGCCATGTAAAGCGGGGCCTCACGTCTGACATAGATGCTCATAAAAAGGAAGACGCTACTTTTTTTTCTTACGCTTCTTACTCTTGTCAGCCAGGGCTGCGTGGGCGGCTGCCAGCCTAGCTATCGGCACGCGGAAAGGGGAACAACTCACGTAATCGAGTCCGATCCGATGACAAAAAGCTACCGAGTTTGGTTCTCCGCCATGCTCTCCACAGATTCCTATCTTCAGATCCTTGCGAGTAGCCCGGCCCATTTTTACGCCGAGTTCCATGAGTCGCCCTACGCCGCTCTGGTCGATGCTCTGAAACGGATCATCAGGCAGGATCTTCTTGCCCACATAGTCTGGCAGGAAGATGCCGGCATCATCTCGGGAATATCCAAAGGTCATCTGGGTCATATCGTTGGTACCGAACGAGAAAAATTCTGCCTCCTTGGCAATCTTATCTGCCACCAGAGCAGCTCGTGGCACCTCGATCATTGTGCCGACCATGTACTTGAACTTGACACCACTCTTTTTCATGACGTCGTTGGCCACGCTGTCGATAATCGCCTTCTGGTCATTGAATTCTTCAGGGGTACCTACCAGGGGGACCATGACCTCAGGAGAGACCTTGATCTTTTCTTTTCGACATTTGACCACAGCCTGAAAGATGGCTCGTGCTTGCATGGCCGTAATCTCTGGATGGGTAATTCCGAGTCGGCAGCCCCTGTGGCCGAGCATTGGGTTGAACTCTGACAGAAAATCGACCTTGGCAGCCACGGCCTTGACAGAAACACCGAGGCGGTTGGCCATCTCCTTTTGTGTGGCCTTTTCGTGGGGGACGAACTCGTGCAGCGGCGGATCGAGCAACCTGATGGTTACAGGACGACCCCTCATGGCTTTAAAGATACCGTAGAAGTCTTTTCGCTGCATAGGCAGCAGCTTAGCCAGGGCCTTTTCGCGGCCCTCAGTGTCCTCGGCCATGATCATTTCACGCATGGCCCAGATGCGATCGCCAAAGAACATGTGTTCGGTTCTGGTCAAACCGATCCCCTCCGCACCTAATGCGACAGCCGTCCTAGAGTCCTCTGGCGTATCGGCATTGGTGCGAACCCTTAGACGTCGTATTTGATCTGCCCATGCCATAAGCTTCTTGTAGCTCGGGTTCTTCTCCGGACCCGTGGCTACCAGTGGCAGCTGGCCTTTATAAATGACCCCCTTGGTCCCGTTCATACTGATCCAGTCGCCTTCTTTTAAGACCTTGCTGCCGAACTGAACAGTCTTCTTCTTAAGATCAATATGTGCGATATCACTACAGCCGACAATGCAACACTTGCCCCAACCCCGTGCGACCAGAGCTGCATGACTGGTCATGCCGCCCTTGGAGGTCAAGATGGCTTGGGCAGGCTTCATACCGTGGACATCCTCAGGCGAGGTTTCTTCCCGGACCAAGATCACCTTTTCGCCCTTGGAGCCGAGTTCTTCTGCCTTGTCTGCCGTAAGGACAATTTGGCCTACGCCCCCGCCTGGTCCGGCTGGAAGCCCGGCACCGAGCTTGACTGCTGTCTTCTCCGACTTGATGTCTATCATGGGGTGGAGAAGCTCTTCGAGTTGTTCTGGCTTTACGCGTGCAACAGCGGTCTCCTTTGAGATAAGACCTTCTTTCACCATGTCAACTGCCATCTTGATGGCGGCCGGCCCGTTTCGTTTCCCCACACGGGTCTGCAACATATACAGGACCCCGTGCTGTATGGTGAACTCTATATCTTGCATGTCCGTGTAATGTGTGTCGAGCTTTACTCTGATTGCGTTGAGTTGCTTATAAAGTCCTGGCATGGTTTTTTGAAGCGTGGGCAGGTGTCGGTTTGTGTCCATCTTGGAAACACTATTGATTGCAAAAGGGGTGCGTATGCCGGCCACCACGTCTTCTCCCTGGGCATTGATCAGCCACTCTCCATAGAAATCGTTGTCCCCTGTGGCCGGGTTGCGGGTGAAGGCCACCCCAGTGGCACAATCATCTCCCATATTTCCAAACACCATGGTTTGAACGTTGACTGCCGTTCCCCAATCATCTGGAAGCCTTTCAATGCGGCGGTAGGCTACAGCACGCTTGCCAAACCAGGAGATAAAGACAGCATCAATAGCTCCCCAAAGCTGTTGCATGGGATCATCTGGAAAAGGTTTGCCAAGCACCTTCCTGACGGTCTTCTTAAACTGGGCACAAAGTGATTTCCAATCTTCGGCACTGAGATCCAAGTCTGTTTCATATCCTTTTTTGTGCTTGACTCTATCTATCAGGGCTTCCAGTCGAGCCCTGATCCCATGGCCTTCTTCCGGTTCTATGCCTGCGGCCTTTTCCATGACTACGTCCGAGTACATGGCAATCAGACGACGGTATGCATCGTAGACAAAACGCGGGTTGCCGGTTTTCTCAATCAGAGCGGGTATGGTCTTGGAGGTTAGCCCAATGTTGAGGACCGTTTCCATCATGCCTGGCATGGAAGCGCGGGCACCAGACCGGACGCTGAAGAGCAGTGGGTCTTGCGGATCCCCGAATTTTTGTTTCATCAATCTCTCGACCCTGGCCAAGTGTCCCTTGACTTCCATTGCTAGGCCAGGAGGATATTTCCGCTTCCGCCTGTAAAACTCGTTACATGCATCTGTAGTAATCGTGAAGCCGGGCGGCACGGGCATGCCGAGCTTAACCATTTCCGCTATGTTGGCACCCTTGCCGCCGAGAAGATTCTTCATAGTCGCATTGCCGTCCGCCTTTCCACCCCCGAAGAAATATACGTACTTGGGACTGCTCTTCATCGCCTAGACTCCTTTCTACGAAAATTTTGTACAGCAAAAACCGGGCAATTCAATGTGAACATGGATGCTATCTTGCGAGGTCCGTGCCACCATATATAATAATGCTTAGGCTAAAGCAAGCATTTATGAAGACGTAGTGTGGCGATGCGGTAAAGAAAGCGGTTACAGCAGGCAGGGACCAAAGATGTTGTCAACCATCAGCCGTTATGGTAACAATGATCACGTAGTAAACGAGCTTTGCAAAGGCCTCGATCAAGCCCTTTTCTGACTGGCTAGGTTTGCAATCCCATGAGTCCACCCAAGAGAAAAGTGCACGTATTCATCGTCTCTGACGGCACAGGTGTCACGGCGGAGAGGGTGATCAGTGCGGTTCTGGTACAATTCAAACAGATCCTGCCTGTCTTTAAGAGATTTCCTTACATCAAGACAAAGGACCAAGTGGGAAACATCTTGGCAAAAGCTGAAGAGGTTGAGGCGATAGTCATATACTCGCTGGTTTCTCAAGAACTGGGGACATTGATTCGTACAGAAGTGAGAAAAAGGGGTCTTTACACCATAGATCTTCTCGGTCCCCTCTTAAAACGGATGTCAAGACTATGGAACATGATACCTATTTTCCGTCCCGGATTGTTGAAGGGCTTAGGAGAAGAATCGATCCGCCTTGCCGAAGCTATTGACTTCACGTTGAAACATGATGACGGTCACGGGATAGAGACCCTAGGCAAGGCGGACCTTATCTTGCTCGGGGTTTCCAGGACTTCAAAGACGCCAACGAGCCTTTATATGTCCTGCAACAATGGTCTAAAGGTGGCTAATGTGCCGATTGTTCTCGGTATGGAGCCACCAAAGAAGATCTTTACTCTAAAGAGACGAAAGGTGGGACTTACTATTACTCCGGAAAGACTGGCCTTTATAAGACAAAAGAGGCTTCAGTATGCTGGGGCCACGGATTACGTGGACATTGGGTCTATTAGAAAAGAACTAGCTTACAGCCACAAGATATTCGGGGAGATAGAGGGCTTGCAGATAGTGAACGTAACCAACAGCTCCATTGAGGAGATTGCAAACAAAATTGTGTAGGGTGAATAGAGAAAGGGAAAGGTGATTCCATGAGAAAAAGCGATCTTGTGCTGTGGTTCGAGGATCTAAGACGGGAAGACATTCCGCTTGCAGGTGGCAAATGCGCTAATCTGGGGGAACTGCTTGGTCAGATTGGTGTTCCTGTACCAAACGGCTTTGCGGTGTCGGCAAATGCATACCGCGTTTTCTTGGAAAAGACTGGAGCAGAAGAAGAGATCGTTACCCTCCTTGCAGGTGTGGACACAGCTGACATGAAATCTTTGCAGGATGTTGCACGGAAGATCAGGAAATACGTGGAGAGCCGGTCAATGCCAAAGGAGATTGAAAAGGCCGTTCTGGCGGCATACAAAGGCTTATGTAAACAGGCCGGAAAGAAGAGCGTGGCGGTAGCAGTGCGGTCTTCGGCAACAGCTGAGGACTTGCCAGGCGCCAGTTTCGCAGGTCAGCAAGACACATTTCTAAATGTGAATCAGAAAACTCTTTTGAAAAGTGTGCAACAGTGCTGGAGCTCTCTTTTTACACCGCGGGCTATTGTGTACAGGAAAGAAAAGGGATTTTCACACGGCGACGTACTCATTAGCGTGGGGGTCCAGGAGATGGTTTTCTCTGAGACCTCTGGTGTCATGTTCACGCTGGAGCCGGTTAGTGGCGACACAGACAAAATCGTTATCAATGCCTCATGGGGCCTCGGTGAAGCAATTGTAAGCGGCCAGGTCACTCCTGATGAGTATGTCGTGGAAAAGGCCAGCTTGAGCATTCTCGACAAGCAGGTGTTCAAGAAAGAAAGAGAGATCGTGTCCGATAAGAAAGGGAGTACCAAATGGGTCTCTGTTCCCAAGAGTAAGAAGGACATGCCGGCATTGAGTGATGAAGCTATCGTGCGTCTGGCAAGGTACGGCGTGCAGATAGAGAATCACTACGGAGTTCCACAGGACATTGAATGGGCCGTGGATACCGATGGACGGATGTTCATTCTTCAGGCAAGGCCGGAGACTGTGCATGGCGCCGAGGCACCGGTCCAAAGGGAGGAAGGGGGCGATTTTGTGGAAGAAGATATTCTTGTAAGAGGAATGGGTGTCAGCCCGGGCAGGGGATCAGGCAAGGTGAGAGTCATACTGGATATTAACGACATTTCAAGTTTTGGTAAGGGCGATGTCCTTGTTACTGAGATGACCACGCCGGATTGGGTACCCGCCATGAAAATTGCCTCCGCAGTAGTCACAGACCTCGGGGGCAAGACATGTCATGCTGCCATAGTTAGCCGGGAGCTAGGCGTTCCGGCTGTGGTGGGCTGCAAGAACGCGACAAAGGAACTGAAAGACGGACAGGTGGTTACGGTTGAGGGCCAAAGAGGTCTTGTCTTCAAGGGCGCTGCAGTTGATAAGGGAGTGGCCAAGACTGGTGTAGTCCATGCGGATTTTTCGGCTCAGATTATAACGGCAACCAAGGTTTATGTAAATCTCTCTATTCCAGAGATCGCCAAGAAGATCGCCCAGGAAACGAATGCTGATGGCGTCGGCCTCCTTAGGGCTGAGCATCTGATGCTGAGTATCGGAAAGCATCCGAGGCTTCTTTTAGAAAAAGGCGGGGATGATGTGATGGTGGATACCTTTTCCCGAGGTCTCGGCCAGGTTGCAGAAGCCTTTTTCCCACGTCCGGTGGTTTACAGGTGTCTTGACTTTAAGCCCGATGAATTTCTGGAATTGCCGGGTGGGGAAAAGTATGAACGGGACCACGTGGGACCAAACCCTATGATCGGCTATCGAGGGCAATACAGATACATGAAAGAGGATGACATTTTCAGGCTTGAGCTCAGAGCTATCAGACATGCCAGAGACACAATGGGCTTTACCAATATTTACGTGATGATTCCATTTGTCAGGACACTAAGCGTGTTTAGGAAGACAGTCAAGATCATGGCCGAGGAAGGGCTGGACCACAGGACTGACCGTGATTTTCGACTCTGGATCATGGTGGAGGTCCCGAGTGCATGCTTTATGATCGAAGAATTTTGCAAGGAGGGGATAGACGGCGTAAGCTTTGGCACCAATGATCTGACCATGCTTGTGCTTGGTGTGGACCGAAATGACACATCGGTACAGGAGCTTTATGACGAGAGGAATCTGGGGGTCTTGCGAGCAATAGCATATACCATGGCAGTGTGCAGGAAATATGGTGTGACCACTTCCATCTGCGGGCAGGCGCCAAGTGTGTATCCTGACTATCTGGAGTTTATGGTTCGATGTGGGTGCACCTCCATCTCGGTCAACCCTGACACTGTGGTGTCGTCCAGGCGCAGTGTGGCCATGATAGAGCAAAAGATTCAAATGGAGAAGGCCCTAGGGATTGTATCCAAGCCAAAGATAGCAAAATTACCTATGGAAAAGATGTATTTTTGGAAATTTGTGGAAGAATAACACCCTTCCTAACACTTTCGCCGGAGGCTGAGTTGTGCGCAAGAGCTGCAAAGGGATAGTAAGATATGTGGTCGGCAAATACAGTCGTGCCGTGGAGATCGGCATCGGTCATTTTCCTGATGTGGCCCTGGCTCTGTCGGGCAAAGGCGTACAGGTTTTTGCTACTGACACTGAGCGGTTTCAATACGCGAACCTCAGGGTCGTAGTGGACGATGTGACAGAACCCGACCTTTCTCTATACAGTGGGGTCCACCTCATTTATGCCGTGAGACCCCCTATGGAGCTTATTCCTTACATGGTGCGGCTTTCAAAGACGATTTCAACGGATCTGATTGTCAAGCCCCTTGCTTCTGAATGCCCGGGCGGGAAACTGACCGGTAGCGGGAATACTGCTTTTTATCTATGGAGTCACCTATGAAAGCTAAAAGGAGGACAGCCGGAAGACCTGGTTCTAAAACTAAGACCATCTACCTGGTTGCTGAAGGCACCGGGGAGACCATCAGCAAGATTGCCAGAGCCTCCCTTGCCCAGTTCAATCGTGAGAAGGTTGAAATAAAAACCTTTTTCCAGGTGACCAGCAAAGACCAGATCCGTGGCATTGTAAACGAGGCTGTAGAGGATAAGGCCTTAGTGGCCTTCAGCGTGGTGGAAACAACTCTCGAGGATTTCTTGGCAGAGGAGACCGTTCGCAGCGGGATAAAGGCCATAGATGTTATCGGCGACTTTATTGTGCAGCTCTCTATCTTCTTGGAAGAAAAGCCAAAACAGATCCCAGGGCGACAGCACATTTTGGACGAGGAGTACTATCGACGGGTTGAGGCGATCAACTTTGCGGTCAAGCATGATGACGGGAGGATGCCTGAAGGCCTGAGGCTTGCAGAGCTGGTCCTTGTAGGGCTCTCACGCACCGGCAAGACGCCCTTGTCTACATATCTTGCTCATCAGGGATGGAAAGTTGCCAATGTCCCCCTTCATCCTGACATGCTGCCACCACAAGAGCTGTTTCAGGTGGATAGTGAGAAGATCTTTGGTTTAATCATCAAAGTAGAGCATCTTGTCAAGGTCAGGGAGGCAAGGCTTGAGCAACTGGGGCTTTCTTCTGACGCCAAGTATGCGGATCCTGTTAAGATAGCCGACGAGATTGAGTGGTGTGAGGCCTTTTATGAACAAAACCCAGGTTGGCGAGTCATGGACATTTCTAACAGGGCCATTGAAGAGGCGGCCACAAGCATCCTTAATGCGTACCGGACACGGAAAAAACACACCTAGCTTCTGCTATTTATACCCCACTGCGTTTTCGAGGTGTTTTCACATGCCGGACCCCAAAAACGTTGCCTCAAGGCTAATGGCACAGGGCAAAGCAATGAACTACCTTGTGCCTTGAGCCTTATGCCTCGTGCCTTACGTTAAGTTCCCATATCCCACGAAGCAAGATATTTCTTCTGCTCCCTGGAGAGGGTATCAATGGCAATGTTCATGGCTGCCAGTTTTTCCTTGGCAATCTTCTTATCGATTTGCTCGGGAACCGGATACACCTGAACGGGAAGTGGTTTCTTTCTCTTGACCATGTACTCGATGGCAAGGGCCTGATTGGCAAAACTCATGTCCATCACGCTGGGAGGATGTCCTTCTGCAGCAGCAAGATTGACCAGGCGTCCTTGTCCGAGCACATTAATTCTTTTACCGTTCTTCAAAAGGTGCTCGACCACCGAGGGGCGGAGTTGGCGTTTCCTCTTGGTCATGCTGTCAAGACTAGGCAGGTCTATTTCCACATTGAAGTGCCCTGAGTTGCAAACAATGGCACCGTCTTTCATAAGCCTGAAATGCGGCTTGGTAATAACATTGATGTCTCCTGTGGCTGAGCAGAACACGTCGCCGATCTTGGCCGCGTCCTTTAGGGCCATCACTGAAAATCCGTCCATGACGGCCTCAAGTGCCTTCAATGGATCAACTTCCGTGACAATAACATTCGCCCCCATGCCCCTGGCGCGCATGGCTACTCCACGGCCGCACCAGCCATAGCCACATACGACAAACGAGCTTCCTGCAAGGAGACGATTGGTGGCCCTGATGATACCGTCTATCGTGCTTTGGCCAGTGCCGTATCTGTTGTCGAAGAAATGCTTTGTGTTGGCGTCATTAACTGCAATGATCGGGTATTTAAGGACCCCTGCAGAGGCCATACTTCTAAGACGTATAATTCCTGTAGTGGTCTCCTCTGTGCCGCCTCTGACAAATTCCAGAAGTTCCTTGCGTTGCGAGTGAAGTGTCGAGACAAGATCAGCCCCGTCATCCATGGTGTACATTGGCTTGAGATCAATAACCGAATGAATGTGCTTGTAGTAGGTCTTATTATTTTCTCCTGTTATGGCAAAGACTGGTATCTTGTCATGCGTAACAAGAGAGGCAGCTACATCATCCTGCGTGCTGAGTGGATTAGAAGCACATAGTCTAAGCTTTGCGCCGCCTGCCTTGAGGGTCTCCATGAGGGCAGCCGTTTCTGTGGTAACATGAAGGCATGCCCCAAGGCGCACCCCCTTTAAGGGTTTTTCCTTTGAGAAGCGCTCCTTGATCCGTTCCAATACAGGCATGCTCTGCTTGGCCCATTCGATGCGCAGTTTTCCCTCTTTTGCCATTTTCAGATCTTTTACATCATATTCCATCTCAACACCCTTTCTCTCCAAGTGACGGTTGCGACATGGACAAGGGCCAGCCGTGAGACCTTTGCAGAACCACGCTTCGCTCTTTGACTATAAAGGTCTCTCAGTTTCCCTTGCCTGGCGGAGGATTATGGCTTACTAGCACCAGTCTTTTCGACAAGCACATCCACCATGTTGGTCTTTTCCCATGTAAAGTCAGGATCATTGCGGCCAAAATGCCCGTAACATGCAGTTTTACCGTAGATGGGCCGCAAAAGGTCCAGATAGTCTATGATCGCTGCTGGCCTAAGATCAAATACCTCGTTGACGATCTTGCAGATTCGTTTTCCAGGAATGGTTGCAGTTCCGAATGTGTCAACCAGCACGGAGACGGGGCGGGCCACGCCGATAGAGTAGGCTAGTTGAACCTCACATTTGTTGGCCAGGCCTGCCGCTACAATATTCTTGGCAACGTGTCTCGCCATGTACGAAGCGCTGCGATCCACTTTGGAGGGGTCTTTACCGGAGAAGCACCCTCCCCCGTGACTCCCTTGGCCACCGTACGTATCCACAATGATCTTTCGACCAGTCAGCCCCGCATCTCCCATAGGCCCCCCAACCACGAACCGGCCTGTTGTATTGATAAAATATTTCGTGTCGCCGTCTATCATGTCTTTGGGTACAACTTTTCTAATGATCTCCTCAATAATGGCCTCTTTTAGCTCTGAGTACGAGATGTCTGGACTGTGCTGGGCTGCAATAACAATGGCCTCAACCCGCTTAGGCTTGTCATTGACATATTCAATTGTAATCTGGGACTTCCCGTCAGGGCGAAGAAAATCGAGAGACCCGTTTTTCCGTACCTCTGCGAGGCGCATAGCCAGCTTATGAGCGTAGGATATGGGCATAGGCATGAGTTCAGGGGTTTCATCACACGCGTACCCAAACATAAGACCCTGATCGCCCGCCCCTTGCTCCTTGAAAAGGCCTTTTCCATTCACTCCCTGAGAAATGTCCGGAGATTGCTGACCAATGCTTGTGATCACTGCGCATGTCTCCCAGTCAAAACCCATTGTGGAAGAATTATATCCGATATCTCTAATCACCTCCCGGACGATTTGAGGCATGTCGACGTAACAGGTTGTCGTAATCTCTCCTGCGATAAAAGCAAGCCCGGTGGTCACAAGGGTTTCGCACGCCACGCGTGCCCTGGAATCTTGCTCCAGAATACTGTCCAGGATGGTGTCTGATATTCTGTCGGCCACCTTGTCCGGGTGCCCTTCAGTCACCGACTCGGAAGTAAACAGATAGTTCTTCTTGCTCATAAGTCCCCCTTCACTCTATTGTCTTGATCAACCAGAATAATCCTTGGCTCAAAGCCATCCAGGCTTTGGTCATCAATGGCAGTGTAGCAGGTAATGATGATCAAGTCGCCGCGGGCACCTTTTCTGGCTGCTGCCCCCTTTAGAGCAATAGTCCCAGATCCTGGCGGTTCCTGTATGGCGTAAGTCTCGAATCGCTCGCCGTTAGTAATATTGTAAACTTGAACCAGCTCATAAGGAAAAATATTTGCTGCCATCATGAGATCGGCGTCTATGCCCAGGCTCCCCTCATAGTCAACTTCCACGCTGGTAACAACGGCCCGGTGAATCTTTGATTTTAAGAAAGTTCGAATCATAAGGTCTCACATATATATGTCATTCCACAATTCCAATTGTGGAGGGCAGCAGCGCAGGCTTCACTTACGCCGTTAAAATGGCATTGTCTATCAGGCGGGTATTTCCTACCCATACCGCCAACGCCATCAGGCTTGGACCTTCAACACGTTCTACGTTCTCAAGGGTTTCCGGGTCACACACTGCTACGTAATCGATTCTGGTAGACGGATAGGAGCGAATAATCCCTGATGCTTCCTCAATAAGTTGTGCGGCACTTCCAGCTCCTTGGGCCGCCCTTTCTTTGGCATGTTGAAGGCACTGGTATAGTGACAGGGCGGCCAACCTTTCTTCTTTGGACAAATAGATATTCCGGGAGCTCATGGCCAAGCCATCGGGTTCCCGCACAGTAGGAACCCCGATAATGCGAATATCAAAGAGCAAATCTCGTGCCATGCGTCGTATGATCGTTAATTGCTGATAATCCTTTTCGCCGAAAATGGCCACCTGGGGTTTTACGATGTTAAACAGTTTAGTTACTACCGTGGCTACACCGCGAAAATGGCCCGGTCGGGAGGGACCGCACAGGTGTCGGGGGAGCGATTCCAAGTCGACGTATGTCTGGTGCCCTTTGTCATACATGGCATCTGCCTCTGGGGTGAAGACCACGTCGACTCCTATGGATTCAGCCAGACTAATATCTCGATCTAAGTCCCTGGGGTAGGCTTGAAAGTCCTCTGTCGGACCAAACTGTGTTGGATTGACAAAAATGCTAACAATGAGGGCATCTGCATGTTTTCGTCCCTCTCGAATTAAGGTGAGATGTCCCTCGTGTAGGTATCCCATGGTGGGGACAAAAGCGATGCTCTTTCCTTCACGCAACAGGTGACTTGCCTCCTGCTGCATGTGATCTATTTGCTGGATAACTTTGATATGGTCCTCCAAAAGCGAAACCTTTTTTAATTAATGTCTCAGCTCAAGGATGTCAATAGTCTTGATGTGAAATTCTGCCTTCTCATTGGTTCAACAGGTTGGCCAAAGTAACAAATTCTTTCACAGCCAAGGTTTCTGCGCGTCTTCGTGGGTCGATGCTCGCGAGTTTAAGTGCTGCCAACAGCCGGGGTTCTTCAAACCCAAGATCACTGCGCATTAGCGCATTCTTAAGCATCTTACGTCTTTTCCCAAAGGCTGCCCTAATAATGTGGAAAAGAAGGTGTTCGTCTGCTGCGGGAAAAGGGACTCGATCCAAGAAATTGATTCCGATAACCTTTGAGTCGACTTTTGGCTTTGGATAAAATGAGGAAGCAGCCACCTCGGCCACCGGAAAGATATCGGCACAATATTGAGTCAAGACAGACAGTTTCCCGTAAACCTTAGTCCCAGGCTCCGCTAAAAGGCGTTCCGCGACCTCCTTTTGAAACATGAGAATGCCGCGATCAATGAACTTGCGAAAATTGATCAAATGTATCAGAACCTGAGTAGAGATATGATAGGGGAGGTTGCCGACTACCTTCAGGGGCCTATCTGATGTTTTAGCTATGCCGTAAATGTCACAACGCAGGATGTCCTTTTGAATAATAGTCACGTTGGATATGCCTTGGGAAAGGATCTCGTTTTTGAGCAATGTGGCAAGCTTCTTGTCTGGCTCCACTGCGAGCACGCGATTGACCCGGCGAGATAAAAAAATGGTCAGGGCCCCGAGACCAGCACCCACCTCAAGGACTGTGTCGTTTGGGCCGAAGGCACCCCGGCCGACAATCATGCTTGCCACGTTCGGATCGGCCAGGAAATGTTGCCCCATGGATTTTCTGGGACGTATTCCCCACGCCTTAAGAAGTATGTGAGGGGAAGTCATATGTTTGCCAAATGTGCCTTACGGTCTTGCCCGACGGCCTGCATAATGGGCTGCAGCTCGAAACCCTAAAGGGTGGCCGACATCAAAAGCCGCCCCTTTAAGGAGAACGCCCACCAGTTTGCTTTTATCGATAAGCGTTTGATGGATAGGTACATCATCTACCTCACCTTTGGCGCTGGAACGCATGGTTTCCGCTAAGTCGAAGTACTCTGGCAGGTAGATTCCTCCTCCAAAGCCCTTGTGAATTAGCCCCCCCCGGTTCACGGACAATGGTCGCCCCTTCTTATCAGAAAGAGATGTGATGGCAAAACAGCCATTACCGAGTGTATCGGCACTAAGCACGCCGACATTGCCGAAAAGCCGGACATCGTTGCCCCGTATAAAAATCGTACCGATCATGCTCTTTCCGTGCGTTTGAAATACCTCTGCCAGTTGTCTTACCAGGGGTTTATTTGAAAAAAGAAGACAGTCTGGCATGACGCAAGCAAAAGGATCGCTGCCGACAAAATCTCGAGCACGGGCCACAGCATCGGCAACCCCTATCGGCTTTTCTTGAGTGAGAAATACAGTCCGGCACATTTCCAACTTCCGATACAATCGGGCATCCCAACGGAATGGCAGGGTTGGCGGGGTCCAGTTGCCAGTAACAAAATCCTTAAGTAGAGGTTTGTCAGGACTGGTTATGATGCAGAACTCAGATATGCCCGAGGCCATATACATTTCGAGGCTGTACTGGATCATAGGCTTGCTTCCCACCGGAAGGAGTTCCTTGGGCATGTAATTGGTCAGGGGCCTCAGACGGGTACCCAAGCCAGCAGCCGGGATGACTGCTTTTTTTACGTGTCTTGACATAGGCAATCTTCTACGTCATTGATATACGTTGTGTCAAATCCCTTCTACCCTAATTGAGCGTAAACAAAATGAAGGAACATTGGATCAAGTTAAGATTACAATACATTGTCAGCTTTATGTGGGGTTTGGTATCTCTTCTATCAGTGAACGATGTTTCTTCTTTTAGATCTTCATTTTGTTTACCCTACAGGAAAGCCGATAATACCCCATCTGCTGTGTTGTGAAGGGTTCGCGGTAGCATACTACAGCTTCACCCTTAACGCCTTGCATCTGGGGCATCCTCGACTTTCGCTCCATTAGGGTTCTAAATTGCATGCGGAATTAATACTGACCATAGAAGGATCCCAACCGGCTGCTCCGCGCCGAGGGCAGGCCAAGATATGTCTACATGATTTCAACCCCATGAGTAAGAATGCCTGTGTGAACGGATAACATGTTTGCGGGGAGCTTTTTATCGTTGGTCTCAAGATTAACGATAGATCCAAGGGCAAGTTGAGGGAGTAGTCAATCGCGAGAAAGCATTGACATATGGCCGTTTTTTCTGATAAAAAAAGAGTTTTGGATCAATCGCACGAAAATCTCGCTTTTTGGAGTCTTATTATGACAAATGATATGAAGAGAGTCCTGCTCACCGGGAATGATGCTGTGGTTGAAGGGCTCTGTTGTGCTGCCGGCAACATGAGACGCATTGTATATGCAGGTTATCCCATCACCCCTGCCTCCGAGATTGCCACCCGCGCCTCTGTAATCGTCCCGAAACGGGGCGGGGCCTTTATTCAGATGGAAGATGAGATCGGCTCGATACAGGCCGTTGCAGGTGCAGGCCTTGCTGGTGCAATTGCCGTTACAGCCACATCGGGCCCTGGTTTTAGCTTGATGTCCGAGGGTATCGGCTTTGCAGCTATGATTGAATCACCCGTCATTTGTATCAATGTCCAGCGGGGCGGACCTTCTACCGGAATGCCAACCTGGATGGGGCAAGGGGACATGATGCAGGCAAGATGGGGAACGCATGGGGATAGACCTGTGATTGTGCTTGTTCCCAACTCTGTTGAGGAAACTTTGATCCTCACTTATGAGGCCTGCAGCCTTTCGCAAAAGTATTTGACGCCGGTAGCCTTGATGTTGGATGAGATTATAGGGCACATGGATGAACCGATCAGCATCCCGGATCTTTCCCCCATACCGCCGGATCCAAATCTTAAAATAATAGGCCAAGGGCATCGCTTTCATCGAACGGGCCTTACCCATGATCTTGAAAAACATCTTCCCAAGATCAACCCGGATACCCAGGAACGAGTGGTTCGACACTTGCTCGATAAGGTAAAGAAGGAGGCAGAAAAGATTGTCAAGTATGAAACCTTTGGGGATACAAAGGATGCTGATGTAATCGTGATCTGTTACGGATCTGAGTCACGATCGGTCAAGGCGGCTGTAAAACAGGCCCGCAGGAAGAAAATCAAAGTAGCCATGATCCGGCTTATTACGGCCTGGCCTTTCCCAAAGGTTTTCCTCCGAAAGCTTGACAGAAGAAAAAGGGTGTTTGTGGTGGCAGAAATCAATGCGGGACAGATAAGGGTAGAGGTTGAACGCTACGTGAACAAAGGAACAGTTCAAGGCTTGAACCTGATGGGAGGAAGAATTCACACCCCCAGGGAGATCTTGGATGCAATCAAGGGAGTAAAACATGAACGAAATTAGCCAGCATCCTTATGCTGATTTGCTAAGAAAAGAGATGATGCCCAATATTTGGTGTTCGGGTTGCCGGATCGGAAGGATCAAGAACGCCTTTATCGAGACGATTCAAGATCTGAAGTACGACCCTGACAAGTGTCCGGTCGTCTCGGGAATAGGTTGTTCTTCGCGCATTGCGGGCTACCTCAACCTTGACAGTGTTCACGCCACCCACGGCAGGGCCATACCTACGGCTGTTGGTGTGAAGTTGGCCAACCCGGAGCTCAAAGTCACTGTTATGGGAGGCGATGGAGATATCCTGGGCATTGGTGGGAACCATTTTCTTGCTCTAGGCCGGCATGGCCTCAATATTAACGTTTTTTGTATGAACAACTACGGATACAGCATGACAGGTTTTCAGCATGGACCTACCACACCCATTGGGGCAAGGACTATCACCACATCAGGGGGGAGCCCATACCTACCGGTTAACCCTGTTGCTGTTGCCCTGGCAGCAGGGTACACTTTTGTTGCCCGGTCCACATCTTCTCATCCTTATCATCTAATGGACTGCATGATTTCTGCGATGAAAAACGAGGGCCCGAGTTTTGTCGAGATACTGCTTCCGTGCATGCTCTTTGAGAGGCGCAACAAGATTAAATCGCTTGAGAGTTTGTTCTTGGAAAAGGCCAAGATCAAAGAGACCCTAAGTGAAAGAGACATTAATCGAACTGACTACACAAAGGAAATCAGCCTTGGGATCTTCAGGGACTTACGTGTGCCAAAAAGACCTCAATTGAGCCTGGTAAAGTCGGCCAAGAAGGGTGTTGCGAAGAAGCCCCGGGTGAAGTTTAAATCGAGGGCCAGTGGCATTAAGTATCTGCAAATTCGCATGGAGGGAACCGGTGGGCAGGGAATCGTCCAAGGAGGCAAGACCTTGATTCATGCAGCCATGAACATGGATCCGAAGTTGAACAGCACCGTGACAAAGCGATACGGGCCGGAGATGAAGGGGGGAAGCTGTCTGACAGATGTGCTCCTGTCCTCTAACCCAATTGATTATCCTTTTGTAGAGCTTCCCGATCTATTGTTGATGATGTCCGATATTGTAACCAGGGAGCGGGGCGGTAAGGTGATCATTAACAAAAAGGGCACCATTGTTGTAGACGAGTCCATGGTAAATCCTAACGTGCTGGACAACGTGCCCAGCACCGTTAGAATCTTCAAGGTGCCGGCAACCCAAATTGCTCGAGAGAACTTCCGGGTTGTAGTGGCTAACAATGTAATGATGGGCTTTGTATGCAAAGTAACGTCTATCATCGACAAGGACTGCGTGAAGGCAGCAATCCTAAAGTCCGCCCCCCCGGGGACTGAGGAGATGAATCTGGCAGCCTTTGATAAGGGTTACGAGTTTTGCAAATAACGAATAAGAATGCGGCAGGCGAACTATGAAACAAGAACTTCCACCAGCACGTTATTGGAATATTGAGCGATGTACCATACCCGTTGGCAAAGTCACCATCATACCCGGTTTTTGCAAGGGCGGCGACGACTGTGATGACTGCATCCGGTTTTGTCCTGAAAAGGTATTGGAGCGTGGCACTCTGCCCAATGAGAAGGGTTTTTTCCCACCCATCGTCATTGAGGAAGGCAAGTGTACTGTGTGCGGCAGGTGTCAGCTGTACTGTAGTGAAAACGCGATCTTTGTAGAGCAAACCGGCGAACGCAAAGTGACTGCCGAAGAGATAGCATTAAGAGAGGAGAATGGACAATAGATGTCGGGTGATCGCATAGGAGTCTTTATCTGTCATTGTGGGACCAATGTCGCCGGTACTGTGGATTGCTACAAGGTTAGTGAAGCAATAGCCAGCACAGAGGTTAGCCTGGTTAGAGAGCATCCTTACATGTGTACTGGAGGACAGGCACAAATTGTTAGTGATATCGAAGAATATGGATTGAATAGAATTGTTGTCGCTGCATGTTCTCCCAGGATACATGAGGAAACCTTTCGAAGACTTTGCACGGCAGCTGACATTAATCCGTATATGATGGAGATGGTCAATATCCGGGAACAGTGTTCGTGGTGTCATATCCATGAGCCAGATGAGGCCACAGAAAAATCGATTGACCTCGTGCTCATGGGTATCGAAAAGGTCAAACTTAACGAGCCGTTAACGCCTCTTAAGGTCCCTATGACCAAAAAGGCCCTGATCATAGGGGGTGGTATCAGTGGCATTGAAGCGAGCCTTCAGCTTGCCGATCTTGGTCACAAGGTGATTTTGGTGGAGAAAAGTCCCTCTATTGGCGGCAAAATGGCTCAGCTCAATAAAATCTTTCCGGATCAAAACTGTAGTCCTTGAATTCTGGGGCCGAAGATGGTGGATGCCGGTCGGCATCCCAACATTGAGCTGCTCACCATGTGTGAGGTAATCGATGCTAATGGCTATATTGGTAATTTTGAAGTCAGGCTAAGAAAACATCCAAGATATGTGACTGAAGACTGTACTTTTTGCGGTGATTGCCTGCCGCGGTGCAATGTCTTTGCCGAAGACGAGTTCAACGCAGGTCGTGCCTTGAGGAAGGCAATATACACGCCTTTCTTGCAGTCTGTTCCGAGGCAATACGTTATCGACGACAAAGCGTGCATTTATTTCTCCGAGGAGACATGCCAAAAGTGCCTGGAAGACTGTAAGAAACATGCCATTGATCTATCACAGACGGTTGAAGAGGAAACCATCCATGTTGGTACCGTTATCGCAGCCACCGGCGTAAAGCCTTATGACCCTACCGGATTGTATGGATACGGCGATGAACGTTTCCCTGATGTCATCACCTCCATGGAGCTCGAAAGGATGATGTCAGCCGAAGGACCCACGAACGGAAAGGTTATCAGGCCTTCCACAGGTGAGCCGCCAGAAAGTGTCGCCTTCATTCAGTGTGCAGGTTCAAGGTCATTGAAGGAAGGACAGCTTTCATATTGCTCAAAACTGTGTTGTCCCAACACCGTAAAGAACGCACTCCTTTTAAAAGAGTCATTTCCTGAGCTCGACATATGCGTGTTTCACAACGGCATTCGGACCGCCGGTAATAGGCAAGAGCGGATGTTTCTTGAGGCGAGGAAACAGGGCGTTATCTTTGTGAATGCTTTCCCTGAGGTCATGGAGGGCCATGTCTTGACTTTTTCCGATCCTATCCTGGGAGAAGATAGGCCAATAAGAAGACAGTTTGATCTTATAACTCTTGCAGTGGGCATCATCCCGATAGCAGGAGAAATGAGAGACACACTGGGCGTACCCTTGGGCAAGAGAGGGTTTATTAAGGAAGACAATCAATTGTCTCCAACTTCTACGCCCACAAGTGGGATTTACTTTGCCGGTGCTGTGGGAAGTCCCTCTGATGTCAAGCAGTGCATTGAACAGGCCGGAAACGCTGCCATGCAGGTGTCGAAGCATTTTCAAAAAGATTTTGCAGAACTTTCTCCGATTATAGCAAAAGTAGATGCCGAGTTGTGCACGGGTTGCGGCAAGTGCAGCAATCAATGTCTGTTTGGAGCGGTTCGGATAGAAGATAAGGTCGCCGTCATCACGCAGGCGATGTGCCGTGGTTGCGGCAACTGCGCTAGCTCCTGTAAATTCGGAGCCATCTCAATATCTAATTACACGGAAGAACAAATGAAGGCCCAGCTGAGAGCAGCACTCAGGAACCCGGAAGAGAAGATCATCGTATTTGCCTGTCACTGGTGCTCGTATGCCGGGTCTGATTTTGCAGGGACCAGCAGGCTCCAGTATAGTCCCCAGGTCAGGATAATAAAGACTATGTGCTCGTGTCGGGTGACGCCGGATCTCATAAAATACGCCTTTGTTCTGGGGGCTCCTAAGGTGATCGTTTCAGGTTGTCACCCTGGAGATTGTCATTACCTTGACAGCAACATGTTTACCAAACATAGAGTTACAAAGCTAAAAGAGCAGTTAAGCAGTAAGGGAATCAACCCTGAGAGACTGATGCTGGAGTGGATCTCGGCAGCGGAAGGGCATCGGTTTGTTGAGGGTGTTCAGAAGATGGAGCAACTGCAAGTAAACGAAGATGAGATAGAGATGAGCAAAATGATATTCAGTCAACCCAAGAAGAAAAAGGGTGGGGAAGAGAAGGCAAAATCTACGGCATGAGGAATTGATTTGATCAGGAAAGCTCAAGTGCGCCGTCTTGCTAAAAGCGGGTCAGATAAAATATCAACGCGATTTTAAGACTTGACTTTTTGCCAAAACGCACGTTAACAGGGCCATGTTATGAGATCTGTCTAGATATATGGAGGTGAACGTATGAAGAAGAGACGAAAAGCGTACAGCGTGGATGCAATGGTCAGGTTTTTTCTTCAATACTACAACATTCCTACAAAGAAAGACATAGAAAAAATCTTGACCAGAATGGATCGGTTAGAGGCAGCCATAAAGACGTGTAAGGTTTCCGGTGGGACCGCCATAAGAAAGAGCGGACGAAGAACTGCTGGGAAGACAAGCCGGGTTGCCAAAGGCCGAACCGCGATGACAGCTACGGAGAAGATTATGAGCATTCTGAAGAGATCCCCCAAGGGAATTGATGTCCCAGGGCTTAAAGCAGAATCCGGTTTTGAAGACAAGAAGATACGCAATATCGTGTTCAGACTTTCCAAGCAGGGTACCATTAAGAGGGTTGGACGAGGCATTTATGCCGTCCAGTAATACGTGGCGGATAGAGGGCGAAAACAGGAACTTTCCGACGACAGATATTGTTTTGCCTGTGGTACCCTGAACCCCATCGGCCTCCACATGGAGGTTTTCTACCTTGAAGATAAAGCGGTTAGCAGGTTCACTCTGAAGCGGGAATTCCAAGGGTGGAGAAATATTGTGCATGGCGGCGTGGTGGCTACGATCCTTGATGAGATTATGGCTCATGCCGTGATGCATTATGTTGGCAAGGCAGTCACCACATCGCTTCAGATTACTTATCGCGTTCCCTTGCATGTAGGACAGGAGGTCCGGACGGTCGGTTATGTGGTAGAGCGGAAGAGCCGGGCCGCCGTGGCAAGAGGTGAAGTCCGAGCAGTGGACAACGGTAAAGTCATTGCCACCGGAGAGAGTCGGTTTATTTTGCTGTGAAACAAGAAGACCGACCACGAGGGCACAAAAACACGAGACATATTGCGGCAAGAAAACCTACGTCTTTTTCTTTTGGCGAAACCAAAAAAGACATACCGGAAGCATTATGGAAGAGACAATGAGGATCAAGGTAAGTGTCAGGCCAAGGTGAAGTATCGAGTAGCTGAAAGCCACCAAGGGCAGAAGGCCGATGCGGACCGCGGCCCTCAGGGTTTCATGTTTGGCAATAAAACAAGCCGCAGGTGGTGAGTAGGCATAATAGGTTTTCACGAACAAACGACCGGGGGCAAAGGAAAGGAGATAGACATCCCTGAAACTCCTTAGTGTTGCTACGTGAGGCTCCAGGAGCGAGCCGTAGGCTGCTGTTGCGATGAAACACTTGTCAGATGTTTGAGCGTCTGCTTCGTTGGAATAATCTGAGTTGCCATCGTCGTTATAGGCCGTTACACGATAGCTATAAGTTGTATACGGCTCAAGATCGCTGTCGCTGTAGCTAGTAACATTAGCATCTACAGTACCTGTTTGTTCGTAGGTCCCTGCAGACTCTATTGTACTTGAATCGGTTGTTGTTTCAGAAACGGTTTTTCTCTCTATCTTGAATCCCAATTCCGCAGAAGAATTGTCTGTCCAGGAGAGATCAATTTGGCTGCTGGAGACTGCAGTAGCGGACAGTCTGCTTGGTGCGGCAAGATAGGTAGTGGCACTATCCTCATTGGAGCAGTTCGACTGGCCATCCGAATTGAAGGCACAAACGCGATAGAAATATGTAGTTGCATCACTCACTTGGCTATCCTTATAAGATACTTCATCATCTCCGACTTCAGCAATTTGACTGAAGTCTCCTCCTGATTCCGTCTTTCGTTCTATGATGAAGCCAGATTCATCAGAAGAATTGTCAGTCCAAGAAAGATCGATCTGCATATGTGATGCTGGCGTTGCAATGAGATCCGCAGGGGCCTCAGGTGCCATGTTGGCAATAAACTGGCCAAAACTGGTCGGCACACTATCGCCAGTTATAACGATAGTCTTTAGACTGAAATCCGACGTGTGGATGACAGATACTGTGCCATTAGCACTACCGGTCCCAGTATTAGTTATGTATACCTGATGGCCATCAGGCGTCAACGCTACGCCAAAGGGCTTATTTCCTACAGTCACGACGTCGACAACAGGGTCATCATCAGTTCCAATGACGGAAGTGTCAATGACAGATACCGTGTTATCGCCACGATTGGCTATATAAAGATAAACTCCATCGGGCGAAACCGCCGCACCATGAGGTCTATTTCCAACAACCACGTCGATAACTGAGTAATCATCAGTGTCAATAACAGATGCAGTCCCATCATCACGATTGGTTACATAAACCCGACCTCCGTCGGGAGAGACTACTACGCTAAAGGGAGCATTTCCAACAACAACAGGGCTGAGTGAGTAATCGTTGGTATTGATGACAGATACGGTGTCATCGTCGCGGTTTGCAACGTAAACAAAACGTCCGTCCGGCGATACTGCTACCCCAATAGGTGCTCTTTCAACAACAATGTCGATAACTACCGAGTAATCATCGGTATCGATGACAGATAGGGTGTCATCGTCGCGATTTGCAACGTAAATAAAATGTCCATCTGGCGATAGTGCTATGCCAATAGGCGCATCTCCCACATAAACAGGGGTGACAGAGTTTTCATTGGCGGTGTCAATAACCGACACAGTGCCGCTGCCACGGTTTGTCACATAGACATGCTTACCGTCCGGAGATATTGCGACACCAATAGGATCAATTCCAACGCCAATTGTATCAATCAGCTCCATGTCAGAGACGCGGATGACAGAGACGGCGTCATTAGCGAAATTGGCTATATAAGCGAAATCTGCTGCATTACATTTCCTGGATCGTGCGATTGAAAATATGACAATAGCGGTTAGAAAAATAAACCACAGTCTCTTCATGGCATTCTCCACATATATGCTCCTGTGATTAGACTCAGACAATGGCTTAGACATGTTTACGTATTGCAGGATGAGCAAGAACCGTGCACAATGGGCTTTGAGACAGCATTAGCCTGCAATAGCGTATAGTTACACGGTATTTATGCAGAAAAAGTGCAGGTGTATTGCCAGTGAAAAACAGAAAATTGGCAAATAATTGCTCATTTTCACAGCAAGAGATTGCGCAATGTGAAAATAATTACCACATGTAAGATCGCCGTGCGGTTTTACATAGAGCGGAGGATTCGGGAGACCTCCCGGGTCATTTCAAGGACCTTTACGGCGCGATCTAACGTGAGTGAGCCTGTGCCGCAACTCGGTGTGATAAGGGATTGCGACAGGATTGTGCTATGGTCGATGCCCAGATCATCGAGGTGGCCAACGTGAGACTCCCATTTTTCAACCAGGCTGGATGCATTTTCACTGTCTATGTCCTTGTTGTCTGAGGTGGGGACAATCCCCCACGCGAGGATACGGCCTTGGTCAAAGAACCTTTTTAGATGTTCCTCGTACAGTGCCAGGCGGTCAAAGAAGCCATAGGCATCAAAGCTGAGTACGTCTGCCGAGGAATCAAGTATTAATGACCAATCGGTGTTGGCGCATACATGGACCCCGGCAAGCCCCCCTGCCTCGTGTATTGCCTCGATGACTTCGGAAAGGACCCGATTAACGTCTTCGGACGAAATGCTTATAAATGAAGAAGTGCCAAAACCTGCAAGGCCTGGCTCATCTATAAAGACAATTGCAGGAATGCCCCAGTGAGACAATTTTTCCACCTGAAAGCGGGCCTTCATGGCCAAAGTCTTGACTGCTACATCTAGGAGCCGGTCATCATAAAAGAGCGCTCGCTTATTTTGATCGGTCAATCCGGTAGCTTGTGTCACGGGTCCGGTAATCTGTCCCTTCAAAGCTATAGGAAGCTGAGGGGCCTTTTCTATCGTGTCGAGCAGGTCAAAAAAGCCCATGGCAGTCTCCTGGGTTAGGGCAAAGCGAGTGCCATCCAAGGGCGAGCCGCCCTCGGTCACCATGAGATAGTCTTCATAAAACTTAAGAATGTCGTCCTCAAACCTTGATCCGGATGTGTCGATGAGAGCGCCACCCTCTTTTCGGACAACGCCTGGTATACCGGGCAGGAACTGGACCATCATCCCTTCTTGTGGATAGGCTGGGAGTTGCACCCACAAGGGAACGTCTGGAGTATATTCAAAGACCAGCCGAATGGCTTCCTTGTGGTCGGCAAGAGGGAGGCTTCCGATGAGAACGGCCAACATGTCTGCTTTAAACAGTGACATAGGCTTTCCTTCGAGAGCTTTGCATAACCTCATCTCGCTCTTTGATATGAGGTTATGCAAAGGACTCTTCTTTTTGTCAAAAGTAATTCAGCTGCCGCGGTAATCTGGGGTTGTTGCCTAGCATAGTAAGCCCAGGGAGGCAAGAAGGTTCTTTGTCTGGCGGTTATTCTACTTGACTATATGCGTAAAATATTACATAATTTTGCATCTATGAGTGAAGAATCGGCGGAGAAGGATAAGGGGAAGTTGCACAAAGTTCTCGGGGCGGGTATTGGCTGGATAGTAGCCGGACCGGTGGGAGCCGCCCTTGGTCTCCTGGTAGGCCACACTGTGGGAAATAATCCTACGTTGCTGAGGAAGGGACTTCTGGGGGGGAGGCTGAAGCCCTATTATGACGTGCTTCAGGTTCCGTATGACGCTGGGCCAGGGGAAATCAAATCTGCCTACAAGAGGCTCGCACAGAAGTATCACCCTGACAGATTTGCAGATACAGACCCCGTGGTTCAGGAGCTTGCCCAGGGTAAGATGTCAGAGATTAATGACGCCTATACTAGACTTATAGACACCATGAAAAGCGACTGAAGCGGTCGTTGATTGACATGCCCTGACGTTGGTGTTAACATCGAACAAAATAAAAATAAACAGATGACACTGGAAAGTCCATGAGCTTTTTCTCAACGGATTAGCCGTAAGGAGGAGATCACATGATAGGTGGAATCGGGATGCCAGAACTGATAATAATTCTGGTCATCATTTTGATCATTTTCGGGGCAGGAAAACTGCCTGAAATCGGAAGTGGTATCGGCAAGGGGATCAAGAATTTCAAAAAGGCCACTTCCGGTGAGTTAGAAGAAGACACTTCGCCTCGGGAGCCGGAAAAACTATCAGAAAGCGCTACAGCAACAGCAGAAGTGGAGAACAAAGCACAAGAGGAAGACAAGACTTAGGGCAGGGGTTGTGTTCACCGCGCTGGAAGCGTATTTGCGTTTAGAATGGGATGTCGTCTTCAGTGCGTTCCTTGACTGCTGGTTCAGGGCTCACGCCTGGGCCCTCTTCTGAAAGGGATTCCGTCTGGTTTCTTGACCCAAGCATTTGCATCTTCCAGGCTTTAATCTTTGAAGTTTGTCGCTTATTACCTTCCTGGTCTTCCCACTCGTCTGTGTAGATAGATCCCTCAATATACACTTGTCGACCCTTTGAAAGATATTCTCCACAGATCTCACCCAATCGGCCCCATGCCTCAATACGATGCCATTCCGTGCGAGATTGCTTATCGCCGTCCTTGTTGGTCCAATTCTCAGTGGTAGCAATACTGAAATTCGCAACGGCCGTTCCGCTTGGAGTGTAGCGTACCTCTGGGTCTCTGCCGAGGTTTCCGATCAAGATAACTTTATTTACACTAGCCACGAGCACCTCCTGTGGAAACGCAGTGGGGTTTCCGCCAGAGCGGCTGTTGCCCAAATAAGAACCCTCTGCCACTATGATTAGAAAGACCATTCGAACCATAGTCGATGGATGTTGCATAATCAAGCAAAATTTGCCTGGGGAACTGCTGAGCGTCTGAAAAATTTGTTTTTCCCTGTTTTCTCCTTGATTTAGAGTCTGCTTTTGATGTAACAAAATCATCAGTAATGGAATCGATTCGTAATGTTCTTGATTCTTGGCCGATGTCTAAGGACGATCTACAGCCATGGGATATGTTTTTGACTTCAAGGCAGCCCGGGAATACGATTACTGGTATCGGAATCGTGAGAACCGGTTCATTGTTGATCTTGAAGATCAGCTTCTCTTGAGGCTCCTTGAGCCTGTGAGAGGGGAGCGCGTGTTAGATATTGGGTGCGGCACGGGGAGACATCTTCTGATGTTTCTCGAGATGGGTCTGGACGTAACCGGTCTGGATGCTTCCTCACACATGCTTGATTTTGCAAGAAAAAGACTGGGATTGCGGGCAGAACTGCAACAGGGTATGGCCGAAGATCTCCCATTTGAAGACAACAGCTTCAATATTGCCACCTTGATTACTACCCTTGAGTTTGTAAACGATACTCAAAAGACCCTTGAGGAGGCATGTCGTGTGGCCAAGGATCGCATCTTTTTGGGGGTGCTGAACCGTTACGCTATCAAAAGCTTTGAGCGAAGGGTGAAGGGCATATTTTTGGAAAGCATATATAATCGAGCCAGGTTTTTCAGTGTGTGGGGACTTACGCGACATGTCCGGCAGATTGTGGGCAAGACACCCATCAGGCGTGGGACAGTTCACCACCTGCCGGCCAGCTTGAGAAACTACACCCAGTATATTGAGCGATCCTGGCTGATCCAAAAGTGCCCCTTCGGAAGCTTTATTGGCATGGCCGTGACATTGGTGCCAAGATATCGAACGCAAAATGTGCCGATAGAGTACGTTCGCCGACCGAAAGGAGCGGCCACCGGGTGACGAAAACCAGGAGACATAACCGAATAGGAGACTGAGGGCCATGGAGGCCTATTTGTATGAACGATTGGAAGACGGCAAGGTTCGATGTATCCTATGCAATCACCGTTGCGTCATCAAGGAAGGCAGACGAGGTATATGCGGGGTGCGTGAGAACCGGGAAGGGATGTTGCAAACCCTTGTTTATGGGAGGCTGATTGCCCAGCACGTTGATCCTATCGAAAAGAAACCCCTCTTTCACGTATTGCCGGCCACCCTTTCCTATTCCATTGCTACGGTTGGGTGCAATTTCAGATGCCGTTTTTGCCAGAATGCTGACATTGCCCAGCTTCCAGTGGATCGCAAAGGAATGATCTTAGGTGATCGTTACTCCCCAGAAGATGTAGTGGCTGCTGCAAGACGAGCTCATTGTCGCAGTATTGCTTATACATATACTGAGCCGACCGTATTCTTTGAATTCGCATATGATACGGCCAAGCTTGCACACCAAGAGGGTCTCCTTAATGTCTTTGTAACGAACGGCTACATGACCTCCGAGGCCCTCCACATGATCGAGCCCTACCTTGATGCGGCAAATGTTGATCTAAAGGCGTTCAGCGACGACTTTTACAAAGAACAGTGCAGCGCTAAGCGGAAACATGTCATGGAGACGCTTGAGTTGATGAAATCGCTGGGTATCTTTGTGGAGGTTACCACACTTCTTATCCCTGGGCTCAATGACGACAAAACGGAATTGAAGCAGCTAGCCTCTTTTGTCGCAGACTCTATTGGTCCGGAGACCCCTTGGCACATCAGCCGCTTTCATCCTACATACAAACTCACTGACCGTCCTCCTACGCCGGCAGAAAGTATTCAACAGGCGCGGCAAATCGGCCTTGATGCGGGGCTGAGGTACGTGTACAGCGGGAATCTTCCTGGAGACGAGGGGGAAAATACAAAGTGTTACAATTGCGGACGGCTGTTGATTGAGCGGTGGGGCTATCGCATCTCCAAAAATGTTATCACCGATAGCAACTGCCCTGAGTGCGGTGCAACCATTGATGGCATTGGTCTTTGATTGTTGCTTTCTAAGATCATGCAATAAAGGTCTCTACTTGGAAAGGGATTTGAGGGCCAGGTCTGCGTCTGGAACACTAAAAATATAGGTTGGTGTCTCCAGATCTGATGCACCGGAGCCATAGACATAGTTTATGTTGATATTGGCGTCTCCGAATCTTTTTGAAACATCGGCCAACTTGCCGGGCTTGTTATCCAGTCTCATGACCAGAACCTCTGTAGTGTCCACCCAGTATTGGGCTTGGTTCAAGACATCCAATGCCTTGTCGGCTTGGTCTACCAAGAGGCGTATGAGTGAGTACTGTTTGGCTTCATTCATCACTGAGCCATAAGATGCAGCAGAGGCGGTTCTCCTGATCGCCTTCCCACGCGCCTGAAACATCTCCTGTATGTAGTCAGCGGCATTTTGGATGAACATGCCCAGGATGTTGACATTAGACTTTGCCATCAATTCTGCAAACCGACCCAGTTCCCCTGGGACGTTTCTCAAAAAAACTGAAAGCTGAGTTTCCTTTTGCATGTGTATCGTCCTTTCATCTTCTTTCGTTCCGAGCCTTGCGGGCTGGTCTTTTCTGCGACTTATCCCCGGGAGATGCTTTGCCCCCTCCGCATTCCCCTCGACAAGCTCGGGGCTGCGGTCTCCCCAGAGATACTGAGGGGAGCACAATATTCTTTGCATGTTGAAAAGCCGTCAGAGGACATCTTTTTTGAGGTCAGGTCACTGGTTTGTGGCCTGTGAGCCGCAGCAACGGCACCATATTCGATGTAGCCGCCCAGACCCACTTACAATACGGGCTTGCAAGCTTGCATGGGGCCTCCCCGTGTGCCTGGCTCATAGGCCTTGTGGCCTTTTGCCGGTGACCGTCAGGAGGTGATTTGACCTGACTCAAAAAAGATGTCCCCTGACGGCTCTCTGTTGTACATGACTGTTCGAACAACAAGCTCTGTGAAACGTAAACTATTTTATGCTCCCCTTAGTAAGTCGCGAAAAGACGGTGCCCTTTCGGCAGTCACTCAGAAAATGTGCCGGTACCCTTCGTGGTGATTTTAAAGACTTTCAAAGGCTATACAGTCACAAAATGTCTTATTGGTTATTGTTAGAGTTTTATATGTTCCAACCTGCCGACGCCTTTGAGTATTTTTTTTGCCAGCTTTTGCATGTGTTCAGTTACATCCGAGACGTAAAACTGATGAACCCCATCTTTTCTCAGACTGGTTGCAATGCGAGGATTCTCAGAAAGAAAGTCTTTGACCGAACCGGACAAAGCCTCTGAAGAGTCAATAATCTTTACCCGCTTGCCAATTTTTTCCTGTATAAGTTCCTTTAACAGCGGATAGTGGGTGCAGCCTAGAATCAGCACGTCAATTTGCTTGACTCTAAGTGGATGAAGATATTTCTTGACGATTCTTCTGGTCTCCCCCTTTTTTAGCCACCCTTCCTCGACAAGAGGTACCAGAAGAGGACATGAGGCAGCATAGACCTTCATGTCCGGACGTAGGGCTCTTATCTCATCCTGATACACCCCGCTATTTACGGTTGCCCTGGTTCCAATGATTCCTACGCGTCTCCCCTTTGGCTGCGAGACCGCCTGGCGAACCGCAGGGGAGATGACCTCAAAGATCGGAACATCAAACCGTTCTCTCAAGGCATTGGTGGCCACGCTGGAGGCCGTGTTACAGCCGACCACAAGGATCTGCGCACCTCTGTGGAGGAGAATCTCTGCATCCTCGATAGCGTATTGTATAACAGTCTGAGGGCTTTTGGTCCCGTATGGCGTGCGGGCCGTGTCGCCAAAATATAAGATGTCATATTCCGGAAGATACTGTGTTAGTGCCCGGACTACTGTAAGACCGCCAATGCCAGAATCAAACACCCCGATCAAGGCAGCATCCTTTCGTAGTCCGTCAGCACCTGCCTGACAAACAAGGTGAGATCCTGTAGATCGACATCTTGTCGAACGCCCGGGCACATTGACTGAATTATCGCCCAGTTTGTTGGATCTACTAGGATACTTTCGATGAAAGGCCAGATTTTGCACATGCGAGGTTTAACCCGGTGAATAGTGCAGACTCTATCCCAAAAAACGCAATAGCCCGATTCTGAGGTCTTGATCAAAAGGCGTCGGCCGGACAACTGGCAATAATCTGTCACAAAGGACTCTGGGTCCATATCCAGATATTGGGAAATGGCCTTGATTTCTTTCTCGCTTACGAAAGTCCCACCATATCCTTTGCAACATTCGCCACACATTTGACACTGAAAAAAGTCGTTAGGCTTCAGCAACTTAGAGACTCTGCCTCCTTTCCATGGCCCGCTTTATTGTGACCTCGTCAAGATATTTCAGATCACCGCCCATTGGGACACCTGAGGCTATTCGTGTCAGGCGCACCGGGTATGTTTTCAGGATTTGGGCTAAGTATGACGCAGTAGCCTCTCCTTCCACGCTTGTATTAGTGGCAAGAATAAGTTCTTGTATTTCCCCCTCTGCGACCCGGGTGATGAGTTCCTTGATCCTAAGGTCATCGGGCCCCACACCATTCATAGGAGATAGGGCCCCGTGTAGAACATGGTAAAGACCCTTGCAGGCCCCTGACTTCTCAAGAGCTACCAGGTCACTGGGTTGTTCAACGACGCAGATAATAGTGTGATCGCGGCTTGAATTCTGGCACAACCTGCACGGGTCTGTGTCGGCAAGGCCGAAGCACTTTGAGCAAAGCCTCACTTTTTTCTTAACGTCAAGGATACTCTGCGCAAGTCCCGTGGCCTCGTCATAGCTCCATCTAAGGATATCAAGAGCCAGGCGGGTGGCGCTCTTTTCGCCGATACCGGAGAGTCTTGACAGATGTCTGATCAGGCGAACGAGAGATGGTGGGTAATACTCCATGTTGCCTGCCAGTCTTCACGTAAGACCCGGGATATTGAAACCACCGGTCAACTTGGTCATCTCTTCAGATACCATCTCTTGAGCCTTCTTCAAGGCATCGTTCACCCCGGCAACAATCAGATCTTCAAGCATCCCCACATCATTGGGGTCCACCACTTCCGGGTCGATTGTAATGGATACCAGCCGCTGTCTGCCGTTGGCAGAGGCTTTTACCATACCCCCGCCAACTGTCGTCTCCACGGTCCTGTCGGCCATCTCTTCCTGGAGCTTAAAAATTTTCCCTTGCAGCTTCTGTGCTTGCTTCAACATACCGTTTATGCCTTTAACCATTTCTTACCTCCGCTATAGAATTTTCACGTCCACAACCCTGCCCTTGAAGACCTCCAAGGCATCCGTGACAACCGGATGACTTAGAGCTTCCTTCTTCAAACGCCTTGTTCTGTCACTTTCTCTGGCGTGGCTGTCTTGGGAATGCGTGTCCTGTGCCCCCACAATTTTGATTTTCATCTTTCGTTTGAAGATCTGGCTGCAAGCCTTTTGAATAGCAGTTATGCTCTTTTTGTCGCGAAGTCGAGCCGCATAAAATGAGTTGCCTTGCACTGTGATTTCCAAGAAGTCTTTACCAACCTTGGTCAGCTCAGCCTTTTCCAAGTTGGGAAGAAGGGGCTGACAGTCCTTTTTTAAGATGGAAAGGAGTTGGTTCCAGGTTTGTGCAGTGTTTTCAGCTTCCTCATCAGACCCGAAAGCCTCTTGCTTTGGGGAATCAATAACTTCAACTTTTTCTTGCCCACGCGGGTCATGGCCCTTGTCCAGCCCTTTGGCGACACCATCGAGCTTGTCAATGATTTGGTCAAAGGATACGAGGTGCTTGAATTGACCGAGTTTGATAAAAAGTGCCTCGAGGGCCAGCTTCGGTTGCTCGGAGAGCCTGATATCGGCTCCTCCTTCGAACAACACCGCAAAGATCTGGTTTAGCGATTCCAAAGAGGTATCATCAATCTGTTGTTTCATAAGCGCGATTTCATGTGCAGGGACATCGACCAGAGGAGAGCCGGCGTGACCCATCCTGACGACAAGGAGATGTCTGAAATGTTCCAGTGTCTGCATGTAGAGTCGCTTCACGTCGTGGCCCTGATTGTATATGTCGTCAACCAAGTTAAGAGTGGCTACCACATCACAGGCGATCAAGGCAGCGGCGAGGTCAAAAATCACCTTTCTGTCTATAGCTCCCAGGCTATCCAATACCTCGTCGTCGCTGACCTCGCCTTGTGAATAAGCCATGACATGATCGAGCAAACTCAGGGCATCACGCATGCTTCCGCTGGCCTCCCGGGCCAGGAGCTGGAGGCTTTGCTCGCTGATATTGAACGACAAGTCATGACAGACGCCTTGCAGGTGTCTTACTATGTCTTCGATACCGATACGCTTGAAGTTATGTCTTTGACAACGCGACAGTATGGTGATGGGAATTTTATTGGCTTCAGTGGTGGCAAAGAAAAAAAGAACATGCGACGGCGGCTCTTCCAGAGTCTTGAGAAGGGCATTGAATGCTTGGGTCGTGAGCATATGGACCTCGTCGATGATATAGATCTTGAACCGACTATGGCCTGGCATATATTTAATGTTTTCACGAAGCTCACGGATTTCATCAATTCCTCGGTTAGAGGCACCGTCGATTTCAAACACGTCGAGGGCAAAGCCTTCGGTTATTTCCTTGCACAATTGGCAAGAATTGCATGGAGATGGTGTGGGGCCCTCCAGGCAGTTCAAGGCCTTGGCCATTACCCGTGCAACTGAGGTCTTGCCAACACCCCTGGGGCCGGCAAACAAGAGGGCATGGGCTACTCTGTCAGTCAGGATAGCGTTTCGTAGCGTCTGAGTGATGTGATCCTGACCAACAACCTCTTCAAAGGTCTGGGGGCGGTATTTTCGTGCTAGTACCAAGTAAGACATAATGTTAATCGACAGCCGGTCACGCGGTCAGTCTCCAGCCGTACTGGCGGAGAGAGAGGGATTCGAACCCTCGGTACCGCTTTTGGCAGTACACACGATTTCCAGTCGTGCTCCTTCAGCCAACTCGGACATCTCTCCGGGGCTCCGTTAAAGCGGAATACAATAAACCTTAGTTTGTTTACAAACAGGGATCGTGTCTGATTCAAATAAATCTAATAACCTGTAGACTACAAGCTTGTCAATACCGGCTGGTCTCTGTTTATCGACACGAAAGAGCGAGACGAGGTTATCCAATAAACGTCTCATTCAGTGAGACCGCGTCCTCAAGGGAAAGCCTGTTACTAAGGGGAGTATAAAATAGTTTACGTTTCACAGAGCTTGTTGTTCAAACAGTCATGTACAACAGAGAGCCGTC
>CAZCWQ010000015.1:0-38914 GCA_964502365.1 uncultured Desulfobacterales bacterium | reverse complement strand
TAATAAAGCAGGTCGGCTATACGTTGCAGGCAGCGGTTATCCGGGTGTGGTTGTTTTGAACAGGGACGGTACTTTCTCCCACGTTTTGACTCCTACCGACGCCCTTGGAAAAGGGGAAGAAGAAAACGCCACTATATGCGACGTGGAGATTGATGATGCTGGTAAGATATACCTTTTGAGCGAAGACTTTGGTCGTGTTTACGTCTATGATGGCAACGAGACTTTCTTGTTCAAGTTCGGGAAGAAGGGGGGAAGCTCCGGCAAACTGAGCCGCCCCCGGGGCATGGCCGTGGATAGCCGCAACAACAGGGTTTACGTGATTGATTACATGCGTCATACAGCAAGTGCCTATTCGGACAAGGGCCGTTTTCTGTTTGAGTTTGGCGGCAAGGGCTGGGGGAGGGGGTGGTTTCAGTACCCCAGCGATATTGCGGTGGACACGGACGGAAATGTGCTGGTTGCGGACACCTTCAACAACAGGGTGCAGGTTCTTGCAATGAAAACGGTTCCATCTGTTGTACCGGTCGAGGAGATTAAAGCTGGAACGCCCACCATGAAAGAACCAGCGGTGCTGAAAACCACCAAATATTATGTCTTGACGGCGAACATGAACCTGCGCAAAAAAAAGAGCACCAAGGGCAAGATTATCAAGGTGATGAAAAAAGGCGAGGGATTTGAAATCATAGATAAATACAGGCATGACAAGTTAACCTCATGGTATTACATAAAAACCGAATCAGGACTTACTGGCTGGTTCTGTGGGGTCTATCGCGGAAAAATGATGTTTGTCGAAAAAGAAGGCAAGTGAGGGGGAGCCATGAAGAGGATAATCAATCGTTTGGCAATGATTGTGATGGCTGTTATATGCTTTGCATCATGCGCCTCTGAACAGCATCCAAAGAGCTCCCGAAGTGATCGGATCGATGAGGGTCAGGTCTTTGTCTATCTCTCCTGTGCCCAGAAACCGGCAGCGGACATTACCTTTGCCATATCAGGCATGAGCTTTATGGATAATAATGGTGAATGGATCGATGTTGAGTTGCAACAGCGTATCGATTCGGCTGAGGTTTCAGAAAGGCAGATCAAGCTGTCAGAATTTTTTCTGCCTGCCGGAAAGTACAAACGGATAAAATGGACAATCTCTGAGGCAACAGCGAAAATCGGCGCAAAAACTGTTGCCCTCGCCTTGCCCGAGCCTGAGGGAGAGCAGGCCCTGGATATTGAGTTTGTTGTTTTTCGTCGAGAAAGCATTGCACTCTTCGTAGACTGGAATCCAGAGGAGTCTGTTTTCAATAAATACCTTTTCAAGCCGAAGCTGGTGATTCGTAAGCAGGGTATAGAGATAAAGAAGATCTTGCTCTATGTGACGAATTCGGGCTCTGATTCGGTCACGGTCGCAGATAGGCAACGAGACATGGTGGTTGGGGCAATAGCCGTTGGGCAAGCCCCTATGGGAATAGTGGCAAGTTCAGACGGGGCTAAAGTATATGTGGCCAACTCGGGTTCGAACAACATCTCTGTCATTGATACAGCGGCAAACCGGGTAATTAACACCATCAGTAATTTTGGTTACAGTCCGGCCGAGCTTGCCTTGTCGGCAGACGGTCTGTGGCTTTATGCCACCAACCCGGATTCTGACAATGTCTCGGTTATAGATACCGTTTCTGAGGTGGTCATTCGACGGATAATAGTGGGCAGGGATCCCGCGGGTATTCTATTCGATGAAGACAGGAGCAAGGTATATGTGTCAAACAGGGCGGAAAACTCAATAGCCATCATTGATGCGGATGCGAATCCGCCTGCTGTGGAATATACTGTAACAGTCGATTTGAATCCTTGTGGGTTAGCAGTCCAGGACGACAAGCTGTATGTAGCTAATTGGGGCTCAAACACTGTTTCAGTAATAAGGATTGCCTCCTACTCGGTTACAAAGACGATACCTGTGGGTCAGCGGCCATTGCGCGTCCAATCCGGGCTGTCCGGATGGGTCTACATATCAAATGCAGGCAGCAACGAGATTGCCTTCATATACACGTCCATGGACATGGTCACGAAGAACACCATGGTGGGCGACCTGCCTTCGCACATGGCAATCGACACGTTGAGAAGAAAGTTATACGTGGTCAACGGGCTTTCAGATAAAGTATCCGTTATTGACCTTTCAACAAGAAAGGTGAAGACGGTTTTTGATGTGGGGAAGAAACCGTATGGGATTGCGGTAATTGAGGAGTGACGGATTAACGGATTTGGGAATTGCCATAATCTATCGTTTGTGATTGGTGGAATTTATGTCTTTGTTATTTAGGGTATTCGGCTTGAGAAGATCGCGTGCATTCGTGGTTATGGTTTTTGTCTCCACACTGACGTTTGCTCACGTTGCCTGTGCCGAGGATCGTATGCATGGCTCAGCACGCCTGATTCATACTTCAACAGATACTAAGAGTGATGGTGAAGAGACAAGCTCCTGGCAGCTCACGCAGGTTTACAATCTGGGGGTAAGCAAGGCCTTGACGCCCAAAGTCGGCTTTACCGGTGATCTTGACGTGAATGTGACTGAGACGGATGAAGAAAAGACTACGCGGCTGGCCCCGGATTTGAGACTGGATATGACGAATGAGTATTTTGATGCCAACACCGGCTATCGGGTCAATGAAAGGGGCCTTGATATCGTCACCATGACGTCAGATGAAGACCGTTACACAACCGAGTCGTGGAATGCCAATCTGTCGACCAAGTCTGAGAGATACCCTAGAATACGTCTCCGTTACAACGAAGACAAGGACTACGACTACCTGGCCGAACACGAGACAGATAAAAAGACGACCAATTTTTCCGGGAGTACCGATTATACGTACCGATTTGTAAATTTCAATTATGAGTATAGAAACAACACATCAGACGATTATGTTACAGAAAGTACCCAGAAGACCGATACTCATGAGGGGAGAGTCAATTTCAGGAAGTCATTTTGGGACAACAAGGTCACATCTTCAGGCAGCTATTTGATTTCAAACAGAAAGACCGAAACTGAGACAGGGGGGCAGCAGGTAAGAACTCCCGATCCGATGAAGGAACGTGATCATGGATTGTATGCCTATGATGCGACACCTGGCTCGGACCAGCTTGACACGTATGACGCCCTTATTGATGGTGACACCGGCCAACGCATTGCGTTGCCTACGGGATATATCAACATTGGTGGCATTGGTAACACTGGTCGGAATATTGGTTTAGATTTGGGATATGAGACTGAAGTTGAAGAATTACGCCTCTACACCACCGATGTTTCCTTTACAGCTGGTGATTTTAGATGGGCCGTGTATTACACCAACGACGATGTCACCTGGAATTGGACCCAGATAACAGCTTCTGCAACGTTCGATTATGACACAGAGGAAGATCGCTTCGAGATTTCGTTTTCCAGCACAAAGGCACGATATTTCAAGGTGGTGAACACCAGTAATAGCACAGTTAATCCTATATATGTTACGGAGATTGAGGCGTACAGCTATACGACGTACGCTGCCTTTACGACTACCGACACAGAGCGCACAACGCAGACGATTCAGGCCAATCTTGGATATAGGCCAGTTCAGTGGCTCTCTTTTGCTTACGATTTTACTCAAGACGAGCAGGAGACTGATCCTGACGCCGAAACGACCAGGCGCTACACACACAACGTGAGTGGCCGGGTGGAAAAGGAGCTTCACAAATATCTCACCACGTGGGCCCAGTATCGAAGGCGTTGGGAATACGACTCTGAGGCAGATGATACCATTACCGATACATATTTGCTCCATTTTCTTTCATCTCCCCTAGAGACGCTTGACACCGATCTTTCCTTTAATCACACAGTTTCAACAGAAGAGTCGGAAACGCGCTCAAGGAGTTCGTCTGCCCTGTTCCAGGTGGCGGCAAGGCTTCGTGAGGGCGCTGATCTGGATGTGGATGCAAACATCACCCGTTCTGAAAATCTTGTGAGTCAATCCGAAACAACAACCAAGTCCATTGACTCGAACCTGCGTCTTGAGCTGACCCGAACGTTGACAGCCGAAATCGAGTACAATAGAAACTGGACAGAGACGGAGCAGCCGAGTACTGATACGACAGGGCGAACTTCTTATGGAAAGACCACTTTGTACTGGAGGCCGTCCCACGACTTTTACTTCAGGGGATCTTACAGCATTGATAGGGATGAAATATTAGGTGACCAAACAACTCAGCATCAGTACAATGTGAGCTGGCTGATGACAGAAAAGATACAACTTGATATGGGATATACACTGGATGAGAACGACACGGATAGATCCACCTATTCTTCCGACCTTTCCTGGGATTTGAGTCGGATATTTACCCTCAGATTCGGTTATGATTGGAGTCGCCAGAAAACCGATACGACAACTGAAACGCAGATAATCACCTCGGACCTTTCGGCAAGGTTCTAAAAGGAGGACTCATGGAAACATTCGGTTTAGGCAGAGCGAAGAGGGCAGGGCGAAGAGGGCAAAATGCTGGGGGTCAAGGAAACTGGTTATCAACATCATGCCCCACGAACTGTCCGCTATGTGTATTGATTCTTTTTGTGGTGTTCTCGTTGCCCTTGGTTTCAGGATGCGGCGGCCCCATGAGCTACGTCCACCCCACAGCAGACCTGACGTACATTACAACGGTGGCTGTCGTGCCTCTGAAGAACTTGACGCAAGAGAGAGGTGCGGGAGGCAAGGTGATGAATGTGGTGGCTGCCGAGATATTGAGACGAGGGGTCTTTGACGTAGTAGAATTTGGCGAAGTGGCTAAAGTCCTGAGAGAAGAGGGTTTCAGGGAGGAAGAGGGTGTCATCAGTAAGAGTGTTGCCGAAAGGGCGGGCAAGAAGCTGAATGTCCAGGCTTTTATTGTGGGATCGGTTGAAGAATATGGAGTGTCGCGTGCAGGGGGAAGCGCTTATCCGGAGGTCTCTTTGTCCTTGAAGCTCATTGATGCCAAGTCTTATAAGATTTTGTGGGAAGCAACGCACAGCATAAAAGGGGCAACCGTCATGGATCGACTCTTTGGTATCGGCAAAAAAAGCCCGAGCGACCTTTGCAGGGAGTTGGTTTCCGAGATGTTTGACACGCTTTTCGGAGGATAGAGAGTTTGTGCCCGTCCAGAAATGGCATCTTTCAACCCAATACCGCGTTCTCGGAATTTTTTGATCCTCGACGTAGTCGCACTACGCCTGCGGTCGAAAAATTCCTGCGGCCTTGTCTTGAGCCGAAATCTACCATTTCTGGATGGGCACTAGTTAGAAGGGAAGAAGATATCGAGGTGTCGTATCCATGAAACGACACGTGTCGGTCATAGTCATCCTAGTTTTGTTCCTTGGATTGTCGGGTTGGGTCTTTGCAGCAGGGCCGGGAGTAAAGATAAGGACTGTTGCAATCATGCCTTTCGGCAACTTTACCGTAGGGGATCTTTCCATTGATGTGACCAAAGTTGTAGCCGATGTGCTTGCAGGGCACAAATTCAACGTCATTTCTGATGATATCTTAGAGGATTTCCTCGTCAGGAGAAGGATCCGCAGGAGCGACTTTTTGGACAGGCCTGCCATTAGGGCGATGGGCACCACCCTGAATGTGGATGCCTTGGTGATAGGGTCCGTCGATCTCCTTGCCGGTGGCGAAAACCCACAAATTTCCATGAATGCCCAGATGGTAGATTGTGTTGAAGCTTCTGTCATATGGGCCAACGCGATTTCACGCACGGGAGCCGACTATGCCACATTTCTGGGACTTGGCAAGATAACTTCTTTGCACAACCTGGTAAAGACCGCAGTAGATGAACTACTGAGGACCCTGCCCGAGAGGGTAACCCCGGATGCCTCATCAATAACCCCCTTTGAGGTTATCCGTGCCAGTTTTTCCCCTGATATATTAAGAGGTGGTGAAACATCGCGGCTCTCTTTAGAAGTTAAGGAGATCACCGGAAAGGTACGAGATATCAAGGCGTTCATTCTAGATAGTGAAGTTGAGCTTAGCACCCAGGACGGAAGATGGTACTACGGATTGGTAACGGCTCCGAGCGTCCAAGGGGTTTATCCGTTGAGAATCTACTTGACAGACCGGTGGAACCGACTTTTCAGTGTGGAAGACATGGCCAGTCTGACTGTTCACAACAGCCCGCCGGAAATTGCCCTTTCCCTGCGACAAAGGCTTATTTCCCCCAACAATGACGGCATCAATGACTATGTATTGTTTATTCCTGAGGTCTTGAAATCGATTAGCTTGGACAGTTGGAAGGTTGAGATCACGAATGAAGCCGGGCAGATCGTTCGGTCTGAAGAGGGTGTGGGTGGGCTGCCAGAAGGTTTTGTTTGGCGAGGCATGGATGATCAGTTCCAGGTTGTAAACGACGGAGTCTATTTTTTCCAGTTAGCCACGGAAGACAAAGCAGGCAACGCAACTTCTACATCAAAGGAGAGGATCGTAGTTGATACGACACCACCCGAAGTCGTTGTTACGGCAGTGGAGGAAAGCGAAGAAGGCACAACCTTGGCCCTGAAAGTCGATGATATGAGTCAAATAGGTTACTGGGAACTGAGTGTCTTTGATGGGGACGGCCAGGAAGTGGGAAGGTTTGAGGGCCGAAAGGATATTCCCAGAACCATGGCCTGCACACGGAAAAAAAAACTCAAAAGGTCCTGAAGCAGGATGAAAAAAATCTCCTTGTCTATTCCCTTGAGGTAAATGATGTTGCAGGAAACCGGTTGCGCGTGGAGAAGGAGCCTGTAAAACGACCAGTGCCTAAAAAAGTAGAGTTAAAACCCCCGGGAAAAAAAGAGAAGGTTTGGGTTGAAGATTTTTGATCAAGCGAGCCTGAGACGGTGCTCGGCCATACTGGGTCTTTCACTGATTGTAACCCTTTGCTGTTTGGCCATTTCGGAAAATGATGTACCCGAAACTGATTGTATATCCTGCCATGAGGATGTTTACAATCAGGGGCTTTCCAATTTTTACATGCATTCCCCATTCGAAAAAAAAGAGTGTGGCAAATGTCATGTGAAAGAATATACCGTTACTGTGAGTACGGTTAGCGGCTCGGTTAGCAAAGAGATCGTAGAGCCTGTGGTATTGAGCTACCCGGAATATCTTGCTGAACATACCATTTTGATTAGAGGACTTATTCCACGGGCAGTCTACGATATCAATGTCACTTTTCAAGACATGTCGAGAGACAAGGTGAGTGAGTGGTTTGCAGGGATAGTGCCAGAGAAAATACAAAATGTCAAAACAGATGACAAAGTGCCACCGAATATATCAGGAGTCGAGGTTGGTCCGGTGGTGAAAGGGATTTTCCTAGAAACTACGATAACGTGGGAGACTGATGAACCGTCCACCTCATACGTGGAATACGGATTCTCCGACCAATACGGGCAGCGCACGCCGGAATACGGTTCACTGGTCAAAAATCATAGGGTGAACATTCATGAACTGCAAGAAGCAAAGGATTACCATTTTCGGGTGACATCCAGGGACATCTTTGGCAACGAGTCTGTGTCTGAGGATGTGGCCTTCAATACGCAGAAGACATCGTCATCGTCTGACATCGAGGAGAATGCAGCTAGCTCTACGGATGATGGGGTCTTGGCCATTATAAGGGCAGAGCCGTTTATCATAGATTCTGATCTTGGTTTGTATCTCGAAACCACAAAGCCCGCAAGTGTGACCGTTGAATACGTCAAGGTAGAGGACCTGCCCGCAGAAGAATCGTTACCCACAAAGGCACGGGCTGCCTCTGATGACGAACATGTGGAACTGCGTGAAGGCAAGGGACTGACTATTGACGCATGTTATCAGTGTCATCCTCCTGAAAACCTGGGTGTGTCTCATCCAGTGGGAGTAGGCCCCAACGAGAAAACAAAGATTCCTAATGACCTGCCCACGTTGGAAGGGGGAATTATTACATGTGTCACATGCCACAATGCCCATGGCGGTAGCAGACGCTATTTTGCTTGGAAGGAGATAACAAAAGACATCTGTATCTCGTGCCATGAAGGGTACTGAGTGCTTGGAGGTATCATGACAACCGAGAGGAGTTACAAACGCAAGAGGTTTTTTAACTACTCCATAAAAAGGCGACTCCAGCTCAGAATGCTGATCAAGATTTGGGGGATTGTCTTTATATCGTTGGTCCTTGCCTCAGTTGTTTTTTACTTTTATAGCAATATAAACGTCGGAACCTCCTACCGCCTGTTTCATGTGAAGGCCAAGAATTTTTTGGACTTTCTTTTCCCAGTACTTGTTTGCGGTTTTTTTGCCAGCCTAATCTTGGGGACAGTGGTGGCCCTTTTCTTTCCTCATCCCTTTGCAGGGCCACTTCACAGAATAGAAAACGAGCTGGTTGATATCGGAAAGGGGAATCTGACAAGACAGATAAAGCTAAGAAAGGGTAGCGAGGTGCATGACCTTGCATACACTGTTAATGCAATGGTGGCAGGCATGAGGGATCAGATCAAGATCATCAGTGATGCAGCTGATGAGATTGGAAGGCTGGTTGAGAAGGCGTCCCCCGATAGTGCAGATAAAACCTTGGACGAGATTAAGCTTGCCAGTGCCAAGCTTCATACGGCAGTGGAAAGATTTAGAGTCTAATCTCGAAAGCACGAAAGGGAACACGAATAAAGGCGTTGAACTCACATATAATTGGGTTATATTCACGGGATTCAAAGTTTAGTTGTTGGAATAAACAGTATTGCTCGTGTTTTCGTGGTTATCTGTTTCTTTTTTCCCTCTTGCTTTTTCTTCCTGCTTGTTCCCTTGCCCTACCGGATGCTTATACAAGAGGAGGATATAACCAATCGAAGATCACCAAAGTTGCGGTTTTCCCATTTTACAACAATACGAATGTGCCTGAGGCGAGCAGAGTTGTGACGTCGGCCATTATTGCGAGTCTCGTAGAAAAAGGAAGATTTCACGTGGAATTTCCGGGCAATGTCAGGAGCTTCCTGGTTGGTGAGCGGATTATTGTGAGAACCGGCGTGGATCTTGACACCATAAAGCTTATGGGCAAGAGGCTGGGCGTGGATGCCGTTGTCTTGGGCCAGGTAGAAGAATACATCGGCGCCAAAGAGGCGACAAGAGCGGTTGTGCCAGTGGTTTCTGTCAGTACAAGGATTGTGGATGCACAGACGGGTAAGATCTTGTTCATGGCCAAACACCGCAGAACGGGGGACGACTATATAAAGATTCTCGATTTTGGCAAAATCAGGTCAGCCGGCGAACTGACAAAGAAGGTGGTTGATGAGATAATTGAGATGATACCGTGAGAGTCATCATCCGACAGTTAGCATTGATTATTGAAAAATGATAGATGACAAATGCCCATCGACAAGCTGTTTCATCTTTGCCTTTCTTGTATTTTTCTTGCTTCCACTGGCGGATATGCAATGCCTCCGTACTGCTTTTGCGGAGAGCCCCGTACTTGCCGAAGTCAATGGCGAAACTATTGACGAAGGCGCCCTTGATGAGAAGATAAAGGCTATTCACAAGAATATGCCGGGGGTGCGTCCCGAGGGGGGGGCGGGCAGGCTAAATATAGCCCGACTTGTTGAAGACATGATAGACGAGCGTCTTATGATCCAAGAGGCCAGGAGGGTGGAACTTGATAAGTCTAGTGATTTTGAAAGAAAGTTGCAATCCTTTGTAACCAGGCAGTCGATCTTGAGATTAAGAAAAGAAGTAGTTCTTGATAATATCGACATTGGGGATAGAGAACTGCTTGACTATTTTAAGAGGCACTATGAAAAGGAGAGCCAAGCTGGAGAAAGAGTCCCCGACCGGTTAAGACATCGCATTGAAAAGAAACTAAGCAAGGAGAAGGAAAAAAAGCTGTCCGATAGCTTTATTGCCCGATTGGGGGAGAAATCCGATATATGGATTGACAAGGAACTTTTTGACTTGCTCGACTCTGAAAAAGACTACGCAGGGGAGAAGTCCGTGATCGGACGAGTGAATGGTGAGCCGATTCTGCTCAGTGATTATCTCCATGACATGAAGCAAGCGGTTCAAAAGCAGACCAGGATGTTTGGCAGACTGAAGGACAAGAGTGAGATAGAAAAACAGCGCAAGAACCTGAAGGGAAACACCCTGGATCGTCTGATCACTTACAAACTAATTGAGCAGGAGGCCTTGCGCCGTAACTACACAATGGGTTCCGCCTTTGTCGATATGGTTGAAAGACACAAGGAAGCCCTGCTTGTGAATGAATTCAAGGTGAAGCTGGTCTATCCCTTGGCTATCCCTGGTGAAGAGGAGTTGAGACGGTACTACAACGAACACATAGATGAATTCAAGAAGGGTTATGAGGTGTGGATTCGGAATATGCGGTTTCAGGATCGCAAGGAAGGGGAAAAGATCCTGGAGGAACTCAAACAGGGAGCCGACTTTGATTTTCTTGCAGCTCAGATATCAGAGGGCTCTGGGGCAAAGAGAGGCGATGTGTGGGTTCGCATAGAGGTGCTTTCTCCTGCTGTGAGAACAGCGTTGGGCAGGTTGAAAGCTGGTGAGTTCAGCGACCTCATTTCCGATGGAAAGAACTTCAAGATCGTGAAATTGAAGGGCAGAAGGGGAGGGGGGGCGATAGAGTTTTCCAAGGTAGTTGATAGCTTGAAGAGGATGGTGGGGCGGAAAAAATTCGAGAAGGTCTTGTCTGAATATCTGTCAAGATTACGCCAGGCCTCTGACATCAAGATCAACAAGAAGGCTATTGAAGAGATGGAAGAGCGATACTCGAATGATTTGTCTCTCCAAGAAGTACCTAAAATGCCTAAAGTGAGCTAAGCCGACTTCGCCAAAGTAGCCTTGGCTACGACGGCTGAAAGTGCCTAAGTTAATGTATGTCGAGAGCTTTATTGCATAACCTCGTGTCGCTCTTTGATATGAGGTTTTTGACCCATCTACGGGCTTGCTCACTAAATAGCAAGAACTCGGCCTAACGGCCTCAGACAGCTTGCGATTTGCCCACTGGCGTGGGCCGTTCGCTTCGCCCTGATGGGTGCCCCAAAAACCTCATAATTGTCGCTTTTCGAGGTTATGCAATAAAACTCTCATGTCATGGTTGCGGGGAAAAACAAACCTGCGTCCTTTGGGCGTGGATGTTTACGTGTAGGTGTTAGCCCATGAGATTTACTAGAACAGCCATCTTATTGCTGTCTATGTTCGTAATTATCATTTGGGGTAGTGTCTCCTGCCAGAAGAGGGTGCCCAAGGGACTGGTGAGGAAGAGGTGCGTGGAGTGTCATCAAAAAGAGGCCGAAGAGTTCAAGAAGGCCAACGTAGTTCACGGGCCGGTGGCCAGCAATCGGTGTGAATCGTGTCATAGGCCCCACGGTGTCATGGGCGGCGCCTTTTTGAAAGTAAGCGAAAAGAAGCTGTGCTACGGCTGTCATAAAGACAGTAAGGACTTTGTCAACAGAAAGCATGTTCATGGCCCTGCTAAAGACGAAAAATGCATGAGTTGCCATGATCCCCACTCATCCATGAACAAGAACTTGTTAAAGAAAAAGGGCAATGGCCTTTGTTTCATATGCCACAAACAAGACGTTTTTGCCAGACAAACCCGGCATGCCCCGCTGTCAGAAAAGGGGTGTTTGACGTGCCATGATCCTCATAGTTCGGACTATGAGGACTTTCTCGTTGAGTCAAAAGCCGATGTTTGCCGGAAGTGTCACAACTTTGAAGAATCTAAATTTATCAGGGGGCATTCAGGCTACAAACCGGGGGGGAGTTCGTGTGTTTCGTGCCACACGCCCCATTCTTCTTCCAACATCAAACTGCTTCGAGAATCTATCCATGCTCCTGTTGATCAAAACCAGTGCACTAAATGCCACTACGGACCGGAATCAGCCCAGCCCTTGGAGGTGAGGGATAAGGGCGCAAGACTCTGCTACGGTTGCCACAAGAAGACCGAGGAGTCTTTCAAGAGAGACTACATCCATGTTCCGGTAGGAAAAGACGATTGCCTTTCGTGCCACAGCCCCCACGCCACGGATCATGCTGCCCAGACCCTGATGCCTGACGGCAAGCTGTGCTATTCTTGTCACAAGGAAACAGAGTCGGCATTTAGAAAGGCCCACGTGCATAAGCCGATCCAGTATGGACAATGCACCGCCTGTCACGATCCCCACGCGTCAAACAATGCTTTTGAGTTAAAGGCTACCGGCAAACCCCTTTGCTTTACGTGCCACAAACAGGATGATTTTACGCGACTAAATGTGCACAGCCCTGTAAAAAAGGGCATGTGCATAACCTGCCACGACCCCCATGCGTCGAGTGAAAAGTTTGAACTGAGACTTGCCGAGGTGGAGCAGTGTTATTCATGCCATGAAAAACAGAAGATGCTCTTTAACCGCGTAAACGTGCACACCCCGATCCGCATCGGAAGGTGCGTGGTCTGCCACAGCCCCCACTCGACAGACCACAAGAAGCTATTGACTCAACGGGAAAACCAGATTTGTTTCAAGTGCCATCAGGGCATGCTTGATGAGGTTGCCGGCGGGAGCGTGCATGAGTCTTTTGCAAATGGGCGTTGTCTCACCTGCCATGACGAGCATGCAAGCGATCACGATTTTCAATTGATTGAGGCAGGGGCGGACAATTGCTATCAGTGCCACAAGAAGATCCAGACTTCTTTAACGAAGAGCAGTTACAGCCACTTACCACTCAAGGAGGGGGCGTGCACGGCATGCCACAATCCTCACGGGAGCAAGATAAAAGGGCGGCTAAACCGACCCCTAGGAAGTCTGTGCCTGTCATGTCACCCGGACCTGGCAGATCATCTGGATGTGGACGCATTTCAGCATGCGCCGGCCAAGCAAGGATTGTGTCTGAAATGCCATGTGCCACACTATGCAAGTGTTGAAGGTCTGCTTGCAAGGACAGGAGCGGACCTTTGCAGGGGATGTCACAATCTCGAGACTCCAGCCGCGGCAGATGCCCACCACAGGATTGAAATGAGGAACTCTGAATGCACGGGATGTCATGAAACGCACAGTGCTGAAAACAAAGGCCTGATCCATAAGGTTATGCATGCGCCGTTTAAAGAGGGAAAATGCCAAGAGTGTCATTAGTCATTGGTTATTAGTGGTGGGTGGGATGGTCATTGACATGCAAGACAGTTTAGGCATTTTAGGTACTTCAGTTCACTAATTATGTATCTCCACAGAATATACACCCATTGCCTGATATTCTGCCTGGTATTTCTGTTGTCTATGATAGCCACTCGGGGTTCGGCGCATGCAACAAATGTGAAGGTTAGCTTCAACAAGTGTCTGTCGTGTCACCCGGATGTCAAAAAGGAGCTTAGCCAGAAGGGGGCCCACATCCCCTTTAAGAACCTTGAATGTTCAAGCTGCCACAATCCCCATGCCACAAAGTATGCAAAGTTGGTCAAAGAGGAGATCGGCAAGCTTTGCAAAAGGTGTCATGAGGGTAATAAGGGGCTCATGGCAAGAAGATACGGTCATGAACCCTTTGAGGAAGGGGCATGCCTAGCGTGCCATACGCCACATGCTTCAGAAAATCCAAGACTGTTAAAGGCAAAGGGAGAGAAACTCTGCTTTGGTTGCCACGCTAAAGAAGGGAGTTTGGCCAAGAAGAACAAGCACGATCCATTCAAAAAGGGCCGTTGTCTTGTTTGTCACAACCCGCACACATCTGACCAAGAGGGCCTAGCAAGGATGGACCGGAGGAGACTGTGTACGGCTTGCCATTCGCTCAAGAGTAAAAGAACCAAGAAAGCCCACCTTTATTACCCTGTTCAGGGCACTGACTGTATGTCGTGCCACAGCCCACACGGGTCCAACCAAAGCGGCCTGGTCAGGGAATCTCGGCACAAACCCTTTGCCAGGCAGCGATGCAGGACCTGTCACAATGGGCTCCAGTCCAAGAATCCTTTGGGCCTCAAAGGAAAAGGAGCATCCTTGTGCACGGGTTGCCATCCACAGACTGAGGAAGACTTCAAGAAGGTGAACAGCCACATCGATAAGGGTGTGTATTGCGTGAACTGCCATAACCCCCATGCCTCAGACCAGCAGGCCCTGAGGAAGGCAAGAGAGGCCAAGATATGCTTTAGTTGCCACGAGGATACTGAGGAGCACATCAAGGCCAAGAAAAATGAGTATAAGCATCATCTGTTGAAAGAGGGCAGGTGCACTCCCTGTCATCGCCCCCACGGGTCTAATTTCACTCTCTTTTTTGGTGCTGATGAGATAGCGTTATGCACGCAATGTCACGAAAGACATGCTAAGTTTACTCATCCGATAGGAGAAGAGGCTATCGATCCGAGGTCAAAGCGAGATATTACCTGTATTACCTGTCACAATCTGATGGGCACTCCTAATGAATTCTCACTACGATTTGATCGGAAGAAGCAACTCTGCATCCAGTGTCATAAGGGGTATTGATTTGTCACTGGTCAATTGTCACTGGTCATTGGTACCATAGAGAATGTGGGAGGCAAGTGGCAAAATTATAGGTTGATAGATTAAAGGCGTCGAGAATTATGTGGAATAAAACCTGTTTGCATATTCTGATCTTGATTTGCTTATTCCTCATGCCGGTGAGCGGGTTTTGTAAGCAAGAGTCCCGCATAAAGCACCTTACCTCCATTACTGGCAGTGAGGAAACAGGGCCATTTGGTCTGCTGGGTGGCGTTTTCTTTGATGAAAAAAAAGATCGTCTATATGTGACGGATGTTAGTAACAATCGCATCCTTGCCTTTGATTCCGACTTCAAATTTGTCTCCGAATTTACCGGAGGTGGCACCTTGGCCTTCCCCACAAGTCTTGTCAAAGACAGCCAAGGCCGATTTTTTGTGGCAGAGCCCACAAAGGGTCAGGTCCTTTTGATTGACATGGCTCGAAAGCATATTGAACCGATCAATCTTTCCGCTGTCCCCAAGGTCAACCCAGTCCATCCGGGCAACTTGGCCATGGATTCGGCTGACAGGCTTTACATTGTGGACAAGGCTAATCAGAGGATACTCGTTTTCAATGCAAAACTGGGGTTCGAAAAACAGATCTTAGTTAAAGACGGATGGGGTTTGAACGATGTAAGGGTGGACTCAGCAGGTCGCATTTATGCCTTAAGTACCGGCCATAGTTCTGTCTTCGTGTTTGACGGTAGTGGCAAAGTTTTGTTCAAATTCGAAAAAGGCGGAGCCGGCAAGGGCGAGTTCCGTTTTCCGGTGAGTGTAGCCGTGGACCGCAAAGGTCTCATCTACGTAGTGGATCAGCACACCAACAAGATCCTGGTCTTCAACAGGAAAGGAGAGTTTGCCTTTGATTTTTCTCAATCGGGTTGGAGAGAGGGAAGACTCCATTTTCCTTCCTACATATTCATAGATAAATCCGGCCGGATCTTCGTCATCGACCGCCAAAACGCCCGCATAAGTGTTTTTGAATAGGTTCTAATCCTTTCGTCGTCTCATCGAACATTACTTCAACATTATTCCGATTCCGGAGCGAAGCAGTGCTAAGTTCTATGCGCGTCCATCGATTGGACTTCACGATTTGTCTGTTTCTGATCGTTACAACTATTGCCGTGTTTTGGCCGGTTCTGAACCATGGTTTTGTGAACTACGATGATACTCGTTACGTCACAATGAACGAGAATGTGCGAGCCGGAGTGTCGTGGAAAGGAGTAGCTTGGGCTTTTACTTCGGGACATGCTTCCAATTGGCACCCATTAACCTGGCTATCTCACATGCTTGATTGCGAAATCTATGCGCTGAACCCAAAAGGACACCACGTAACGAACTTGTTATTTCACCTTGCAAACACCGTACTGTTGTTTCTAGCTCTTAGATGGATGACAGCTGCTTTTTGGAGACCTGCCATTGTTGCTGCTTTGTTTGCGTTGCATCCACTGCATGTTGAATCCGTTGCCTGGATAGCAGAACGTAAGGATGTGTTGAGTACACTTTTCTGGATGCTCACCATGCTTGCATATGCCTGGTATGTTAAAAGCCCAGAATTCATGAGATATCTATTTGTTGTGTTGTCGTTTGCGCTGGGATTGATGGCCAAGCCGATGCTGGTAACACTTCCATTCGTTTTGCTTCTCCTGGACTATTGGCCATTAAAGCGTCTTAGTACCGAGGCCTTTGCAGCCAAAGACAGACTGAAACACAATTGGAGACTTGTCCGGGAGAAATTGCCGCTTTTTGTACTCACAGTGGCTTCCTGCATTACCACCTTTCTTGTTCAGCAACATGGTGCTGCCGTGCAATCTTTGGAACAGATCTCCCTTCAAAGCCGAATTGAAAATGCCTTTGTGTCGTATGCAAAATACATCACAAAGATGATCTGGCCAAGTCGTCTGGCAGTATATTACCCACACTGCAAGAACAGCTTGCCATTATGGCAGAGCATGAGCGCAACCTTGCTATTCGTATGCATTTCTGTCATCTTTTTTCGCCAAATCAAACGGCACCCTTATCTAATGGTCGGCTGGCTATGGTTTCTGGGAACACTCGTGCCTGTAATCGGGATTGTTCAGGTGGGGGGTCAAGCTATGGCAGATCGGTATACCTATGTGCCGCTAATCGGCTTGTTTGTTGCCGGCACATGGGGTATCTCCAGGGTTACTACTGCATGGGCCAATCACAAGGTTTTTGCTTCCATATTGACGGGCTCCGTAATTTCAATGTTCACAATCTTTGCATGGTTTCAGGTGGGTTATTGGAGCAATAGCATAACGCTATTCGAACACACGTTAAATGTAACTGCCAACAACCAGCTGGCTCACAACCAATTGGGAGTTGCTTTAATCGAGAACGGGAGAACTGAGGAAGCCATCGAGCATTACCTTCAGGCTTTGCAGATAACCCCACAGTATGTAGATGCACGTATCAATTTGGGAAACGCTTACAAGGACTTGGGGAAGCTTGAGAAGGCCATTGATCAATACCGCAAGGCACTGGGCTTCTCGCCGAACAACCTAACAGTGAAAAACAATCTGGGTATTGTGCTTGCAATCCAGGGCAATATTGAGCAAGCTATTACCCTTTTTTCCCAGGTTCTCCAGATTGATCCCGACAATGCGCGGGCTCACAACAACATGGGAATAGCTTTAGCAGAACGCGGTCAATTGGATGAGGCTGTCCGCCACTTTTCGGAAGCTTTACGCATAAATCCTGCTTCTACCTCTGCGCGTAAGAACCTGCGACAAGCCCTAACGAGACAGAGAGAGGATGGCTAATTCTTCTCATATTTCTTATCCAAAAGGCTCAACGTCGTTCGCAAAAGACTTCATACGATTTCATAGCCGTTTTGTCCTGAAAAAAGTTTCCCTTTGTCATTGACAATAGAGCTTTGTCATACTTAAATTAAAAAAATAAAAATATGATGATCAGCGCCTGGGCCTTATCAGCATTTCCAATCGCCGGGTTTCCGGGTCGTGGTCACGCCTGGCATGGTATATGCTATCTATTTTTTAGTTTAAGCGGGGCGGGTTCCGATTTTGATGTTTTTGGGCAAAGAACGTAAGCGAACAGTCGAGGCCTTAGGGCAACCATGAAAAGGGTCGTTTTTGTCATCATACTAATCCTTTTTCCAGTGACCATTCTTGACACTGTGGAGGGTAGAGTGAAAGGGTATTGTTCAAACTGTCACACCATGCACAATAGCCAGCGGGGGAGCTCGATGGCCTACGAGTTCACTGGAATCTCGTTTTCGCCTGCAGAGACTCCCAATGAGAATCTTTTGGTAACAGATTGTTTGGGTTGCCACACTGCAATCGATGGGCCTACATGGAGGAACGACATAGGTGCTCCCATCGTGTACAATACATCTGCCCCCTCTTACGGAGCGCAGGGTCTGGCTGCAGGCAATTTTTACTGGGTCACGCAAGATGACGCATACGGCCACAATATATTCTCTTCTGATTTTACTCTGATAAACGCCCCTGGGGCAATTGCAGAAAATATTTGCGGGAGTACTAGCTGCCACAAGGACTTGTCCCAACCGTCTGTGGGCGTTGGCGGCTCCCTTGTGGGAAAGGCTGCATGTGAAGGATGCCATCTTGCTCCGGCCCACCATGCGGACGATACGGGCCCTATAGTTGATAATGACCCAGATGGGGAGGGTTGGTATCGCTTTCTGTCAGGACATGATTTTGTAGGAGACGTTGGTGTTGCAGGGATTGAGGATAGTGACTGGCAGTACTCAAGGGCCAAGAACGACCACAATGAATATCTGGGCAACGAGGCTTTAACCGCGCCGATTGGATTTAATAATCTTGGCAATACGGTGACTGCGTTTTGCTGCGGCTGTCACGGAAATTTCCACGAGCAAGCCGACAGCGGACACTGGATTCGGCACCCTTCAGATGCAGAGATACCGAACGAAGGTGAATATGCCAACGCTTTCGAAAGCGGTACAGCCTATGATCCCCTTGTCCCGGTTGCCCGGCCAGACCTTGGTGGAGGAGTCCGTGGGGATGTCGAACTTAACGCTGACATGGTCATGTGCCTGTCGTGTCACCGAGCCCATGCCTCACCCTACTACAAAATGATGCGCTGGGACTATAAGGAGTGGCCTGCCGCAGGCACCAATGGCTGTAATGTGTGTCACACCTGGAAGGAGTAATTAGTGACCATCCACTGAGTTTCCGATCTATTGAGGTAAGGGGTTGCCGAAGGAACTATGAGAAAGGGCTCATATAACATGCCAGTTATCGGACCATCAAGCGTCGTGTCAATATTCAGATTACCTCTGTTTGTAATAATTTCCCTGTTTGTCGGGGTATCAGTGTTGGAGTTCACGGTCACTGATGTCATCGGGTATTCGGCCAAATACACAGAATCGGCACATGGCAATAGCCAATATGGAGTGAAGCGCAAAGCAGGCACCTCCAGCTCCGAGTATTCCCGGGGAAACTGTGCCCACTGTCACGAGCAGCATGCCAGTGTTGACGGCAGTTCTCACACGCCTGGTGAGTTCGGGCTATTTGCCCCTAATAATCCAACGAGCCAAACCGACAGCTTCTGCTTTCAATGCCATCAAGGGGTGGGCTCTGTTCAGGTTAACATGCAGCCAAACAGGGACTACGGGAGTACTTTTGGGGGCGGAATGGCCAACTCGACGAATATCAAGGATGCCTTTGACTTCGGGTTGCCGAATCGGGCCTGGACTACTGGATCGTCTCACAACCTCAGATACATCAGAAACTGGTGGAAGGCGACAGGCGGCAGCAGTTGGGTCACGGATGACACGAATGCGTGTGTGGTTTGCCACGATCCCCACACAGCGCAGAGAAATTGGGAGGTCGTTATACTTGATGCTCCACGAGGGGGCGTTCTCACGGCGCTTAGACATCCTTCAGCCATAAGCGCTGGCAAGCCGAGGAACCTGTGGGGAGACGAGCTTGACTCCGGAGATCGCGAGGTGCAGAGCGAATTGTTGGCTGGAGTCTATCAGGCCCCTTTCCGCGCCTCCTCGCCCCAATATGAGCCTGGTTCTGCCTCTCAGCCCACCAACGGATGGGGCTCCAATATGCCAAATTATAACTTGTTCTGTTCGGGCTGCCACCGCGACTTCATTCCCAATGTGGCGACAGATGCAGATCCACAGACAGTCGGCAGCCGTAATCTTTACCCTATTGATTGGTCTTCTTCTGGAAACAGCCATGGAGGAAAGGCTGATAGTCCTGATAACGACCCTTGCACATACGGATCTTTGAAGCCGCCTTATGACGATGCTAATGCAAACTACGTCCTCTCCTGTACCGATTGCCATGAACCGCACGGCAGCACCAATGCGTTCTTGCTCAGAACCGTTGTAAACGGAAAAAAGGTCCCCGAGATCAAACAATGGATTGGGACTATGGAGTCTGAAGGCATATATGAGTTCTGCACCGCCTGCCACAACATAACAGCAGGTTGTGGACCGCATCAGTTCGACGTTGGTACATTACCTCCTCATACAGAGTTCGGATGTGGCTATTGCCACTGGCACATGTCTCCCGATTTCTAGTTGATTACTCAGCTGCAACAGAGCCGCTTTGGCCCTGGTGAGCATTGTTGGACCTTCGCCCTACTACTTCTTTTCCAGAGCTGCGCTCTCGTCAGAGACACGCTTATCCCAATTTATCTTTTCTGCAATGATATAAAGCGGTCGACCCTTGGCCTCATCGTATATTCGGCTTATGTACTCTCCTATAATGCCTGTCGCAAATAGCTGGACACCTCCAAGAAACAAGACAGCCACAAAAACAGAGGTCCATCCCCTCACGGTTGTGCCCGGCATGAAGAACTTAGAATACAGGCCCCAGAGAATCATCAAAAATCCGAAGGCTGAGGCAAACCCTCCCACAAAAGTAGCTATCTTTAAGGGTTTGTCAGAAAACGAGAATATGGCATTTAAGGCAAATCTAATCATCTTCCTCGTCGGGTACTTGGTTTTTGCTGACAAACGCTCATCCCTTTCGAATTCGACGCCTGTTTGTCTAAACCCTACCCAGCTGACTAGCCCTCGAATAAACCGGTTTCTTTCCCCCATATCCTTCAAGGAATCGACAACGACCCTGTCCATGAGACGGAAATCACCCGTATCAGCCGGGATGTCGGTTGCAGTAAACAGTCGAAGACTTCTGTAAAACAAAAAGGCTGTACCTCTTTTAAATATCCCCTCTCCTTTTCTTCTACGTCTTTTAGCATACACTACTTGAAATCCCTGACGCCACTTCTCTACCATATCTGGTATGAGCTCCGGAGGGTCTTGGAGATCACCGTCCATGACAACAACTGCGTCTCCAGTAGCATGCTCAAGTCCCGCAGTCGCGGCCAACTGATGGCCAAAATTGCGAGACAAGCGGAGCACCTTCACGCTATCATCGTTGGCAGAAATTTCTTTCAATTTCTTGACTGTGTCGTCAGCACTTCCGTCATCAACAAATATGATTTCGCAGGCTTGACCAATGTCAGTCAAGGCCGCAGAACATCTTTTGTGCATTTCCTGAATATTGGTTTCCTCATTAAACACCGGGACTACAATGGATATCATGGCCGGTTACCTCTGAACCAACAAATGTTTGGCCGGGCATTGGAAGTCAGTCTTGTATTCCTCATAACGCTTGAGCCGCTTATAGAGATTTTTGAGTTCTCTTCTGTCTTACCTTTCAAAACTCGGGTGTGCAGAGGTGCCGCTGAAACAAATAGTAGGAAAAAGACAGTTAACGGTCAAGCACAAATAGGTCCAATGGGCAATTGCCATTATTCCATCATTGTCTTCCTGTGCATTGCCCTCGAGCTGATAAGGTGGTATAAGTTTTGTGGCACAGGCAGACGGAAATTGCGAGACGGATTATGGCCAATAAGAGAAATTTCAGGCAGAAGGAGCCCCGAAAGGGAGAGTCTACGAAGGAAAAATTTGGTTTGCAAATGCAGGCTGCCCGGAAGTGGTCCTATGTTGAATTGACATTCGCTTCGGCTGCCTGGATTGTGTTGGTGGCCACCGTGTGGGCCGAACCTCGGCCGTTGGGCGATTATTTCATTGCCCTTGCGGCGGGGCGCGACATGATCAAAAGCTCATTTGCCTGTCTGACCCAGCCGGACACCTGGTCGTTCACGACAAACGGCCGGATCTGGTTGAACCAGAACTGGGGAACCCACCTGCTCTATTATTTTGCTTATGCGATGGGGGGGGAGTTCGGCTCGTTGGCGTTGAAAGCATTGATGCTTGCCGCCACAGCTATGTTCATCGTCATGGTCTGTCGGCAGCGAGGGATAGACTGGCCGCTGGCCATCCTGACAGGTGGCGGCGCTGTGGCGGCGGGAAGGAGCTTTATCGACCTTCGGCCGGGCCTGATGACCTTTATGATCACCCCGCTTATGTTGTGGCTTCTCTATCGCTCTCGGCGTAAGGCTCACCGTGTGTGGGCGGCCTTTATGGTGGCGGCGATATGGGCAAACGTTCACGGAGGGTTTGTATTTGGTCTCGGCGTCATGGTGCTATGGACTCTGTGCTGGTTGGTCACGGTGTCGTTGGCAAATGGACTGAAGACTGTATTAAGGCACTATTGGCCGACTCTGGCAGCCACGGTCGCAGCGGTGGTCGCCTCCGGCACCCTGACCCCGTTTGGGATTGCCAATCTGACACACCCGCTTGTTGTGGGCCAGAGCCCTGAGTGGCGGACCATAGCCGAGTGGCGGCCGATCTATGAGGGATCGTGGTTCGGGACCACCTGGGAGTTTTATATGGTCATGGTCCTGCTCGTCGTCCTGCCGGTATTATGCAGCCTTGTCTTTCTGACAGGACGCAGCAATGAGGCCCTGAGGCTTAGGATCGAGCAGCTCGGTCTGTTGATCTTTTCCACATGCCTTTGCATAATATTTTTTGTGTTGGCACTTGACTGGCAAGTTAGGTCTGGCGCTATATACGACAGCCTCAGACAGGATCGTCAGATTGTTCTGGTGGTCACCGGTATCGTCGGCCTTGTGGGAACCCTGGTGGTCACTGTCATCTTCATGGGCCGGGCCAAGGGCAAGCACCGAGTGATTCGCCCTGAGGCCGAGGACTTGGCTACATTGATCTTTGAGGTGTGCCTTGCGCCGATCGTTATCACAATGGCTGTGACTGCCAGGCGGTTTATCCCTCTGGCGATCATCGTCTTGGCCCCGATGGTGGCACTTCAGGCGCAATGGTTGCTGCGAACGTCCGGCAAGACGTGGCCAGTGATTCCTGTTGCTGTTGCGCTCTTGGTACCAGCGTTGCTTCCATGGCAGGAGTTTTACAAATACTATCACCCCAACAATCCCATGTTGCCGCCCCACAGCATATTCCAGCGGATGATGGCATACGGTTCGTACCCTTGCCGAGCGGCAGAGTTCTTGAACGCTAACAGCCTGAGCGGCAATGTGTTCAATGAATGGAAATGGGAGGGGTATCTGCACTGGAGGTGCCCACAACTGAAGCTGTTTGTGGGTGGCAGAGCCCAGCAGGTCTACTCTCTGGAAACCTACCAGCTGAGGGGTGGAATCCTAACCGGTGCCGATTCCGCTGCTGAACTGGACAAACTCGGGGTCCACCTGGTGGTGGTTCCAGACAGTTTTCGTTATCGCCCAATGATCCGCGGGCTGGTTTATGGCCTTCATAGCCGGTGGGCATATGTTTACTACGACGGTTTCACCGCTGTTTTGGCGGACGGGGACTGGGGTGAGACCAAGGCCCTGATCGAAAGCGTGGCCTGGGAAAAGCTGAACTATCCCGATCCGGCAATTGCGGCAATGAGCCGGGCAAGATGCTTGTCATCCAAGGTTGTGGGCGCTGATGAAGAGAGGGTGGTAATGGAACTCATGAGGGCAAATGCCCTCAAACCCATGCCCAAAGCTTACAGTGTACTAAAGATGATGGCCCAAAGAGGGCAAGTGTCTTCGAAGGTTCTAATACCATATCTGAACAAGCAGAGCCTCGGGCTTGATAAGATGCCTGTCAAACGCGCCGCCGGCTTTGATATTCTGGCGTGTCGCCTTGCCGTGGCAGAGACTTTGTCAAGCCTATACGTCCGTGTGGGCGACCGCAGGAAGGCGGCCGCATGGGCTGCGATTGTGGCCCGCATTGGCCGACAGATGGCTACTGTGGAGGCTAATTGGCAGGGCAAGTATGCCTTGATATGTTATCCACGACCATTTGTAACAAGAGCGGATTCTCCAGCTGTCGGGCAATAGGAATCCACTCCTTTCTTGCCTTATTTCGTATCCCTGTCGGTTGCCAACAAGTGGCATTTTTTTTCACACATGTGACATTTGTTATCCAGCTTGCTCTGATTTGCAAGATCCGGTCGTCGAACTGCGGCGACCTAACTATAAGTGACAACACGCAAAAAAAAAACAGGACTTCAAATGCTCTTGGCGAGAAATCTAGCACGCTTCTTGCATTGCAGTAAAGTTGCTTAGCGCCGTTGTTTGACCGAAGTACCCTGTTACGATGGGGACATTGCAATTCGTGCCGCAGGGTACAGCGCACACAAGACGGGACATATCTGGTAAGCTTTATCGCGTCTGGTGTTCATTGAAGACGCACTACTGGACTGAGGCAATTGTGTCACAACGGCTTACGATTAAACATAGTGCCTCCTCTGTACTACCGAGACCTTGAGGAATTCTTGTTTGGGGACGAAGGTTGAGTTTGTTGTAGGGGCCGTGTTTATGTGTTGCTTTTGATGCACGTTTGAATAAATCCACACAGAAAGGGGGGATGCGGAAAATTTGGTTTTTGTTGCGCTGAAACGTGAGGCATGAGACCTTGACATCTGTTGAGAAGGCTTGCGTGACGATTCCAGGAAAGGAGGAGATTGGATAAGAATGGCTAGGATAAGCGCAATATTGCGTCTGAGAGAAAAGAATACTAGGGAAAGGAGGAGATAGTGGTGAACCGCAAAAGATTTCTAATATTGGCGATGCTTGCAGTCTTTCTTTGTGGTGCTGTCGGAGTCGCCATGGCTACCAACCAGTGCACAGATGACTGGTGGTCGTCATGTCAGACCTATAATCGTCCAGAACCCCGTTCAAATGGCGATCCCGGCCTGGGAGGAGCCAGAACATATGACTATGTACCACAAGAACTCGGCATCTATGACACTGGATACTGGGAGCTCGGCGAAACCGACTGCCGTGGATGTCACGGCGACAGCTTAGCTAACAGACACCATTTCAGTCCTATGGTGATTGAATATGGGCAGTGCACCCCCATATGTCATGACCCTGATCCAAACGCGCCAGGCGGAGTGACGGTGACAAGGGACTGTACCACGGCCGGGTGTCACAACTGGATTAACGTGACCGGGCCAAATGGCTGGCACCACCAAACAGACATGTCACAGGGTAACGCCTGTGTGGTGTGCCACGATCAAAACATAATCGCAGAGATCACCGCATACCGCCCAACTGGGTTATATCCGCCATCGGTGATTACCCCTACACCGTTTTCCTGCGAAAACTGCCATTTTAGCCAGGATGTTGTAACCGGGACAGATTCCCCTCCACAGTTTGGTGGAACCGGCCCGGGCCCAATAGCCATCACTTTTGCCACCCAGGCAGCTAATTGCCAAATCGCGGCAGCTGGAACACCTGGCACTTGGGCTATTGGTGACGAGGTAGTCATTGTTGGCGTTAATGGCATGGTCGAGCTTAACAACAATCAGCATACTCTTACAGCCGTTACAGCAGGTGTTGGGTTTACCCTTGCCACGAACTCATCGAGTTATACTGCCTACACATCTGGTGGAACGGCCATGCGGGTAAAGGATAATGCTGGTAATCCGACTGCTGGACACCCGTCAGATTTTAACCACCTAGATCCTTGGGGCAACAATATTGGGTATTTTGAATATGGAAAGCCCATTAAACTGAATCCCACCAATCACATGATGCAGTACATGTCAAACATAACAGCTGGCGCATGCTATAAGTGCCACGGTATGGACCCCAATCAGACCGGTTGGGTCCACACCAATCCTGAGCTGATCCGCTACTGCGAGATTTGCCATGATATGTATAGCTTGCATACGATTTACGGTCATGTGGGCTATGACACCCAGGGGCATGTTGTGTTCCCCGACGGTGACGGAGGGGCTCCTGCTGGTTATCCACAAGACGCGACCGGTTGGGTGGCCACTGGCTTTAACGTGACTGGCGAATCCGGGGATGACCCCTTTGACTACACTACGTTTAACTGCAACGGCTCGCCAGACCCGAACGGTCCTGACGAGCAGTGCCTTGGGTGTCACGTTGACCAGCTTGGTGATCCGCCAATTCCGATTGACTGCTCCGGTTTCAACCCTGTGATCACTTCGATGGAACCGAAGTTCGGCACCTGCGAGGACATCATTACCGTAAGGGGTTACAACTTTTCGGAAGAGGAGCTCAGCATGACCAGGGTAGAGATGGCCCCTACTGGCACTGCGTTGCCTTTGTTAGCTCTTTTAGATCCGACCGCTGCGGGCTACCCCTGGATCGAAGTGCCGGTCATTTCAGACTGGACTGACACTCTGCTCATGGTCAGGATACCCTGCTTTGTCTTGCCGGCCAATGGGACCTACTACCTGAGGGTAGTGAACCAGTGTACTTTAGGGTCTGGTCTGGCTCAGGTCTTCACATATGGCGGCTGGGTTTCACTTAATAGCCTGAGCCCATGTGCTGCGGAGGCTGACTGCGACCCCGCCAATCCACCTGTCACCATTAGCGGTGCTAATTTCGGTGCTACGCGGGTCACAATGGTCGGCAGTTACGGTGTACAACGGACCGTTGAGTTTGCCTCATCACAGTTCCCGTGGGCCGGACCGCCTGGGAGTGGCTTGGGACCGCTTGTGGCTACGAACTACGTTTCTTGGTCCGCGACACAGATCCAGGTACAGTTCTGCGGGTTCTTCGTGGACAGTGAATACCACCAATCAACATGTGGAGTGACCCCTCCGGATGATTATTTTCCGGTCGGCGATTGTGACGATCCTAATGACCCACTCATAAGTGAACGCAATCACATCCAGGATACAATTGCAGGTGGAGATGCCGTCGATGAGCAGGTCATTACTGGAGGCGAGGGCATTGCCGTGGGTACCATGGAGGTCTATGTAGTGGCGACCTATTTTAAGGATCTCACTGCTCCCTTTGGACAGCTGAACCATGGCGACACCATCTATCAGATAGTGTCGAGCGATCCTGAGATCTTTGAGGTGGTCAATGAGCCTTACATCAATGCGCTAAGGCCCAGGCAGCAAGAGCCCACTGCACCGACCACGGCACTTCCGGTTATTAATGCCAAGCTTACAGGCACGGTACTACCTCCGTACCTTCCGGCGGCGGCTATTAGCACGCCGAGGGCAGGACTGATCAGGCTCACTGGAGAGAATTTCGGTCCTACCCAGCAGGCTGGTAACGTGGGTGACAAGGTGAGGATCGGGACAGTTACTGCCTACTCGAATAATGTCCCCCCGAGTCAGATTAATATTATTACCGGGGCTCCGGGGACAGGAGATCCGGGAACCACTGTCACTCCTGGTGCAGGTATCCCACTTAGAATCAAGGCATGGAGTAGCACGCAGATCGGCGTTTACCTGCTGCCAATAGCAGGTCACCCAATCCCGACGCTATACCATCTTGCACCGTTTGGCTGGCTTAACAGCTGGAAGCTTGTATGGGTGGTCAAGGACTATTGCGATGATCGTCCTATTACAGCTGCAATAGAAGCCAAAGTAAGCAACCCGAGGGCTGTCAAGCTCCTCATCCCCTTACCCTAGCCTTTGATATATAGGGAAAGGGGTCTCACGTGACCCCTTTCCCCCTTACAAGGCAAGGTCAGGGAAGTTGTCAAAACTTGGTTGTGAGAGAAAAATAACAAGAATTAACCCTAGTTGATACAAATAGAAGGGAGGGAATAGACAGTGAATTTACGAATTACTAGAAGGCAATTCTTACAGTACTGCGCAGCCTCTGCGACAGCTCTTGGTCTGAGCCAGACCGACCTCCTGAAGCTAGAAAAGGCTCTGGCCACACAGCAGACAGGCTGCACAAGCCCGACGCCATCTGTGATCTGGATGTCTGGCCAGAACTGCAGTGGATGCCAGACATCGCTCCTTAACCGTGTGGTGGATACGGCTGAGACCGGTTACTACGATGGGCGCCTGATGAATACACTATATGGCACCGGTGGTCTGGCGCCTTACCAAAACGCTTACTACAATGCGGGCGAGGGAGCCGCAAGCGACCCGGTCGGACTCACCCTCAACGTGGTAAACGATGTGGCGGACCTCTTGGTGGGTGATGCGGTAAGGGCTGTTTTGACTCTTGGAGGAATCAACATTACCAGGGAACTCAACTGGGCCGATGACAATGACCTCGTAGTGCCGGGCACCAACGGGTTCCCGGGCGGCTATATCACCCTGGAGTGGTTGACCACTGTAAACGCCGGCGCAGGCGATATCAATGTGGGCCACCTTGCGAACATCGTAAACGGTGGCGGCCCACTCGGCGTCTTTGTGCTGCTGTTAGACGGCTCCATCCCCACAGGAAACGCATACAGAGAGAGGTTCTCTTATGCTTTTGATAACGTGGACGACTCTGGAAGCCCGGTCATGCCGGCTCCCTTTGGGTTAGCCACGGGCGCATCGGTCACGTTGTCCCACGCCCTGAGGTGGATGTTGAATTCTGGCAACTGCGCTGCTGTCATCTGTGTGGGCACATGCGCGTCGTACGGGGGCGTCCCTGCGGCCAGCGGGAACTTTACCGGGGCAAAGGGCCTTTATGGCTATGACGAAGGGGGCAATCCGGCCATTCCTGGTGTTAGAAGCTGGGTCGCCTGGAACAACTCAGTGTTTTCAGAAGGTGACCACAGATATATATCCGCTATGCCGCCTGTAATCAATGTGCCCGGGTGTCCACCCCATCCTGACTGGGTCGTACACCCTGTCGCTCACTTGCTGGTAGCGCTGCAAGGCGGCGGCGATCTAATATGCGATCTTGATTATAAGAACAGGCCAGAAGCCACCTATGGTATGGACCCAGGCAAGGTGTTTTGTGACCAGTGTCCAAATTCACCCACGCAGGGCACAGAACCGATACCCGGAGATCCAAATCACCGGGCCGCTCATCTGGGCGATAATGGCTGCCTGGGCGTGCAATTTGGATGCAAGGGCTCTGTCACCTTTGGAGACTGCCCGGTCCGTCAGAAGAACGTCTTTGATGACGGCACCAAAAACGACTGGTGCGTGGGCTCCGACCTTGGTTCACAGATTGCTCATGCAAGGCATCCCTGCCAGGGATGCATTGAGCCGAAATTCCCTGACCAAATGTCAAGGGTTAGCTTTTATGAAAGCGTATTCTAACGCGCCTATTTATAAGGAGGTGAACATAGATGGGAACAGTAAAGATAGCACCTGTTAACAGAATTGAAGGCCACATGGACGTGGAGGCTACAACCAATGCGTCTGGCATCGTGACTAACGTGGAGAACAAGGTTGTGATGTTTCGTGGCCTGGAAAACATTATGGTAGGGCGTGACCCGCGCGACGCCCCTATCATCACACCTCGAACCTGAGGCGTCTGACCGATCACACATGGCTCGGCGAGCCATCAAGCTGTTGGAGAAGCCTTTGGGTTCAAGGTCGATTACGCCCACGTACATGATGTTGGTTACCCTCCGATTAGTGCGGAGGGTATGGTCGAGGATGTGCCGGACAACGGCAGACGGATCAGAAACCTTGCCATGGGGGCGAATTACCTCATGTCACACATCCTGCATTTCTACCACCTGGCAGCGCTGGATTATGTGGACGTAAACGGCACGGGCCTGATTCCAAAAGGTTTCACGTGCCCGAATTATGACAACAACTATTATGCGCGAGGTATCGACCCGGTCCTGCAAACAACCGGTTTGACAAAGCCGGCGTACTCGGTGAATGCATACGATTACGCGAATTCTACCTGGAAAAACACTGGCGGGGCGAATACTCCGTCACCCCCGGCACTAGCACCCGGTATTGATTGGAATCCAAGTGGAGCACCAGCGTTTCAACCGGCATTTGGGGATCTGACCGCGTATTTTGCCGGACAGTATGTAAGAGCACTTAAGATGCGTCGGCTGGCCCAACAGTTGGGGGCCATGTTCACGGGCAAGATGCCTCATGCATCCATGTACACACCCGCGTGTGTGACAACCAAGTGTTATAATCCCACGGTCGGCGGAACGGACGCTGCCGTGGTGCGGAAGATGCACGAGCTTCTCTATGGCGGGCCTAGTTTCAATATTGAGGAGGGCACGCACCAGCACCCGTATAATGGCCGAAATGTCAGCGAGTCAAACCCCCATCCGGAAAGCCTGCTCGGTTTTATCGGAAAGCCGAGTGACTTCTGGAAGTGGGCAGCCGGCTTTGATGATGTCAGCCAGACAGTGGCCAACCCTGGGGCCGTAGCGGGCGTTGGCGGCGCGTTGTACAATGGTGGAAGCCCATACACCTATTTTGACCCGCAGGTCCTGCCTGTGTGGGCAAAGGCGGGGATTCCGGCAGCCGGAGGCAACTGGCAGACGTATACGGGCACGTACCTGTTTGACGTAGTGGCTGCGGCTCACGTGTTTCCCGAGTATTTCTGGATAGGTTCCGGCCACAACCGGTTCCTGGCTTGGGGTATCTTTGAGGGAACATCTGATGCTCTTGGCCCTCCGGCCAATGGCGCGCTTGACAAGAAGATGATTACCAGGGGCCGGGTCCATATTCCGCAAAACCCGAATGGGTCAGGAAACGCATATGCCTATGTCAGACATAGTGCCAAGCACGGAAAGTGCAAGGAGTTCACCACAAACAGCAGTTACTATGAGCCCAGAGGTGTTAACGCTGGGCGGCACATGTGGGATGGTTATACCAGGGCAATACCCCTCGGACATCCGGCCCTAGGAGGTCTGGGAAAGGCGGGCGCTTACACCTATGCTAAGACCCCGCGCTATCTAAACGCCGAAAGCGCTCCTGGCTGGGAAGACACCGATCATCTAAACAATAAGTACCTGCCGTACGAGGTTGGTCCTCTGGCAAGGATGATGTCCAATGCCGATCTGTTGGCCATATCGGGCGGTCCGGCGAGCCTTGCTGAGGTGATTGCCGTGGATGCCGGGGCATTTGGTTGCTATTATCCGGGCATGTTGCACCATGTGGATGTGGCGCTTAATACGGCCTTTGCCATTCCAAATCTCCTTGCCCCTGCCAGCGGCATCGGAGTGATGGCGGGTTGGCCTAACAACATAACAGGTACTGCTAACCTTGCTACCCACCTGACCGTATTGCAAACCGCGGCGGGTGCGGGTAAGCCGGCCCTATATTTGCCGCCAAACGCCATCTCGGTAGAAGTATTGTTAAACAGCTTTGGCAACGACTATCAGGGTGGTGCGACACTTGATCGGATAGCTGCCAGGGCCCTTGAGACCTACTATGTGGCCAGGCAAATGCTGTCGTGGTTCAACGAGCTTGATCCGCCGGCAGCCAACAGAGGGGCCAAGAAACTTGGTGATCCGGGTTATAATCCTCTCTACCCCTATGATTCCCGCTGGCCCAACTACACCAGATACTTTACCTGGGGCGGGTCAAACGAGCGGAGAAATCCCTATCGAGCAAGAGGTGCTGGTTTGACCGAGGCTCCCAGAGGCGCGTTGGGCCACTGGATCACGATCAATCAGGGCAAGGTGAATAACTACCAGATCATCACACCCACTGCCTGGAACATCAACCCCAAGGATGCTTTGAATGTAGGCGAGAAGACTACGGGGGCCCATGGTCCCATAGAAGAGTGCATCGTAGGGACCCCGCTTGTCAATGAATCTGAACCCATTGAGGTCCTCAGGGTGATCCATTCCTTTGACCCCTGTTGCGCGTGCACAGTCCATGTGATGAACGCGAAGAAAGAAAAGGTGTTCAAGGAGACCCTTGAGGCGCTTATTTAGAAGCACATTCAGCTAGCCAGGGGCGGGCCCTTAGGCGGTTTGCCCCTGGCACCTTTGGCCACAAAGGCTAATGACAATACAAGAACTCAAGACACAAAAGGGGCCTTGCAAGGCCCCTTTTCAGTGTGGGGCAAGTATGTATGGTTGAGGATAAAACAATACTGGTATTGGGCGTGGGTAACCTACTCCTGAAGGACGAGGGTGTGGGTGTGCACGTAGCCAGGAGACTCCAGGACATGGAACTTCCGTCTCACGTGGAGGTGTTAGACGGCGCAACGGCTGGCCTTGACCTGCTGGATTATATCGAGGGACGAAACAAGCTGGTGATCGTTGATACGGTAAAGGCCGGCAGGCCGCCGGGCACAATCTATCGCATGACTATTGAGGATATTGAAAACGAACCCAAGACATTAATCTCCCTGCATGATATCGACGTGCCGCACCTGTTGAATGTGGCCGACATGCTGGGGATCGAGAAGCCGGCTGACATAGTGGTGATCGGCATTGAGCCAAAGGATATGGAAAGCGCCAGCCTTGAACTCTCTCCCGAGATCGAGGCCCAGATCCCAAATGTTATTAAGCTGGTAATGAAGGAAATTGGCTACTAGTCAATGGTAATCAGTGAAAAGGATTGTTGTTGGTTGAATGGCTATGTTCCAGCGTTTCATTGGTTGAATTAGTTAAATCGGTTAACCGATAAAACCGATATGACCAATCGAACCAAGAAGACTGTTGGTACGGGTGGCCAATGACGAATAGCCCAGGAGGTCATATGAAGATTATGTCTGTCAGATTTTTAATCTGTGTTGCTATGCTCCTGTTATCCTTGGCAGCATGCCGGGAGGAAGAAGTCGGGGCCAAGGGCCGTGGTGCCATGGCTGAGGTGGGGGACACGAGCGAGCGTGGGGCAATTGTCTTGGCGAAGATAGGCGATGAGGAAATCACTAGCCAAGATCTCGTGGCAGCGATGGAACGGGTACCTGCACGCAGACGTGAAGCCGTCAAGGACGAAATACTTGATGATTTTGTTCAGGACAGGGTCTTTGCCGCTGAGGCAAGAAAGGCTGGGCTTGAAAATGACCCGGATGTCCAGAAGGCCGTGGAGAAAAAGATAAATGAAACCCTGGCACGCTATTTTGTCAAGAAGCACCTTGAAAAGGAGGCCGAGCCATCACAAGAGGGAATAAAGGCATATTACGAAAGATACACAGATCAGTTTATAGTTCCTGAACGAGTGCTGCTCCAGCACATTGTTGTAAAGGATAGGCCGAAGGCAGAAGAGCTCCTGAAGGCATTGAAAGCAGGCGGCTCCTTTGAGGCGCTAGCCAAGGAGAATTCGGTTTGTCGTTGCTGGGAAAAGGGTGGTGTCCATGGATGGCTCTATAAGGGCAGGGTCGTGCCGGAGCTGGAGGAGGAAGCCTTTGGCTCAAAGAAAGGAGAGCTTAGAGGTGTCATAGAAACAAAGCAAGGCTTTGAGATCTTTAAGATTCAGGACAGGCAGGATCAAAGGAAGGTCCCGTTTGAAGAGGCAGGGCCAAGGATACGCAAAAGGCTTTTTCTGATGAAGAAAAAGCAGCTTATTGACAAATACTATGAAGCGGTAGGTGTGAACAGAAATCCTGATGAGCAGGGCGTACTGGTCGTAATAGGCGGTGATGCCGTATCAGAAGATGTCATTGCGCCCATTTTGGCCAAGGTCCCTGAAAAGGATAGGAAAGAGCTCAGGAAGCGATGGATCGACTACATCGTAGAGGTAAAGGTCTTCTCAGATGAGGGAAGAAAGGTCCATATTGAAGACGACCCAGAGGTCTCGCGGGAACTGCGAAGTGAAACAGACCGTGTCTTGGCCAATCAGTTTCGTAACAGGTTATTGACCGACAAAGTCAAAGTCACAGACGAGGACGTGGCGGGGTATTATAAATCGCACGCTGAGCAGTTCAGGACACGCGGGATGGTCCGGGTCAAGTCAATCCTGGTTGAGACCAAGGAGGAGGCTGAAGAGATCCTTAGGCAGCTAAAGGAGGGTGCTGTTTTCAGCAGTGTAGCTATGAAGAAATCCCTCTATCCTATGGCTTCAAGGAGGGCGGGGGAGATCGGCTGGTTCAGTAAGGGAGAGAAGGACCCGGCTTTGGAAAAGGTAGCCTTTTCCCTGGAACAGGGGCAAGTGAGCGACATCATCAAGACTGGTGCAGGCTACGAGATCATCAAACTAATGGACAAGAAAAGTGCAGGGTTAATACCCCTGGATAAGGTGCATGGACGGATCAAGATGCAGTTGATAAAAGAACGACAAAATGAGGTGAAACAGGATTATTACAAGAAGGCGCGGGTCGAGCTGTATGTGCCGTAGGGCTGATGGGGAATGAATTGAAAATGGCAATTTGTTTGCACAATGTGCGAACTTTTTTTCCTTTGTTGGCATAATTTTAGACTTTCTCCATTGGACCTGCCGAGGAAGCAAGGGTCCTCGTAAAAAAAACAGCTGTGAAAGCAATTAGTTAGAAATACTGACAGTGATACAGAGTTTTTTTGGCGTGGCGCTGTTTCTGGCACGCATCTTGTTACAAAAAAGTCTGCATTCATATACCTATTGAGCCGTACCTTTACAGAATCGCTAGAAGTCTCATGTGAACTTTTGAGGAGAGTGCGGAGATAGTTGTGTTATTACTTCGTCGACGGTTGCTTCTGAATCTGCTGAAGTTATCAGATTTGTGCATTCTGATAATAGGCCTTGTTGTTGCCTCCTGGTCACTCACTAGCACTGTCCACTTCAAACACATAAATCTATCGGAACTTCTTGCCGCGCGGATTCAAGTCTCCAACTTGATCATTGTGCTGGCAATGATGTGTTTGTGGCAAATCGCTTATCATGCCTTTTGCCTTTACCATTCCCGAAGATTAGAGAGCTACGTTCAGGAATGGAAAGACATTGTTGTGGCCACGACTTCGGCAACGCTTGTTTTTGTGTTGGGTGCCAAGGTTTTCGGCATCAGGGTTTTCACATCGTACTTTGTTCTAGTGTTCTGGCTTTCAACCACGCTGTTGACCATATCGTTCCGAACACTCTTGAGATATAGCCTAAAGAAGGTGCGTGCCCACGGGAGAAATTTGCGCCTTGTAGTCATCGTCGGAACGAACGAAAGGGCTTATGCCTTTGCCCGCGCGGTCGAAGAAAACAAGGGGTTGGGCTATCGAGTTATAGGCTACATTGACGATGTCTTGTATGGTCCCAACGGGTCGAAAGTGGAGCTTTTGGGGACATTGAAGGATTTTCCGAGTATTATTCGCAGCCGAATTGTGGATGAAGTGATTATTGCGCTGCCTATTAAGTCCCAATACGAACGTATTCAGGAAATCATAGAAAGCGCAGAAGAGCAGGGCATCACAACACGCTGTCTTTCTGATCTTTTCAATACGAAAATCTCCAGGTCGAACTCGGCAATATTTGCAGGCATTCCTGTGGTGGAAATGACTTCTGGAATACGACAGGATTGGACATATGCGGCAAAACGTTTAACGGATATTGTCTTGGGGTTTTTGTTGATGTTGTTAGCGTCGCCCGTGATGTTAGTTACTGCTGTTGCCATTAAACTGACCTCTCCCGGACCGGTCTTTTTCGTTCAAGATCGGGTGGGTTACAGGAAACGAATCTTTAGGCTATGTAAGTTTCGGACGATGGTGGAAGATGCTGATAAGATACAAAAAGAACTGGATGCTCTAAACGAGATGGATGGCCCAGTGTTTAAGATGCGAAATGATCCCAGGACAACAAAGGTTGGTCGTTGGCTCCGTAAGTTGAGCATTGACGAACTGCCACAGCTCTGGAACGTTATTCGGGGCGATATGAGCTTGGTCGGGCCCAGGCCTCTTCCGGTGAGTGACTACAATGGCTTTAAGAAAGATTGGCAACGCCGGCGCTTTAGCGTACGACCAGGCCTGACTTGCCTCTGGCAAATTAATGGCAGGAACAACACCTCATTTGAACACTGGATGCAGTTAGATATGGAATATATTGACAACTGGAGCTTTGCCCGCGACATGAAGATACTTCTTCGGACAGTCCCTGCCGTGATCAATGGAAAGGGTGCATCATAGACAAAACCCGGTGTTGTTGTCCCCCCCCCTACCAATACAACACTTCGGTGACCCACCAGAACATCTCCCGGTCGTTCTGATACCTTTCCACAACTGATGTCAATGTCCAACTGAGCAACGGAATCAAGAGACTGTATGTCAAAGGGCTTGACATGGTATTTCTTGAACATGCATAATAATCATCATAAGTTGTTGGTCGTGACAACTGCCGGTTCTCTGGCCAGGGTTGGTTTGTACGTCTTGGCTCAGATTTTGCAGATTGCTTTGTCTAGTTTTTAGCATCCACGCAGTGAAATTGGTATTTTTTAAGGATCCCCCAGGGCCTGACATTTTTTGTTCTATAGGTGTGGGTCTCCAGGAGCAAAATACTCTCCAGTGAGCTACAAGACTTATAGACAGATGTAGAGGGAAAATAAAAGGATAGCCGTATCATGCCAAGATTTGAGCTGGTTGCGCTTTCCCCGCCGGGCCTGATCAGTCCGTCGATTCCAATAGCTGCCAGTCGTGCAGGTGCGCTTGGTGTATTGGACCTGCAATACGTCCAAGAAGTGCAGGATGTCGTCTCTGCCTTTGAAAAGCTGGCCAGTTATGCAAAACAAGGATGTGGTGTCAAGCTTTCGGGAGCAGATGAGGAACTGCTCACCAAACTGACGGCTGATCTCCCGAGACAGGTCGAGTTCGTGATCCTGACGTCCGCTGGTGTGGATGCATTGAGCAGGCAGGTCCCGGCCTTCCAGACCCGAGGCCTCACGGTTGTGTTAGAAGCCACGTGTATAGATGATGCGCTGTTTGGGGTGGAGGTGGGAGTTGACGTATTGATTGCAAAGGGCCATGAAGCTGGCGGCTGGGTTGGGGAGGAGACGACCTTTATACTTGTTCAACGGCTGTTGCGTGAGGTGTCGTTGCCGGTTTGGGCTCAGGGGGGTACTGGTCTGCACACGTCAGCGGCGTGTTATGCGGCAGGGGCAGCGGGTGTGGTGCTGGACGCTCAACTTGCACTCACTCGTGAATCCCCACTGCCTAATGGAACAAAGGCTGCCATAGCCAATATGGATGGCACAGAGACTACTTGCCTGGGCTATGATCTTGGTGCACCCTGTCGCGTTTACGTCAGGTCAGGCCTGAGTCCTGTTGAAGAACTTATAGAGCTGGAGCGAAGACTGGTTCAAGATTCCCGTCCCAGGTCTGAGGTGCTGGCTGAATGGCGTCGGGAGGTGTGCGCGCGGGTTGGGTGGGATAGACCAGAGCAGGACCTTTGGCTTTTGGGGCAAGATGTCGGTTTGGCCAAATCGTTTGCTGAGCGGTTTCGGACTGTGGGGAGTGTGTTGGAAGGGATACGACAAACGATCGACACAAGTGTGAGAGCCGCACAGAACCTAAAGCCACTGGATGAGGCATGCCCACTAGCCCGGTCGCACGGCACACAATACCCCATTGTCCAGGGGCCGATGACACGGGTGAGTGATCGAGCATCTTTTCTCGCCAAAGTTGCCGAAGCGGGAGCACTTCCATTTCTGGCCCTGGGCTTGCTGCGTGCAGCAGAGCTTAAACCGCTTTTTGAAGAGACCCAACAGTTGCTTGGAGTACACCCGTGGGGGGTGGGCATCCTGGGCTTTGTTCCACTGGAGTTGCGTGAGGAACAACTGGGCGTGATTCGCACTTACGGTCCGTCTTTTGCGCTAATCGCAGGGGGACGTCCCGATCAAGTTCGTGCTTTGGAACAGTACGATATTGCGACTTATGTTCATGTTCCTTCTCCCCAGCTTCTTTCAATATTTCTTGACGGTGGTGTACGGAGGTTCATTTTTGAGGGTCGCGAGTGCGGCGGACATGTGGGGCCACTTTCAAGCTTCGTTGTGTGGAACCTCATGATAGATATTCTTATTGAGTCACTATCTGGCGAAGAGATAGCCGACTGCCATGTGCTGTTTGCTGGCGGGATCCATGACGCCCGTTCTTCGGGTATGATTTCTACCCTGGCTGCCCCACTTGCCGAACGTGGTGCTCGGGTGGGCGTGCTTCTTGGTACGGCGTATCTGTTTACTGAAGAGGCGGTGGCTACTGGTGCAATTGTTCAGGGTTTTCAGCAAGAGGCGATACGGTGCCAACAAACGGTAGTGTTGGAAAGTGGCCTGCGTCATGCTGCTCGTTGTGCTGTTACACCGTATGTGCAGATGTTCAGACAGCAAAAGCAACGGCTTCTGGCGGAGGGAAGGTCGGCCGAAGAGATCCGCAAGGTCCTTGATGAACTGAACCTGGGCCGTCTCCGTATCGCCTCCAGGGGTGTAGAACGCCACGCAGAATACGGTGCGGTCCCTGGGGTTTCCAAATACGTTGGTCTGGACTCTGAACAACAGCACAGCAATGGGATGTACATGATTGGTCAGTTGGCTGCCCTACGTGACCGTACTTTGACGATGCAGCAACTTCACCAGGATATTTCTGTGAAAGGATCTGAGCGATTGTTAGCTTTGGATAAGCCGTGCATGTCTCGCATTTCGGTCAAGGACAAAGCGCAAGAAGCCTTACCTTCAGATATAGCGATTATCGGCATGGCCTGTTTGCTGGCTAAAGCGTCTGATCTTCGTACTTACTGGGAGAACATTCTCAACAAGGTTAACGCCATCACTGAAGTTTCTGAGGATCGGTGGGATTGGCGTCTCTATTATGATCCGGACCCCCGAGCCCGTGATAAGGTTTGTTCGAAGTGGGGAGGTTTTTTGGATGCCGTTCCCTTTGACCCGACGCGCTACGGCATGCCGCCCAATACATTGCCATCCATAGAGCCCTTTCACTTATTGACACTCGATACAGTCCGCGCCGCCCTCGAGGATGCTGGCTACGACGACCGAGCATTTGCGCGAGAGCGCACGTCAGTGATCTTTGGGGTTGGTAGTATAATGTCCGAGCTTGGCCAGCAATATGTGGTTCGCTCCAGGATACCGATGTTTTCAGAGTATGCTTCACCGGAAATCCTGGATCGACTTCCGGAATGGACGGAGGACTCCTTTCCAGGCATTCTCGCCAACGTGACCGCCGGTCGTGTGGGCAATCGTTTTGACTTGGGAGGACTGAACTACACGGTGGACGCGGGGTGCGCCTCTTCACTGGCCGCATTGCGCCTCGCTGTGAGAGAGCTTGAAACCGGGGCCAGCGATATGGCGATTCTGGGCGGGGGTGATACCGTCTTGAACCCTTGGGGCTACCTGTGCTTTGACAGCTCCCGTGCCCTATCTCCTACGGGAAAAATCCGAAGCTTTGATGAAAGCGCTGACGGTATTGTCATCGGTGAAGGGGTTGCCGTTGTAGTTTTGAAGCGCCTGGCTGATGCCGAGCGGGACGGAGACCGGATCTACGCTGTGA
>CAZCWQ010000014.1:0-39793 GCA_964502365.1 uncultured Desulfobacterales bacterium | reverse complement strand
TGTAATCTTAATATCATCCAATGTTTCTTCATTTTGTTTACGCTCAATTAGGGTTCTAAATTCCCACGAAGTGTACTGATACCTTTTCTGGAGTGAAAAACTCAGAGAAACAGTCATACGCATAAGCCTTTATCACCCCGGCAAGTATCTGGTCAACCAGATAGTCATGTAGTGGTTTGCCCCCCTGTCTATCATTCATCACTGCCGACTTCTCTTCTTGGGCTCTGACAATTGTATGAAACCGTATTTCAGTAGCCATAGCACATGACGAAAGACCAGTTGGCGGGTTTCCGGTCCCTGTCCGTCTTTGCTGATCACGGACAGAATCCGACCGATGGTGAGAGTTTGACCTTTAGCTTCCATGTGGATGACGCCTTGGAGCACCCGTTTGATAATATTCGCATCGAGGTACTGCCATTGGTCATTGTAGTAAAGTGGCAGCCCTAGCTCCCCATCAACAAGACGGCGGCCGGTCGGCGTGAGCCGCATGCTTTGATCCTTACGGAGCATGTAAGACGGGTAGTGACCGAAGCCCTTCAGGTAAGGTGGCAAAGCGTATCGAAGAACGGTATTGCCTTTTTCAGGGTTCCGTGGAGCTAGGCCACTCAATTCTGACCACAGATTTTCGTATTGAGCAATGACGGATTTCCACGAATATTTCTGAACGGCTCGTTGCCGTGAGATTTCGGACATACTTGTCCGCAAGCTAGGGCTGTCAATGAGCTGTTGGATGGCACCCCGAAGGGCCGCTGGGTCCACCACCACGGATTGAGAAAGGACCAAATGGTCAAATGCTGAATCCGTCAAAAACGCTGCTTCCGAAATATCATCCCAGCAGTCCCCAGTATACGTGGGTATTAGAAAACCTGTTTTTTCATGGACGACCGTATCACGATAGCCGTTCCAGTCAGAGACTACCTGAGGAACGCCACATGCCATGGCCTCAACAGGCGACAGCCCAAAGCTTTCCTGAAGGTTGTCAACCGGCGAGACAAAGACATCAGCTGCCGGGTAAAGCAAATGAATTCCTTCCTTCAAATCGTCGAACACAACCAGGTTGTCAACCACGTTGAGTTTTTTTCCAAACTCTTGAATCATGCCACCAAAGTGTTCTCCGCAGCGCTGATTGCCAACACAAACCAGAAGCAATTCCAATGTTGGATTGCCTTCTTTTAGTTCCAAGACAACCTGAACAAGGGGCAACAAATCCGCTTTATCTATGGCACTCAGGCGGCCGACCCAAAGTAGTATGAACGCTTCAAGTGGCAGTTCAAAACGTTTACGGGCTTGGGCCTTGTCACGGGGGTGAAAAAGCTCAGTATCAATGGCCAGCGGGATTACATCCGTTCGTCCCCCATAGACCAGCTTTGTGCCGTAGCTCTCGTTGAAGTTATCAACCACATGTTCCAGCAAGCTTTGCACAGTGTTTTGGCTGCTGGTACTGCTGCAAATAATGGAATCGTAGCTGCAAGGATTGCATAGCAACAGTTGAAGAAATCTCTCATGAAGCAGTTCTTTGTAACTGAGCGTGTGGTGAAGGACGGTTATCGGAAAAGAGGCTTTGGAATTCGCACGAAGTGCAAAAGGACGATAGATCTCGAACTGCGGATCATGCCAGGCTGTAAACCCGAACTCCCCGATCTCAGAGGCAAGCATGAGTCGGTCGTAAACACTGACCCTTTCCAGATTTGTGCCGATATTTTGACGAACCCCTGATACCTGCATCGTCGGACAATATAGCTCGTACGAATGTCTCTTGCCATAGCGGGCCAAGCCCAGAACAAACTGGTCCACAGCCACTTGGCGACCGACCATGACGGAATAGTCTTCCGGCAGCTGATGAAATATCCCCACCCGAGACGGTAGTATGTTTCCACCTTTTTTGCTTTTCGATGCTATTCCTGAATGCAGACTCCCCAGCGCCACAGGCCTTATGCGGCTCATCAGATGTTGAAGCCGCGCGCCCAGGATGGCGCTGAGGGGCTCGATGCCATACTGTTCTTGAATTGCTGGGGCCCGGCGAGCCTCCGCGCTTTGACCTCCGGCCAAAAAACAGTCGCGCATTTTTTCATACAGATTGTCCTCGTCCACCTGTGCCCAGGACATTTCCGTTGACAGAAGCTGTGGGGCAAAGGCCGCTTCGTGTTCATTAAGATTCCGTTTGGCATAAAGAACGGGGTAGGCATTATCCTTGCGCATGTAATCCATGTTACCCGAATAACCTGTGGCTATCACAGGATTGCCGTGGGCCATTGCTTCTGAGATACTGAGCCCCCAGGCTTCTGCACAATGGCTCGAAACCAGGGCGTTGCATACCTTATGCAAGGCCGAAATGACACCATTGTCAACAGGCTCTTTGATAGAAATGATATTGGGTAGTTGTCCGAGTCTTTCGTCAATGCGCGCATATTGTTTAACCACAAGTCGCAGGCGATCCCTGTATTGCGCAGCCAGACGCTCAAAGGCAGACAGTGTGGCGGTCAGGTTCTTACGGGGATTCAAGCTGTCCACAATCGTGTAGAAGTAGAACAGGTTCTCACGGTAACCGATCAGGTTCTTGACTTTCTGAACATCAGAACGCGTGGGCGGTTGTATCTCCACAAGATGAGGTATCCGCACCACGTTCTGAAAATGCTTCTTGAAAATCTTCTCCGTGTACGCGGAAGGGGTCCAGATTTCATCAACCTGTGAAAGAGGCTCAATGTAAGCGTCGGGAAGGCAATCGGTTTCCCAGACTGCGTAGGCAATCACATACGTATTCTTAAGGGACGGGTAACGCTCGAAATAGAATCGGTACGTAGGGGGTTCGTTGTGAATGATGACCAGATCGGCAAGACCTGGATCATCTACAAGTTCCACGCCCAGCTTTTCAAGACATAGGCGATTGCCCAGCCCTGCCTTGCAGTGACTTACATAGTCACTCAGGAAGTAGCAGATCTTCATCTGTGCGTTCAAAGTCCTTGCGCTGACGGCTTTTCTCCGCAGCAGTCAGAATTTCGCCTACATCGCCGCTGCGGCCTTGGGCTGAGTCCATCACATTTTTCTTGCCGGCTTTCGGGATTGGAACACCTATGCGGTGGAATCACCACATGCTTTGTTGGTGGTTCATACTCATGAATATTTCGAGGCTTGGAAGCCCCCTAAGCTCGCTCTTTGTTGCTACTCCCTTAGATTCAAGTAACTCCATGAACTCTTCTATACCCCTAGTCAGATGTGTCATCGCCATTTGATGTTGAACTCTCAACTGGGCCAGTTCCCTTTTCAGCTGTCGAATTTCTGCCAGGCTTCCAGCTGCCAAAGCATGTCCTGGATTTGCCATGTCAATGCCTCCTTTGCTCATTCTTGTGACGGAGGGCCTCTGACACCACCGTCGCAGATCGTCCTCAGATCTAAGCTCTATAAAACCTGGTTGGGTTTTGACAAGTTGTTAATCGACGGATGGGTCCGAAGCATCCAGACAAACGTTCAGAGCTTCAGTCACGCAGTTCACGGTACAGGACACTAGGCAACGCGTACCATTGCTACCTCCGCCGCATCTAGATCTTTGATACGGCACAGACCTCGCCATACCAGATAAAGCCGTTTTTGGTCTGGAATCAGGCACAGGGTATCCAGATTGAGAAGGACCTCTTCCATATGCAATTCCGCTCCTTCTCTGCTCTCAGCAGTTCCACCCTCCCCTCCGCTCAAATCCTCGGAAACTCCAACTTCAGGCCCATGAAGTTTGGCAACATTACAAGCCACCCTGATTCCAGGCAAAAAGAATTGAATGGTCCCTTCAGGCGTCAGATTTAATAGTTCCACTTCCTCATCACCCTTCAAGTAGCCATCAACCTGCAGGTCCGGGTGTGCCCCATTTTCGTGATCGAAACCAAAATGTGCCGGGAACTCAGGAAAGCTCTCTTCCTTCTGTTGGTTCTCTTGTTTATCATGCGCCTCCAGGTAACCCAGCCGTGGCATCCAGGCCTTGCCGTAAAAGCCAAAACCAATCGGCTTGGGACGATCTTTGCATGATTTGATCAGATCGGCTGGATCTTCCAGGTTGGGCAGAGGCACGCCGTCCAATGCCTTCTTGGACTTCTTGAAGACAAAGCCCCGGCCTACAAGATTTTCCGCGCAGTACCCCCCTCCTTCCATGTCAATGCCCCCAAAGGCGCGCTCATAAACAAGGTCCATGGTCACAAAGGGCTTTGGAGCAGACGGCTGCTCTGACAACAGGCGACCTACACACCGCCACTGCCGTTCGCCAAAGACACGAATGGTTTTTCTCGCGTGTCCCACGCGGAGCATTACATCCATGACCTGAACAGGTCTTCCCCCTGGAGCACAGGCCTTTCCGACAAGGACAATGTCGGCTCTAGGCTTGAAAAGGACAATGTCAGACTCAAACTTAACACTCCCCGTGCCCATGACATCATAGAATTCATCACCGTAAGCAATGGGTATTTGCTCTAAGGCCACCATGGCAGACGCACCAGGACGAATATCAAATGTCCCCTTAATCACAATGGTCAAGACCGGCGTGGCACCTGGTCCTTCCATGGGTAGCGCCACAACTTCAAGGGGAGTGTTATTTGCAATCTCCATGCTCACATACCACAGTGTTGTTGTTTGACATCTCGTCCCGAAATTTTCTCTCGTTAACCCGTTGCCGCGAGCCGCGGGCTGAGCCCCGATTATTTTCTAACTGTGGGACTCCAGTCAAGATTAAATGCACATCAAAATCCCTCTGAACGAACCAACATGCGTGTTCTTGAACCACTTGGGTTCACTCCCTTACCATCCCAATTGAACGTTGATTATGTCTCGCCTTAAAGAGAACACACTCGGCAATCTTCTCACGAACCTCAGCGCTGTAGTGGAAAAAGTCCAGGTCCAGTGCCGGATCATGCTCGAGATATTCTTGGGCCTGCTGCGGACCAAGCTCAAATAGATTAGGCTCGTCAGCAACATGTTTTGAGTCGAGCCACCAGCCTGTAAAGCCGTATTTACGGTGATTCTGGTCATAGACAACCGTTCCGGGGAAGGGAACGAGGACACCGCGGTGATTGAAAATATCTGTATTCTCGGCAAGGCCTCTCATAAGATCAAGGGTGTTGTCTATCTCTTTGACACCTTCTTCTGGAAATCCGCACATAAAGTTGACGATGGTGGTCATGCCCTCGGCCTTGGCAGCTTCCACGGCCCGCTTGACCTGGTCCGGCCGCTGCCCCTTCCTGATAATCTTAAGGATATCCTTGTCACCGCTTTCGATCCCGAAGTCGATTGCTACACAACCGGCTTTTCGCATGTGGGCCAACTCGCGAGGGTTTACCATGTTCGCCGGGGTATTACATGTCCAGGTGATTCCGTGCAACTCGGGCTCCGCCAAGATAGCGTCGCACAGCTCAACAACCCGGAAATGGCGGGCAGAAAACGCATCATCCCAGATTGGAAAGTGCGTCACGCCATATCTTCTCAAAACCTCTATCATCTCAGCCACCACGTTTGCAGCTGATCTCCATCGGTACCCTCGGCCTGTAACGTAGTTTGCGCAAAAGGTACAGCGTGCTGGACACCCACGGCTTGTGATAAGGCCACCCGTAACCACCACGCCCGTAGGAGAATAGGCCTTCGCATCAAAGCATGGATAGCTCTCAAAAGGAAATGGCAGGTCGTCAAGATTCTCGATAGGCCTTGGCGGCAATCCTACGGATCCTCTGGTACAGCAACCAGCAACCGCCGGGGGCTCTCCATTTGAACCTTCGTCCAACCATCGTGCCAATTCAACCACTGCATGCTCACCCTCACCACCAACCACAACGTCAAAACCATAGGCAAGTACTTCGTCGGGGCAGACCGTGGCATGGGGCCCGCCTGCCACCAACAGCCTTGTAGTGGGCCGAACTATCTTGGCCAAACCATATCCGCGAGCCGCGTTTTGGGTGAAAAGCGTCATCCCGATCATATCAGGCGACCAAGATTCAGCCGTGTTAACGACATGCTCTTTACTACCAGTAAACCGCGCAGCCGCCAGGTCCACGCAACGCACCTCATGACCATCTTTCAAGAGATTGGATGCCACGTACTGCTGACCAACGTAGGGAGCACCGAGCTTTTGGGGAAGCCGGGGCATGATCAATAGAATTCTTGCCATTTGATTGCTTTTGTTAGTTTGATTGGTTGCGTTGGTTCTATTCGTCCTGTTGGTTTGTGTTTGCGTGATGTCAGTTTCAGTGTCTGTTTTTTTCCGTTTGAGGGTTTGTTTTCGATGGCTTTGTGGCCGTGACAATGAGGCTGTGGGCGGTGTTAAGCAAGCGCAGATCTGTGAGCCCAGCCTCTTTCACCCATCGGCAAACCTGGTCGTCAGAATAGACATTACCGCCTTCGGTATAGAGGGCCATATTCACAGCAAAATACAAAGAAACCGCAGGTCCAGAGCGGTCCGGCTCGATCCATAGATCTTTGATCACCAAACAGCCGCCCTGTTGAAGCGGTTGACTTGACGCGGCTATTAGTCTGGAGCATTCTGATGGGCTACAAAGATGAAGCACATTGGCCAGAAGTACTATGTCGTATAGGCCTGGGACAGGTTCGAATGCGTCGCGCGCTTCAAACTTCAAGCGACTGGCATGTTTTTCGAGCTGCCGGTGCGCCAGTTCCAAGACTTCGGCACGATCCACCAGTGTCGCCTTGACTTCCCTGTGCATTTCGAGAAAAGCCGCAGAGTAAGCTCCAGAACCTGAACCTATGTCTAAAAGATGACCCGAGCCGATACCAGTGACTTCCCATAGCCGCCGAGCTGCAGGATACCCGGTCTCAAATAAGTAGTCATGAAAACGGATTTTTCCCTCAGGCATGTGTTCGCTCGGTTCGATTTCACTCAGGGGTCGATCCGCTCGGATGACTTGAGCCAATCGTCCCCAGCCGTATTTAGGCAGCATAGGTTTGTGCTCAGGCTTTTGCCTAGCCAAATAGGTAGCGGCTTCTTGTTTGTACTGTAGCAAACCTTCAAGGACCAAGACATTAAGGAGGTAGCTCAATCGACGTGGCTGCGTTCCCAGTTGGACAGAAAGCTGACTACATGTGAGTGGACGAGTCAGAAGATCGAATATGCCCAAGTCAATGGCTGCACGAATGGCTCCATGTTGGAAAAATGAGAGGTTCTGTTCGAATACATCACAGAAGATGTCCGAAGCTTCGTAGTCTTCAGTGTGAGGGAAGTCCTCTTTGCGAGGAATACGGACGGCTTTTGCAACATTGGGGCTCACATTGAAATCTCAATGCGTGCGACATCTGGTGCGTCAAGATTCTCAATAGGAACCAGGCCACGCCATACAAGATAGAAGCGTTCCTGAGCAGGCATTAGGCACAGGGTATCCAGATTGACTTGAACACTCTCGAAGGTTGACCCTTCGAAGGATCTTGACACCGATATCACCGGAGGCTTTCCAGAAAGCTGAAACTTAGTCCGGCCATCTCGTGTGAGGTGAAAAAGCTCGACTTCTTCGTCGCCCTTCAAATACCCCTCTATTTGTTGATCCGGTGGAGCCGCGTTAAAGTAATCAAATTTGAAATCTAGGGGCCGCTCCGGGTACCGTTCTTTTTTCCACTTTTTGTCGTATGTGCCCAAAAAAGGCAGGCGCTGCGCCCAGCCTTTGCCTATGAATCCAAAGCCAATAGGCGTTGGTCTGTCTTTCCAAGACTTGATCAGGTTGTTTGGGTCTTCTATGTTGGGCAATGGTTTCTTGTCAACATCTTCCTTTTTTGCCTTACTACCAAAAATGCCACGGCCAACCGGGTTTTCAGCACAGTAATCTCCCCACTTCATGTCCATGCCGCCAAATGCGTTTTCATAGATCAGATCCATCTCAGCAAATGGTTCAGGTTCTGAGGCTGTTATGCCCCCTAGAAGACCACCTGATCGCCAATGCCGATTGCCAATCACGCGGATCACCTTCTTGAGCTGTCCAACACGAAACCCTACGTCCAGTGCATGGACTGAACACCCTTTCGGAGCAAATGCCTTACCTATGACCACAACATCGGCTCGTGGTTTAAAACTGGCCAAATCGTCTTCAAATATTGTGCTCCCACCTGTCTCAGGGTCCTGCAACATATCCCCAAAGATTATGGGATCCTGCTCGGGCGCAAGCACAGGTGGTCCGTCGCCCTGTATGCGGAACGTACCTTTTACTACCACGGTCAACACACGGCTGTCCGCCGGCCCATTGCCAGGCAAAGAAAAAAACTCCAAGGGAGTTTCATTTGTTACTTTCATGATCTGCCTGTACGTCTAAAGAGCCCAGGTTGATCTAAGCCCTCTCAAGGGTGCCAGAATTGAGAAATAATACAGTTTGATCGATTCCATGACTTCTTACAACTGAACTAATGTAACTAAGCAAACCAATTGAACTAATAGAACCAGTGTAACCAATCAAACCACGTGTTATACAAGCAGAGCGATCATCCAACCTCAAACAATGCCTATTTATGACGGCCTACTAAACAATCAAATGCCCGGGCACCGATATAATGTCGCCTCCTATCACCGGGCCAACAGGGACATAAGGCGGCGCAAACGTGGGCACCGGTCCTTTACCCAACACAACCATTACCATCTGGGAGCAAACCCATGTGAGAAATGCCATGCTGAAACCTGTTGCAATAGCGTCAAACAGTTCCTCGTGATGAAGCGCATCTTTGTCACCAAGACTATCGACCATGGCCTTTTTTAAGGGCCCCGGTGTTAATTCCGACATCATGGCGGAAGGACAGGTGATAAGCGGCATAGGCACATTAGGCATAGGTGGTGCTTGCGGGCCTGGAAAGGCGGCAAAGGCAGGATACCAAGGCAGGCCTGGAACCATAACCTGGCCTTGCCATTTTTTCCATTGTTTTCCAAGACCATTGCCAACGGCTGCCGTATATTTCTTTTTCATTTCCGTACTGCTCGCCGTCCCAGGGGCATTCTTGATGAACGGTGCGAGATCGGGTCCGTCCAGGCACCCCGGTGGGCCGATAGCACATACAGCCATTATCTGGATGTTTTTGAACTTGGCCTGCAATTTCCACATGTTGTGGGCATATCCGATTGCTGCACAGACTTCATCAATATATTTGGCGTATTGTTCACCGATAGTCTTGGCCGTATCCACATGATACTTGTTGACAGTGGTTTCTCTGAAAAGAAAAGGAGGGGCAGGAGGATTTGGTGGAATTGACAGTTCATCTGGCTTGAATGCGTCCTTAAACTGGTCCCCTGGTTGCTTCCACTCAATAGGGAGCGGTTTCATGTTGGCGATGAATGTCATTTTTGCTACCATCGCCATCAACTGTGTATTAATCGGGGGCATAGCCTTCGAATGCTCCAATCGGTTGTCCACTCAAGGGTACTGGACATCGGTTCGGAGAATACAACTCCATTATTTGATTGATCTGTTCTATTGGTTTGATCGGTTAACCAATTCAACTAATTGAGCCAATGGAACCGTCATTTCTATCAACTTGAAGCAATTGTTCACCCTGCGGCATCCTCAGCCTTCTTCGCCTTGAGCAAATGAAGCAGAAAAAGACTCCAGTGCCGTTTGTGGTGTCTGAGCACCCAGGGGACATCCATCAACTCTTGTACCACGCCATATTTCAGTCCCGTCTGACCAAAAATCTTCCCTTCGAGAATGTTTCGAACCATGGCGGCCCCATCCAATTCATCGCTCTCCAGCCATTGGGAGGGTTCACACAGATCGGCTCGCCACTCATAGGGAGAGCCCATCACCAGACTACACCCTTGTTTCAATAGGGCATCCATCTGGCCGATCAGCACAAGGGGAAGCGTTACATTGTCCACCAAATTCAAACTGGAGACAAAATCGAAGGCTTTCGCACTAAAAGGCGGGTTTAACGCATCTCCTACCAGAAAAAACACGTTTTGCGGAGGGGAAAAGGAAGTCTCGATTTTTTCAAAGCACCGGCCGTGCTTTCTACGTTCAAAGAAAACCCTCTTGGTCCGATGGAACCTAGCCGCAGATGAAACAGCGCTGAAGTTCAGGTCCATCCCCACAGCCAGATCGCTGAAGCGAGCCAGTTCAAAGGTATAGCGCCCCACAGAACACCCCAAATCAAGAGCGCACAAATTTTTTCGGCTTCCTTGCGGCTTGGCCATCTCCACAACCGTTTCCCAAAAGGGTTTCGGATTTACCAGCGTCGCAATAGAGGCGGGGACGTCATCAAGGGTACCGTAATGCAAATCCATGTAAGAACTAGCTAAGCTTATGTCTGCATAAGACAAAGGGGTGCCCAGATTCAAGGCTGCAAAAAACTCTCGCATCTCAGCAGCATCACTGGCAACACAAGACAACTTCGAGTGTTCAGAACCCCACCAACCTGTGAGGTCTTTCAGTACAATTGGAACACCGGCCAGAACTGGGTAGTTGAAGCAGCACTCAGCATTTGAACAAACCAGAAATCCTTCTAAAACAAAATCCCCTTCGCTCCTCAACACCTCTCCAAGCTCCAAGGGATATTGTACAATGCCCTCAGCACCAGCCTCACGACACCGAGGGCAAATCAATTCTGTTTGGTCAAAAACATCCTTCCGCAAACGCAACCCTTATTCAATTGGCCGAGAACCCACCATTTCTTCGCCTCTAACAGAGCTAGCGCCCTCCTACCTCAAACCTCAAATGCCCCCACGTCAGTGTTGGGCCTCACCCCCCCACAATCACATCCGGACTCCCCTCAATCAACTTACCCATCCCACCACAATGCTGATCATCATCACCCATGCGATGGGCCGGCTTGTTGTTGATAAGAACCGTGGAGCTTCCTTTGACAGCTGTCCACATGTTGGGGCCGCAACAGGCTGCGTGGATGCCTTTGTCTCCTACGCGCAATGCCGGACGATTGTTCACCAGCACGTCGGGCGAACCTTCAATCGCGGGACCCACAACAGGATGGGGGCAGGCAAGGCAGCCGTGGGCGTCAGCCGGAGCCTGTGACTTATCTCCTAATCTTCCTTGTGGTGGCACAAGTTACCTCCTTCACGGCTGATAAGGAACGCACCTGTTCAATCTGGATCTTTCGAGACCCGGCAGCAGTAGAGCCTTAGGGGATCATCTTATATTGGATACCGGCAGCCGGATCGGCCCATATAGCCCATACGGCTTGATCTCCGATAACCTCCAACTGCAAATGCTCCACCGCCAAGGCGTTCATGCCTAACGTAGACCACTCGGACCCGTCGGCTGCACGGCGAACCATCAGTCTGTCCCCTACCTTGGCGAGTACGATCGGATCAGGCAACGGTTTGGAGGCAATAGCCCAGGCTGTGGGGCGCTTCTTATTAAGATCGTTGGGCACCGCAAAGCTCCACTCCGCAATAGGCGCTCCTCCGTCGAGAGGTATACGCAAAAAGGTCATCTGGGCCTTTTCGCCCACCGGTCCAAACAGTGCATCAACGACACCGGGTGCTGCACCGGCTATAGGATAAACAGCAAGTGCCGCCAGCGGCTCGGAACGCTCAGCCAGGACAACAGGGGGCTCCACTTTCCCCTTGTCGGGCGTAACGCTCTGACGCTGCACTCGGACCTTGGCAGCAGCGTCCTCAACGGTCACAACGTCGAAGTGTACTGCTCCATTCTGGGTTCGGTACCGTGCTGCCCATTGCAAAGGCATTTTCGGATTTGCCAACGGAACCGTCTTGACGCTGGCGGTTCCAGTCGCAAGGAAAGTTGCGACAGCGAGCGCTACACGTTCCTGAGGGTCCACGCCTAGAGCCACAAACGTCCCAGACTCGACAGAGGGTTGCCATCCCACGGTTTGCAGGATCGGAGATTTCACACCGAGGGCCTCTGGCCCCACGCGGGCGTACATTTCGATCCCTGCCACACCGGCTCCCATACCTTCGGCCTGCAGCCACGCAAACCACCTCACACCATTGTTGGGAGCAAGCTCCATGGCTGAAGCTACACCAGCGACGGCAGCCGATGGCTCGACATTTGCCCGGGCGTACCATATCCCATCAGCAGGCACGTACTCGCGGCTTTCACGCTGGAGCACCACAACTCCCCTATCAGCCTTCTCATGGGCAATCACGTGGCCAAGCCTGCCCTCAGTGGGGCCGGCGACGGTGGCCATAGCCCGAACTTTGGGAGGAATAAGCGACAGGGTAATACCTGACGATTCGGATCCACCACCCTCTGTATAATAGGCTGCAGAGAGCACATACTGCCCAGGTTTAAGCGGTTCGACCATGTAAATGGCAAGGTCCTCAACATACGACTGTGAGTCTCCCGGTTTTAGCGTCAGCTTCCCCTCGAAGGGCATGGGCCTGTAGTCTACCGGGTAACGCGCGTACATCGATGCGGTCGCGCTCAAAGTATATGACGGGTCACCCTCGTGCTTCGGCCGAAGCGTATACTCAAACTGACTTGTCTCATCCGTAGTCGGGACTTCTACAGCCGCCGTCCCCCCGTTGGTAAGCCTCACTTCAACCTTCAGGCTCTCGCCCACGACAACTTCATCATGTTCAAGGTTAACTGTTACTTTTAGGCCTTGCATATCACTATTTCCTCCATTTACACTGGCCGCTGAGCCTTGGGACAGCCAGCTCCGGGAGCTGTTTTCCCCGGGTTTTTGCTTGCACCCTATGGCAGCCAGACAGAAGACTACCAATGATAGCCCGGCGACGCACCGCATAGCTGGATTCTGGCAAGCATACAACATCAGACATCAGCCTTTCTTGAGCCCGGACCCGTGAGTGTTTTCACCTTCCACCCACGATTGCGCAGCAGGCACTTGCCGCAAAGGCATCCGAGTTCTCCGTACCAACAGTCCGCGTAGCTCATGATGCATCGACGATCCCAATGCCTGGCCTTGGCCGCGCCTGTACCAACTGGTCCGGGTGGTGGTTTAACGGTATTCCAGGCGTTAAACCACGTGTTGTTCTCTGAATCGTGTAGGTCCACCGCCCCCGCTGGTGCCACGTTGGCGGCGTGCTCCAGGTGGCGATGATGCCCCACCTCATGCACCCACACCGCCTTCAAACGATTCACATTCTCGCCCCTCCAGAAAAGCCATGTGGCCCCCAACGGGGCCCCAACGGCCGGCAAGCTCAAGCCGTTCATGTTATGGTGACTTCCGGTATGGGTAAGTCTCTTACCAGCCGTACCGCATCCAGGGGCTGGGCACGGTTGGTTGTCCATCCTAGTGCCCGGGGCATGGTTCTTTTCCAGGTAGATAAAGGCATGGGCGCCAGGAGCATTGTTGCATCGGTATACTTGAAAGCAGCACGGTGAGTTGGAATCGAATTCAACGAGTAGATGGCCGCGCAGGAAACCCTGCTTCTCGACCTCCTTGAGCAGAGCCAGAATGAGGCCTGTGCGGAATTTGCGCCATGTCCCGTTTAGGACAGTATTTCTACAATTATCAAAAGTGATGCCAGGAACGATTTGAATCGGGGACGGCCATCCAAAGTCGTTCTCGTTCGTCCACGGCCAGACATCGTTCACATTCCGGGTGACTTTGTTCTCATCCTGCAACGCCGCCAGGACCACATTCTTGGTGATGATTTTCTTGAAAAGAGGCTCGTTTATTATTGCGTTGATATTAAAGGCTTGGCGTCCGGCACCACCTTCGTGGACAAAATAGACGTGGGCGGCGCGGTACTGCGTACGGAAGGCGTTGATAAAGACGTTGCCCCAGTTGGGTGTGGGTGTGGGAGCAGCACCCCAGCACATGTGGCCCCGGAAAGAACTCTTGCGCCAAATCCTCATGCGAGCTGTGTGCGCCTGCGGCGGCGTTGGATAACGTGCCTTGAGCACTTTCAGGTTTGGGAGATCGTATGCCCCGAACTTATCGAACTGGACCTCAGCGCGGACGCGGTAGCCGTCCCCTGCAATGTTCGACGGATGAAAATAGACCCCGGCGGTTCCGATCAGGGGCTTAAAAAGGTTGGTCCCCTGGTCTTTTTGGTCCGACATGAGATGATCGTGGACGACCGTGGCAACGGACTCGGTGGTTGAGTCCGGCACTGCCTGCCACGGCAAAAGGCTCTCGTCGTCCCCGTGACCGAAAGCAACCTTGTAGTAGTCGGCGATGTTGTCCCGAATGCCGCCGTGGACCTTAGGACAATTGGTATAGCGCACCTTGCACTTCGTGTCCTTGCGAGTGTGTGTAGCCTTTTTTTGATCAATTGCCCAGGCCACATAGGCACGAGACCGCACGAAATCCTTGTCATAGTTGGGAACGGTGGCCGGGTCGATCGTGGACACATCCGGTGGCAACTCGTCGAATGTCCAGTCGACACGCAGTGGGCCGACCGCTTTGCAAGTTTTCTCCTTTTCAGCTTCCGTCAACGCCCTGAGTTCGTCGTAAAGCCCTTTCTCGCGGCTGACCAGCTGCAGATGAACCTTGAATGGAATCCAGGGACGGGCGATAGACTTCGCATCTTTTCCCACCTTGTCGTCGCCTATGTTCATATTCGCCCGGTGATTATCCAGGTTGAAAGGCGCAACTAGAACCTCATTGCCGTCTTTGTCGTTCGTAGGAGGCGGGGGATTCGGGTCGCCGATAAGGACCTTGTCGGTGTAGTACTGCCGGTCATCCACCCAAACGATGACGTCCTGTTCCGCATTGGGCAACATGGTGTTGGCCTGATTGTCGTTCAGGTCAGGATTGTCGTTGTTGCCCAGAACCCGGGTGAGACTCCCAAACCACTTCCGTTTGTCCGAACCTCGAATCTTCTTGATGGCGTTTTTTGTCTTGTTATCTTCATTCTCATCAATAGCCAGGCGTTTAAAATTGGGCGCTGCGACGGTTCCGTCCTCAGGCACTGAGCGTTTGAACTCCTTTAGTGCAATCTTGTAAGAGTCATGCTTCGTTCCATTGACCGGTCCTGGGTGGAAGCCGTATTCGGCCAACTTATACTGGTGCCATTTCGTTACGTCGCCCTCTTCAGGCGTGTCACCAGGCACCAGGAGACCCAAGCCCAACTCCAGGCTCGACTCGTTGGTCCAGGGATCATAGGCCACATGCTTGGGCACGTGGGTTAGGCGGCTGACGTACAGCCGGACCTCTGTGTGCATAGAAGCAAGGGCGAGCCCCGGATCCTTGTTTTCATCCGTGTGGGCCTGGATCTGAACCCGGTAGGGCATGTCCTCCGGTATAGCAGTGTCGCCGTCCTTGCTGTTCTTCACACCGGGTAAGTACTTGCCCCCATCTTTCCACTCGTATTCCTGCTGAGTGTCTTTGCCGAGCTTTCCTTCTGGCAGAGCCGCCCGGAACACAGTCTTGCCTCTGCCGTCCGTGATCTCCAACACTCCACGCTTGAGCGGGTTCTTGTCGGTTTTCTTGACCTCCCATTGTACCTTCAGCGAGTCTGTCTTGGGCTTGTACTTCAAAGTCGTCACCTTAAAGGTGTAGACCCCGTCTCCTAGCAGGTCCATATCCCCTGCAGCATCATTGCTGCCCTTTATCCGCGCACGGTAAGGGGAGTCGGCTTTGATGGCCTTGTTGCCGGCTGCGCTGTTGTTGGTGCCCGCCTTGTACGTGCCGTTCCAATCGCGGTGGCGGGTGCCCGCGTTGAGCTCGCCTCCCGCCAGGTTATGCGCGTAAACTTCATTGCCGTTTTTGTCAGTAACTGTCAACCTCCCGTTCTTGAGCCCCGCCGCAGGGACCTTCCACTCGATCCTGATGTTCCCGACGAGGTTACCCGCATTGTTGAAATTCGGCTCCAGGGTGGTGTCAGGGCAGTACTCCTTGCCAAATACACTGTTCACGGCATAACCACGGTACCGGGTCCCGCTATGCCCAAGGTACCGCTTGTTCCAGGTTATATCCTGTTCATTTTTTTTGAGCTTGACCTTCGGCAGCGGCTCGAGATAGACTCGCTGTTCGTTCTTGTCAAAGATCTCCAGCGCGCCATCATCAACGTCTGCCGCGTTCTTCCACTTTATTTTAATCTGCCCGTCCACCTCTGTCTTAACGGTCGGCTCAGTCTTCTCCTCCTCCCACAGCGGCCAGAAGGGGTGGAGGATAATCCGCGCGTTCTTGTCATCGCCCGCTTTATAGTAACGAAAATTCACCGTATAGGGCGAAAAGGCAACGTTGACGTAGCGATCCTTCCCATCCTCCTTTACCTTGAAAAGTCCTTTATCAGCGTTTGTTTTTCCTTTCCACTCTTGGGGCAAACCATATTCTTTGCGCTCATCAGTCTGGTCATGCAGCTTCTCTTTGTAAACAGGTGTGTCTGGGTGGAGTTTGTCAAATTTGCCAAGACCTTTGTTCCAGTCAGAAGACTCACAATAGTTACTTCCATACACTTCAAGTTCCACTTTATCCGCACGCGCTTTCAATCCTTCGAGTGCATATTTGATCTCGCATTTTTCGATTTCAGGGATAAACCACTTGTCCAGTTTCGTGATGCTAATGGCAGGTGCGGGCGCCAGTTTCTTGACCTTTATGGTATGCTCTTTTTCGACGTCTAGACCCTCGGACTTCCATAGTTCAGGAATGTATATTTTTTTCTCTCCTCCTTCCGGGCCGAACGCCGGGTCGAGTTTTGACTTGCTGGGATCTGCGGAATCTATCTCGCTGCAACCTATTATTTCAACAAGCGCACGGTTCACTTCTGTTGGCTTGTCTGTTCCCCAATTGAAAAGGGCCAGGTCCTGCCAGGTGATACCCTCTTTGCACTTGTTTGAGACAATACTGGCCAGGGTATCATCTTTTTTTGGAGGATATGTTTTATCCCGTTTTTTGAATACCTTACCCATGCAATCCGATGCCTCCTAATATCCTTCCCTTAACAGGAACCTGTAACAAGACCAATACCTTATCCTCATTTAACCTCGACAACCTCCAGATGGTCGGTGGCAACCATCTCCAGGATATCGCACTTGCGATCCCCCTCTTTAAAGTCCTTGATCTCAATTATGCCCTTATTGTTCGATGCATCGCTGAGGCGTTTTATGTCATTTGGCAGAAAAACCTCCAGCTTAATGCCTTCAACCGCCTTATCGTTCTCATCAACAACCTTGAACTTGATCCAGGTAAGCTCTTCCTCCTCTGCCTCTCCGGGCGGCGCCTCCATTGCCCCCACAGGTATGGCTGCCGCCGCGGGCACTGCTCTCCTTGCAGCAACCGGTGTGTAAATCGTGTCAGCACCCAAAGGCGTTGTGTCTGTCTCAGTGGGTACAGCAGGGGTGGCTGGGCTGGCAGATATGCTGGCAGTGCCAGCCGATCCACCGCTGTTTATGAGTACTTTGGTACCTTGAATCGTGATCCCTGAAGAATCAATCTTCACAAAACCCCCGGCACTTTTCAGTGTTATTTCGGATCCAGACTCAATGATCACGTTTGTCCCGGCCTTGACGTAATGCTCTTTTCCCACCTCCTCCTTGTGGCTCTGCTTAAAATCCTCCAGGACGTCTTTATCCACTGTCAGTGACCGCTGACCTCCCACTTTTAAGGCCTCGTCGCCCTCTACGGTCACAGAGGAACTGCCGCCGACCTTTGTTGTGCTGTCCGCTTTCACGACCAGATGCTCGACGTTGTCCACGGTGGTCTTGCGGTCATTGAGAACCCGAATTTCTAGATCCTTCTGGGCGTGGATATACAGCTGCTCTTCGCCCGCCTTGTCCTCAAAACGGATCTCGTTGGCTCCATCACCTTTGTAACTCTTGCTCTTGATTGTACTCTTTGTCTTTTCTTTGGGGAGGGAATAGGGAGGCATGTGATCCGCATTGTACACCCTGCCGGTGATCAGCGGGCGATCCGGATCACCCTCAAGAAAACTGACGATTACTTCCTGGCCCACTCGGGGTAAGCTGAAGTACCCGTATTGGCCGCCGGCCCAGCTGTGGCTGACACGAATCCAGCACGAGCTTTGTTCATTGTATTCACCTTCTCGATCCCAGTGAAATTGTACCTTCACCCTGCCATAACCGTCGTCGTCCGTGTAGATCTCCTCCCCGCTGGGGCCCACCACTTTGGCCGTCTGGACACCTTCTATGACAGGTTTCGGTGTATTTCTTTCCGGCCTGAAAGAAACCGAAGATGGAATAACCATCAACTCATTGGAATAGACCGTACCACCCTGACCTGACCGCTCTCTCAACACTTGGGGCTGCATTCCCCTGTGCATTATCTGAACGAGCAGATACTCCTTGTTCAGGCTGGCCATTTCATGGTCTGTAAGCTTGAAAGTAAAACCAGGAACAAACCTGCAGCAGTTGCTCTCACCGTCGGCCATTTCCCTGAACATGACGGCTTCCTGGAGACGCATCTGAGCCATCTTTTTGCCTGGATCTTGCTCATAGTATTCGGCAGGAAAATCGTAGGCCTCCAGGTGTTTATATGAATCGTTCTCATCTTTAGATGTCAGATCCAAGGCGGGTTTTTCAAAATTAAAATCCCTCAAGGTGATCTTTCCAGTGTGAATCCGTTGAGACATGATAAATGCCTTTACGAACTCTTCCCTCGGCACCATGGACTCAGCATCACTGAATTGAACCTTGGTCTCTCCGGCAATGGGCTGGTAGTTTACAGGACCATCGCCAAGAATCAGTAGATGCTTGTCCTTAGTGTGTTCGAAGAAGTAAAAAATGCCATCTTCTTCAAGGAGCCGTGATATGAAATTCAGATCGGTCTCGCGGTACTGCACACAGTAATTTTTGGGCTGGTATTGGCCTTGGAGTCGAAAAGAGAATCGGTCGCTCGTTATTCCCCCCTCTTCAAGAACCTGCTTGACAATTTCCAGAACATACATGTCCTGAAAAATTCGACAGTCCTGTTCCAGGGAAAGGAGCCACAGAGACGGCACCACCCTCGCCCGATAGAGACGGTGACCGCCCGACTTTCCAGCCTGACTAAATTGGTTTATAATGCCATGAAAAAAGCGCTCTGAGTCCTCGACCATGATCGTAAGCAGCGCTTCTTTGCCCATAACATCATCAAACTTGACCTCGTCGTCAGAAACCAGTGTGAGTCGGACGTCAAAAGGTATAGAGATCCTTTCAGTGGCCGTGAAGCCCAGTACCTTAAGCTCCTTGCCAGCTACCTTGAAAAGAAACCGAGGTTCCCTCGCAGAACTAGCCGCCCCGTTGGCCATTCATATTCTCCAAAATCGTTGTTAGAATCATGTCAAATTCATCTCACATCCATCGTCTTAGCACTACGCGTCGCTTGGCGCCTACCCGAAATCTATCTTGAAAGCCCCATCTTCGGCAAGACCCAGACTAACCTCAGAAGGCATGGCCTCTTCACTCATGCGCCCCAGGATCTCCCTTGACATTTGGGGCAGGATGGTTCCACTCATGATGTGGTCAATGTTTCTGGCGCCAGTCTCAACCTCCGTACACCGTTTGGCAATCTGATCGACCACCTCGGGGGCATAGACCAATTTCATTTTATGTGTCTCTGCCACCCTGGCAACCAGCTTGTCCAGTTTCAGGCAAACAATCTCCTTCATGACATCAGGAGGAAGCGTATAGAAGGGCGCAATGTTCATTCGCGCCAACAGGGCAGGTTTGAAGTGATTGCTTAAGATAGGACGGATGGCACCCATTAAGGTCTCGTAAGACGGTCTTTGTCCGTTTGAGCAAAGCTCGGTAATTACATCGGTGGCCAAGTTACTGGTTAAAAAAACAATGGTGTTTTTGAAATCAATGAGGCGGCCCTCCCCGTCGGAGAGCATCCCTTTGTCAAAAACCTGATAGAAGAGGTTCATGACATCTAGGTGTGCCTTTTCCACCTCATCAAGAAGCACCAGACAATAGGGCCTTTGGCGAACGCCTTCGGAAAGCACGCCGCCTTCCCCATAGCCCACATAACCAGGAGGGGAACCTATCAACCGGCTCACAGTATGTCTTTCCTGAAATTCGCTCATGTTGATGGTGACTACAAAACGCTCACCCCCAAAAAGCAGGTCAGCCACTGCCAGGCCCATTTCCGTCTTGCCCACGCCACTGGGACCTACCAGGAGGAAGACACCCATGGGCTGGCTGGGATCCTTGAGCCCCGCCTTGGCCGACTTGATAACCTCTGTTATAACCCCAAGGGCCTCATCCTGGCCCTTAATCCTTTTCTTTAGGTTTCCCCCCATGTCAATTACGGATCTTGCCTGATCCCGCATAACCTTACCGAGGGGGATTCCGGTCCAGTCCGAGACTACCTTGGATACCACGTCCGGATCTACCTCAATACGAATCAGGGGCGAATCCCCTTGAAGCTTCTTCAGTTCATGAGAAGTCTTGTCAATTGACTCTTTGAGCTCCTTTTCTTTCTCAGAGTCAGGCTGCTCCTGGCTCTTGAGTTCATAAAGCTCTTTTCTAAACCCTATGAGCCTGTTACCGAGATCCTGCTCTTCAAGCCAGCGATCCCTGAGCTTGCTCAGTTCCTCTTTCAATCCTTTAAGCTCCGATGCGATCTCTGTGAGACGATCCACATCGACCTCAATACCGTGTAACTGATCGCGCTCCAAAGCGCCTTTTTCCCGTTCCAGGGCTTGAATATTTCTCTCCTTATCTTCGACCACATCGGGTTTCGCTGAAAGAAGAATTTTAACTCTCGCAGCACTGGTATCCAACAGGTCAACGGCCTTATCCGGCAGTTGTCGCCCTGAGATGTAGCGACTTGAAAGCTCGGCAGCCGCCTCGATGCCGTCGTCTCGCACAACTACACCGTGGGCCTCTTCGTACTTCTTCTTCAATCCTCGCAGGATCAAAACAGCGGTTTCCTCTGAGGGCTCATCCAGCTTCACGGGTTGGAAGCGCCGGGCCAGTGCCGGGTCCTTTTCCACATATTTCTTGTACTCTGACCACGTGGTAGCGGCAACAGTGCGCAGTTCTCCTCTTGCAAGGGCAGGCTTCAGTAGGTTGGCTGCATCGCCTCCTCCTGCCGGCCCCCCAGCACCTATGAGAGTATGGGCTTCATCGATGAAAAGAATAATAGGTTTCGGAGAGGCCTTGATTTCGTTAATGACCGACTTCAACCGATTTTCAAACTCCCCTTTCATGCCAGCCCCGGCTTGAAGAAGGCCCATATCTAATCCCAAGATGGAAACGTCTCGAAGGAGTTCGGGCACATCTCCCTCCACGACTCTGAGCGCCAGGCCCTCAACCACCGCTGTTTTGCCAACGCCCGCCTCTCCAACCACGATGGGGTTGTTCTTCCGCCTTCTGGCAAGGATATCGATCATCTGCCGGATCTCCCGATCGCGGCCAAATACAGGATCGATCTCGCCTGCCCGCGCCTTTTCCGTGAAGTCATCGCAAAACCGCCCAATGGCGGTGGTCTCCCCCGGCCGTCCTTCCTCCCTCACAGGCCCTTCGGCAACCGATGGTTTCTCCACAGAGCTTTTGACGATGTCCCAGAACTGTGAGTGAAGCGCATCCTTGCTGATCGTCGTCAGAAGATCTACATAACGCCCCGTGGCAAACTGTGTGGGTTTACTCAGTATGGCCAACAGGAGCGCGCCCGATCGCAAGCGATTTTCTTCTAGATCGACTGAGGCCACCAGCCAAGCTTCCTGAAACAACTCCATCAGCAAGGGAGAAAAGACCGGTTTGGCGGCATTGCCCGTACGAAACTCTTCCACTGTCTCTTCAATGGCCTTTTGCACCCTGCCCGGATCGATGTCAAACTGACGAAAAATCAAGGGAAGGTCGGATTGGGGCTCTTCCAAGAGCTTGGCCATAAAATGCTCCACCGTGACTTCATAATGGGTTCGGGAGACACAATAGCCAGCGGCTGCCTCCAGAGACCTGGTGCAGTAAGCATTCAAACGACCCAAAAGTGATTTAATGTCGACTGTTATCATAGCGGTCTCCTAGGTTTAGTGGTTCAATTAGTTGTATTAGTCATATTGGTTACATTGGTTTTGTTGGTTACATTCGTTTCATTGGTTTAATTTGGTAAGGCAACAAAACAGTGACTTAGAGTTTCGGCTATTGAAGAGCGTTAATAGTCCAAGAATCTCATAAATTCCTTCTTGCCCCTTCTGTGAAATCCTTCGGCAATGTTAGCCATTACCGATATGGCGCTCCTTCTAATTTGACCCTTCAGTTCAATATCCTTATTAAATGCCTGCTTTTTCGTAAAAGAGTAAATGAGGCTGACCAGTTTTCTAGCCTCCTGCCAGCATTCGAGATCTTCAAACCTTCTGATCGTAGCCATTACTCTTTAGAACGACCATGCCTATGATGAGATCAACCCAACCAATCTAACCAATTGAACTAATGGAACCAATTGAACCAATCTAACCAACATTTTCCTCAGGATAAAACGTGGCCCTTACTTCCCCCATTTCCTCACCAGCAAAAATCCAGGTGTCCCAACCGAGCCTTGACCACTCGGGGGCGCCAAGACAAACGCATTGGGCCTCCTTTTCAGCCAAAGTAAGCTCCACGTCATATATGAGGGGATCGGTTACATAGAACTTCGTCAAGAAGGCGAGTTTTTCACAAGCCTCTCCTCCCGGGAGGAGAGTTTGAAACTGCACCCGATTGACCGGGCCGATATTGAGACGAAACTTGCCCATGCAGTCATCAATCTCTTCACCGAGAAAAGTGTCCTTTCCTAGAACACCTCCAGACTTTCCCAAGAACAGTCTCTGATCCTCTGGGATTTTTGCTCTTCTATAAACGTTGGGTGTGACTTCCACCGCAATATCGCCCAAGGCATCCTGAAGTAAGGCTTTCAGTCCTAAGGCGGATCGCGGAAATTGCGTCAAGAGACCGATATAACGAATGAGCTCATATGCATCCGGGATCCCTCGTCTGAGTGTCTTTTCTCCAAGACCAAGAAGTGAAAAGAGCCTTTGCAGGTGCCCAGGGTTTCCTTCTTCGACGACCTGCACCAACTGACGGTATTTGGCCCAGCTCCTGAACAGAAGCAGGAAAAGACGATGATTGATGATGTCAATGAAGTCTCTGGTGACAGACTCATCTTCACCTGCCTCTCCAATGAGATCTTCAGTGTAAAAGGTCGGCAAGGGTGACGAGGAACCGTAAAGGCCCAGCAGAGTAACCGTCACGAGGAATCGGGGTTCTTCGTCTTCGGACTCTTGAATGCTGTCCAGATCCGCCGGAGGAAAGGTTAGGGAAAGCTTTGGGCGAACTCTTACGTGTTCTAAATCGCCGAAACCTGATCCTGTGCCGCCCTTGGAAGAAGGAACAAAAAGCCGCAACAATCGCATCGTCTGAAAGAAGGAAAATGTGTGTCCCTCTCTGAGCAGATCAAGTTTCAGATTAAAGGATGATCTCCGACCCGAGCTGGCCATCGATACTGATCTCCCTTCAAGGTCTCCTCTACAAAAAGCTGTGTGTATGTGTTGATTGAGGCATAAGACCCTAAGAAATAATCCAGAACGCATCCAAACAGAAAGAGATCGCCCGAACCAGCGAAATGGTCTTCGCGCATTTTCAGCTTAATCTCCTGTCCTCTCATCATGATACCCGTCACCAATCGGTCAGAGGTATTTGCCTTAACATCTTCAATGCCGGTGATCCGCTTTCTATTAGCCAGCACAGTTGTCCGGTCACGGCCTGCAATAGAAATATACAGTCCCAAAATGGCCCGCAAATTGTCACTCTCTGCCAGCGAGACATAATTCAAACACAGATGAGATAGCATCCTCCACAAAAGGTTGGTCCCCATCCCTAAAGGGGGCAACACATTGTCTGTAGGCGGGCGAATGTTCTTGAATTCTGCAAATTCCGGAGAACTGCTCGTCGGTTGGCAGATGTCTCCCATCTCAAGACTTCTGGGCAACGATGCATTGGTGCACAGAAGTTGAATCGAAAGAGTCTCGGTCTGCGGCGGCACGCCCCCTGGAGGATAGGCAACTGACAAGAAAGTCTGAAAGCCCCCTTGAACCGGCGATTTTCTAACCTTCACGTTGTACACCGGATTCGACTGGGGCTGTGGATCGAACACTTCAAAAGGCATGTAGGTTCTTTGCTCAGCAGTGCCTTGAAGAAACCCAACCACCTCTTCCACTGAATAGACCTCATAGTGAGTCGCGTTTGCGCCTGAAGGACGGACCGCATACTCAGTTTGCCGATGATCAAGACGGATAGGGTCAGCGTCGTGGGGAAAAATGTTGATGGCAGGCGTTGCAGAGAGAATAAAATCCTCTTTCTTGACCCGGGGAGGTCGAAGGGAACGTGTGTCAAGTTCAAAGCGAATTTCAAATCGCGACCCATCTCCTCTGTCCTTCCAATGTTCCCAGCCAATGAGGTCCAAGAAAAGAAACTTCTCAGGCAAGATAAAATACTCCTGAATAATGCGGTATCCAGGAAAGGAATGAGTCGGATATGGAATCAGGGCCTCATTGTCAGAAAACCCTGCCGGCTGTACATGTTCCGGAGTCAGCAGCAAAGAACTCCCCTTTCCCTCCGGTGTTATGACAATCTGTTTTAGGTGATGTCGCAGGAGGAGGTAAAGATCCGCTGCTTCCACGTAACTGCCGGCAAGAAAAAAACGCAAGGCTTGGGGCTGCCAGTCGGAAAGCTTGGGTCCGTGCAGTTCCAAAACAAGCTTAATGGCGGGAGGCTGGCCGGAGGGCTCCTGAAAAGAAGCCTCCATGAGTTCGACCGGATGAAATTCCACATCATAACAGGTTCTGAAAAGACAGGGTGTACCTTCCACCGGCACTGAGGAGACATGGATCCCAGCCGGTATGGTCATAGACTGCTTCACGGTAGGTTTTGGACTGAAGGCAACAATCGTTGTTGAAGGAATTGGCCGCAAGTAATGCGGCCAAATCAAACGAATCAGTTCGTGGATGATCTCCGGGAAGTCATCATCCAGTTTTTCTCTCAATAGGGCCGTCAAAAAGGCCACCCCTTCGAGCAGGCGTTCCACGTCCGGATCGGCTGTAGGACCGCTTAGCATGGGAGCCACGGCCGGATGGGCCTTTGAAAATGCCTCGCCCAGATCTCTCAGATTGGCCAGTTCTTCCTGAAAGTAGCGGTTAAACATGAGTATCCGTTGACTTGGTTATATTGGTTTCATTGGTTGAATTGGTTCCATTAGTTTCATTTGTGAGCCGGGTCTTTCAGTCGATTTCTCTACATTGGTTCAAGCCACTGAGGCCAAACAAACGAATATAACCAATCGAAAAAATCAAACTAATTGAACCAGTCTTACCGTCTAATACTTATCCTTCCGTCAGAGCCGACGACACTCTCAAAAAACACGGGATCCTTGTGGTCTTCGGTTGCCAGTTTACCGGTAATCTGAAAACGCACGGAGAGGATATCTTCCTCCTGAGGAATGAAGCTGACCCGTACCGCCTTCAACCGGGGTTCGTATTTCTGGATCGACTCGCGGATCGACCTCTCAAAGTCTTGCAGAGAATGGGGGTAGCCTTGCAGAAGCGTCGTAAAGTCGGGAACACCATAATCCTCAGCGATTGGCACATTTCCCTGTCTTGTGTTGAGGATCCGCTGCAGGTGCGCCAGCACTGAGTCCATGATTTTCCCAGGATCTTCCTTGGACCGACGATTGGGATCTTTCTTCCTAGCGCGAATCCGCTCTGTGAGTCTATCCTCTCGCACCGTCCGTCCGTGCTCCATGCACCATTGTGTCCTCTGGGAATGACTTCTCTACACCTGCCACGCCATACCTCATAACAATTCTTCACCAAGAGAGTGAGGGCATGAGCGCGTGAAAGCGTTTCAGGGTTTCCTTGCCCAGTAGTCATTGCCCCCTCTTTTGGGTGAAACCCAAGAAACCAAACCGCACCGGCCACTTAACAGACTATGCAGTCGGGGCTTCCCAATCGTCTTCCGAGGTAATGCCGCCGTCCTCAAAAGTCCAGATAATCTTCTGATAGCAGAAAGAAATGTGTTCTCGCTCTTTGTGCTGCATATTCTCCGGGTACTTGTTGTTGAGCATTTCTTTCCGAATACCGGCTATCGAGGCATTAACGAGTTGGATGGTATAGAATTGAAATTCTTGGCCGCTCGTAGAGGGTTGCCAGAACCGCAATTCCCACTGCGTAATGTTCTCGTTGTTTACGAGCACGTTCATGAGCAAGGGTGTCGACTTGTCGATTTCCTTGGTAATCGTGAGAGGCTTGTGCTGGCGCTTTCCCGTAGGCAAGCCGGAAGCAGCGTCTCTTGGAGAGACTACCTCGTGGCTGAAGCCGATTACCATGATGGAATCTTCACGCCCAGATTGGGTCACTGACCCTTTGATTTCTCCCTGTGTTTCCCCCGTAAGTTTCATGTAAGCGTTCAGTGCCATTGTTGTACTTCTCCTTTCTCTTTTGTTTTCCTATTCTTGACGGCTTCGTAAAAAGTCGGTTTTGTTCGCTCAATGTCGCTCACAAAAGACTTTTTTGCGAGTTCATCATTCTTTGTCGAGTTTGCCAACAAGCGAAAGAGTAAAGAATGCGCCCATGTACTTGAAGTGGGGCCTGACTTTCATCCCCACGCGATACCAACCGGGTTCGCCTTCAACGTCTTCCACGGTAATCTGGGCCTGACGAAGAGGTCTTCTGCTTCTCGCGCCAGGCGGTGGATTGTCCATCTCTGTTACATATTGGCTAATCCAGGCATTCAGCTCCCTTTGCAGATCAGCCCGCTCTTTCCAGGTCCCGATGTTTTCCCGCTGGAGGACCTTTAAGTAGTGAGCCAGCCGGTTAATGACGAACATGTAAGGAAGTTGCAGGCCCAGCTTGTAGTTGAGTTCCGCTTCTTTTCCTTCTTTGCTGATGCCGAAAAATTTCGGTTTCTGAACAGAGTTGGCTGAGAAAAAAGCGGCGTTATCGCTTCCTTTGCGCATTGTCAAGGCGATAAAGCCCTCTTCGGCCAACTCGAATTCCCTCCTTTCAGAGATGAGCACCTCTGTGGGAATCTTCGTCTGAACGGCACCCATGGCCTCAAACTGGTGTAACGGAAGATCTTCCACGGCTCCACCACCCTTGGGGCCAATAATATTGGCACACCATCGGTATTTCGCAAAAGAGTCCGTGAACCTCGAAGCAAACGTAAAGGCCGCATTGCCCCAGCAGTAGTCTTCGTGGGTGGCTGAAACGTCTTCCTGATAGTTAAAGGCCTTCACTGGCTGCGTATCCGGCCCATAGGGAAGACGGAGCAAAAACCGAGGCATGGTCAGGCCCACGTAACGCGCATCTTCCGATTCCCTGAAAGACTGCCATTTGGTGTACTGAGGCCCCTCAAAGATTGATTTCAGATCCTTGAGATTCGGCAATCCATTGAAATTGTCCAGCCCAAAAAACTGAGGGCCGGCAGATGCGATGAACGGGGCGTGGGCCATGGCTGCAACGCTTCCCGTATACTGGAGGAGTTTGACATCTTGAGGGCCAGGTCCAAAGTCGTAATTGGCTATTATTGCGGCATAAGGCTGGCCTCCAAATTGACCGTATTCTGCCGTGTAGACCGTCTTGTACAGGCCGGATTTCACCACTTCAGGAGAATCTTCAAAGTCTTCAAGAAGGTCTTCTTTGTTTACGTTAACCACCTCCAACTTGATGTTTTCTCTGAAATCCGTACGATCCACCAAGAACTTCAAGCCGCGCCAAGCAGACTCGAGTTTCTGAAACTCTTGATGGTGCATAATGGCATCCAGTTGAAGGCTTAGCTTATTGTCGATTTCGGCGATCATGTCATCTACCATCGCCTTGGAGATCTTGGGCACCTCCCGACCTGGCTCAAGGAGTTGGGCGATGAGTGCTTCCACGCCTTTCTTTGCCAGACCATAGCTCTCATCCGTTGGCTGAAGCTTGGTTGCTTGGACAATGTCATCCAAGAGAGAAACCTCTTCTACTGTTTCCGCTGCTGCGGGGGCAGCCTGTTCTTGTTCCTCGACCATAGAATCACCTCCCCTTAATCTATTTGTCTTCTATCCCTAATTCTTTAAGCAGTTTTTCGCGAGCTGCTTCATCTTTTACAAGTCCCTCGATTTTTTTCCTAAAGGCAGGAAGATTACTCAACGGTCCTTTAAGCGAACCAAGTGCCTCCCTGAGTTCCAAAAGACGATTCAACTCGGGTGTTTTCTTTGCAACAGCCTCCGGCTCAAAGTCTTTCAGCGAGTCAAACTTCAGCGAGACATTCATATCCTCGTCCGGCTCGCCAGAAATTCTGTTGGGAACCGTCATCTCGAGGCCAAGCCCTTGAGCCTTAAGGACTTCGTTGAAGTTGTCCTTGTCGATGTTCGTAGGCTCCCTGTCCTCCAGCGGTCGATCATCCGCTTTACCGGTAAAATCGCCCATGACCAACATCTTCAGTGGAAGTTCCACTTCTTCCTGGGCGTCCCCTGTGGCAGGACGGTACACAATGTTTACCCGTTCTCTCGGGGCAACAGATCCTTCTTTAGCCATAATTACCTCCTTTGTTGGTGTTCTTGGGTTATTATTGGTTCATATGTGAATCCTAAAAAACGCGGGATTTAGTCAGGTTCTATCTATCACACTCGTTCGATTGGTTACGTTGGTTTGATTTGTTCGATTAGTCTGATTGATTTAATTGGTCTGTTATAGTTTCGGATTTCAAGATTCTGCAAACAAATCTTCAGTTCTTCTTTCATGGGTCCATTGCCTTGAACTAAACTAATGAAACAAATGTAAGCAATCTAACCAATGTAACCAGAATTACCCCTTCCCCATCCGTAATGCCTCAGCCGGGTCAAGCTTTGCGATCCGGTCAAGTGTCTCAAGTCCCCTGCCCTTCACTTCTTTATCCGGGTGAGCATCGAATCCAAGCCAGGCCATCTTGAGCCCTTTCAGGGCTAAGTTCGGATCCCACTCTTCCAATCCGAATTCCTCAATGTCTTGAAGAATGACTTCAAGGTGCGGCAAGGCAAGTTGCGGCTTCTTAGCATTCATCAATATTTGGGACAAGCCCAATCTCCACAGGAGCTGCTCTTTTCTTGAGAAGCTGTTTCGCAGCTCCTGTTGGACCAGGGAAACGGCCTCTGGGAGCTTCTTTTTTTTCACCAACTCCTGGGCCTTTTGCATGACCTCTGCTATGCGGTCACCATCATCAGTCCCACCGGTTCCAACCGGCCCGACCATGGTGCCCACCCCCCCAAGCCTCACGCTTTTGAGCCATTGATGTGTTTCAGGGTCTGCAAAAGGTGTCCCATCTGAAAACGCCAGAGTCTCAATCCCCGACAACCGATGCACAAAAAACGCCGTCTCCTGGCAGAGCGCCTCATGGGCATCCTCATACGGGCCACCCAGGTTGGAAAGTCCTTCTGCCACAAAACGATTCAGGTCAAACCAGAATATGAATTCGCTCACCCTCTGTTCAGCCGACTCCACCAAGGCCTGCCAATTGCCTTTTTCTCGCATGTCGTTCAAGACATTGCGAATCCCCGCGTCAGGCGGTGGAACGAGAGTTCGGCCCTCTGGAGCAGGCGGAAGTTCCGTCACTGTCGCCCAAGATGCGATTCGCCTCCAACGGTACGCTAGGGCATTGGCCAAGTTCTCTCTGTGAAGATAGGCACCCACCCTACGGATACTCTCAAGGGCACCTTTAAGGACCCTTTCGGCGTCTCCGGCCGAAGCCATCTCCACAGCGGACGGCGGGGTTGGCGCCCCAGCAGCCCTCGGGGCAGCTTCCGCGGTTGTTGCCGACTTTCCAGCGGCTGCCGGGCCCGCCGCTTCAGAGGCGGGCTTCTCCTCAGAGGGTGCTTCCAGCTCGGTTTTCTTTTCAGCCTTTACGGGAATGCTATCGATAAACCTTCCAATGGGTCTTAGCAAAGGAGCTTCTTCCAAGTGCTCCTGCAAAAGCTTGTCGATTTTTTCAAGGTCTTGCCTGAATTCTTCAATCCTCTCAGCCGGAAGAGCTTCGACCCTCAACGTCTGCAATGCAGCTTCACTCTTTTCAAGCCACCATTCAATGGCTGCTATGCGCCCTCTCATACGCTTTTTGGCAGGATAAAGCGTATCCCAATACTGCTCTATAAGGCTACCATAGATCTGCAATCCCACGGCAAAGCCTTTAAGCTGGTCGGTATGGATCTGACCAACAGCGAGATAACTGGCCGCCAGGAGATCTTTGGCTTTATTAGCCAGAATCTCCGAGGCAAGTTTGTTCACCTTTTCCCAGTCCGCACCACCTGAAGCAGCGGGATTGGACATTTTGTCTATTTCTGCCTGAAGCGCCTCAAACTCCGGTTCATAGCGGACATCTGAGCCAGTCGGGTGATCCGCATTTATCGGTTCTTTACCTAGCGACAAAAGATCCATTTTCGCCAGTTCCTATAGAGTATCCAGAGTACCTCAAACGTCCAACCTATGGCCTCCAACATCACCCCCGGCGTCTTCGCCTCCAACCTCCAACTCCTTCCCTCCTGACCAGAGTCGGACAAAATCCGCAGGCGCCAGGGCTCGCATAAAAACCGCCAAATACGTCCCTTTCGAACCGCCACCCACAAATACCGCATTCGGAACGTCTCTGTTGCGAGCCTTCAGCAAAGAATGCCACAGACATGTTTGGCTGTGTGAATTGTGAGTTGTTCCCTCAGCAAGCAGAACAAATAAGTCCGTCTCATGCAAAAGGCTCAAAGCCCTGCTCTCCAAGTCCCTACGATCACCTTCCTCAAGGCCCTCCTTTTCAGACCTAAACTCTGACCATTCAGGATAAGGTTGCCGAATAATCTTAACCTCGCCCTCGAAGTGCCGGAAATCGGCAAACCTCTTTGCAGACAGATATTCCATTTGGCTCCAGGTCTTTTCACAGGCAAAGGGAAGAAGATCCCACTCATCCCCCCACCCTGCCAGCGGACCTGTTCCCATAATCAACAAGGGGTACGGCCTGCCAACACTGTCACTGCTATCCTTTCCGATGCCGCAAATAAGGCTCTCTTTCTTGGGGCCCCTTGCCCAAAACCGCCAGGAGCAAAGGTTAGAAGAAGGGAGTCCTTTTGAATTCAGGATCTGGTACCCCTTTTCGACCCAGTCAGAAAAGGCCTGTACCAGCGGGTCCTTTGCACCTATTGAAAAAAAGTCCTTGGCCGCAGGATGTTTGCCCCAAGCCGCCCACTGCCAGGAGCTTGAAGATCCTATTGATCCCAGCACGCTACGATATCCCTCGGCGCCCTTCCCGGCGCAGCTCCAAGGAGTTTCAGAACCGGTTCGTGGCCCTTGAACCGGTATTTTGCCTTGATGTGTTTTATACCCAAACGTTTCAGTGCAGCTTCTTCCTTAGGAAATTCGCTTGGATAAAAGGTACATTGGCCCTTTTCAAAATCCTTCAGAAATTCGGGAAACGCTTGATAGCCCGTATATCTCTTGGTCAAGACCAGCTTGCCTACCTCAATCTCGAATATCACATCCCCACAATCCTGAGGCGACCAATCAAAGGTCTTGCTAACAGGATAATTAAGATTGAGTAAGGTTTGTGATTCCTTTGCGCAGTTAAGCTCGACACGAGTGGCATGTGCCCTTAACTTCGCGCCCTTGTTAGTATCTGTGGGAAGCCCCCTGATAGAGACCGCATATTGGCCTTGAACCGGTCTTGCGCTTCTGGCCCCCTTTGTCAAGAAGGAAAGGAAGGAGGCCTCCAAAGGTATCCTCTCACCCAGGACTTTTTTTGCATAATACCCCTCCTTAAGACCCCGGCTGACAAAGGGTGCGGCCGGCCCCTTGATGAACTTTGTGGCAAGACCGTCTTCACCAACAAGGAGCTGATTTATGGACTTCTGATCCGCAAGGCCCTGTAGCTCCACTAGGACCTCTTTTTCCCAAAGACCCTGAAGATGACAAGCCGTTTCCATCCGCACGAAGTGCCACAGATAATCAAGCGGTCCGGTAACGAGCTTCCAAAACATCTCTTGAGCAGACTCGCCGCCCCCCATATAGGTCTTCAGCTTGTTGGCGCCGTTTTGGGCAACAAAAAAAGGCGACTTGCTGGTGGCCGGATCTTCGTTGTATACTTGAGTGGCCATTTCGTATGCTACTGTCCTGGAAGCAGACGCCGGTGTTACCTCAGACAAGGCCTCTTGATATTCGCCAAAGCCTCTGGCGGCAATCAACTCAGACTCCAAGCTCTGTGAGGTATCTAGCTTGCTCATCTTTCTTTCCAGCTTGCTGATGAGCTTTTTGCCCTTCTTTGTAGCCTTTATCAAGGCCCCTTTCTCCCTTAAGGCCGTCTCTTGAGCGGCCTTGAGCTTGGTAGCCTTAAACTCGTAAACAAGCTTAACCCAGGCAGGCACATCCTGGGCGTCTGCCACGGGCTTCAATTCCTGTGTCATTCTGTCTAAGAGCGCAAAATACGGTCCCTCGTCCGTAGCCATTCTGGCCGCCACCTGCTGTCGCTCTTCCCTGCCCTGAAGTCTGTCTGCGCCTTTCGGAAATGCAGTCCCGAATTCGTGCCACGCATCAATATAGATTTTACGATACCACCCTTGAAATTCCAGCGTCCGACTGGCAATGATAAGTGGATCGACAAGAGCAGATTCTATCTCCTCTAGAAATGAGTCGATCCTTGCTTTTCCTTCCAGGGTAAGGGCAGGCGCCACAGTTGTTTCCTGAGAAACTTGCAGGCTCCCTCCCCAAAAATCTTTCAGTCTTACATACGGCAATGACTCATTTCCGTTTACCCAGGTTACAACCCAATTCAGGTTGGAACCTTTTAATGTAAGGACATGCTTCAGCCAAGTCTGCAAGTCATTCATTTCTTGGTTCAGGCTAGGTTCGTCCGACCTCCACACCAAGTAACTAAGGTACAGATTAGCAAACTTGTCTCTGATTTCAGGTATGATTTTCTCATCTGCCATTGACACTATCGGACTATAGGACGGCTGGGGCCTGGCATGAAGTGTTTCCAACTCTTCCCCCTCAAGCCTCGCACGCAAGAGATTGATGCGCCTTACAAGGTGAGCAACATGGTGGCCCAGCATCTCTTCAGAAGTGGCACTGGAAAAGTTCGCCATTCTGTTTGCCATCTGCTTGTCAAAGGGAACCAGAAAACCACCTTTGAACTGCTCACAGTATTTGTCCTTTAGCTCGAACTCCACCTCTTTACTCTCATTCAAACCAAACCTGGGTATCCACCAATTGCTATTCTGCTCTTCTACCTCCAGAATGGCCCCGCGAAACCGATCCATAACGATCACATCCGGCACGACCTCCCCTTGAAGGACAGGAGGTTTTGAGAATTCCCGAGATACCTCCCTGAGCGTCCTAAGATTCTTGACAAAGGAAAAGCTCAGGAGACCGCATATGGCAACCACCACAGCAACCCATGAAGTCAAGCCAAGATTCCTTGTAAGCTTGTTCCATTCAATGGCTCGCTGGGTGGGAGCAAACAGACGCCTGTCCTTGGGCAAGATCTGTCCAAAAAAGTCGTGCAGGAACAAGCCCTTGTTCGTTCCAGGCAAAACATCCCTTTCTTGGATTAGGCCTAGGGCATTCAAGAAGTGCGAGTAAGGGCTGCCCTCCTGGCGCCCGCTGCTGAAGAAAACGCCTCTTAGCAGCGGGGTCTCTTGGTAGGGATTTTCCTGAAAAGCTCCCTTGATGAAAGAATTCAAGCCGGGCCTAAGCCTTTCAAACTCTTCAGGGAATAGAAGCAGACCCGGATCAACGCCCCTGGAGTCTGACTTGTGGAAAAGGTGGAGTCTAAGATCTCTTAAGCGATCTGCGACGACGCGAATGGCACGTTCTTGGAAGCCTGACACGTCTCTTGAAAGATCATGATTTATGGCCCCCATGGCCTGGCCAAGGCCCTTCTCCGGAAGGTGATCACAAAACTGCGTCATCCCCTGAACCAAGTCGCACTTGGTGAGAAGTACGTAGACTGGAAACTTCGTCCCCAGAACCCGCATCAGTTCATCAATACGACGGCGAATGCTTCGACCATCTTCCTCCAAAGCTTCTGCCCCGGACTCAAGCAACTTATTAGCCGCGACAGTAACCACCAGACCATTGAGAGGCTCCTTTTTCCGATATCTTGCCAAAAGACCGAGGAATCTTTGCCATTCGTCCTTGTCACGGCCTTCATCCACTGGAATGGCGTACCGCCCGGCTGTATCGATAATAATGGCCTGTTCAAAGAACCACCAATCACAATTCCTTGTCCCGGAAATGCCGGAAGTTCTGTTCACCTCTGCAAAAGGGGAAGAAAGCCTGGCGCTTTTAATGGCCGTGGTCTTGCCTGACCCACTTTCTCCGATGACCACGTACCACGGAAGCACATAAAGAGGGTTGCCGTACTTCCTGAGGTGAGAATGCCTCAAGGCGTCCATGGCCTCTTTCCAACGATCTTGAAGCTCCTTTGACCGCTCCCTGTCTTTATCGCCCATTGATTTCAGGTAGGAGTCATCCTGCTCAATAATTTCGTGAACAAACCGCTGTTCCCTGCGTCTGAGCCATATTTTTCTCACAAAGAGAAAGCCGATCCACACACCCGCAAGACCCAGAAGGACAAAAAATCCCACCCACCAGGGCCAACCCAGGCTCAGTACAACCCCGAAAACCACAAGAAGGCCCAATATAATTGCGGCGATGATCAAAAAGACCTTAAGAAACTTCAGAAAGATCTGCTTCATATTCGGCACCGATTCTTCACACTTTGTTAGATCTGTTATAACATTTTAGCCTTATGAAAATGTTCTAAATCGCCACGAAGGGTACTGATACCTTTTCTGAGTGACTGCCGGTAGGGCACCGTCTTTTCGCGACTTATCTCTGGGGGAGACCGCAGCCCCGAGCTTGTCGAGGGGAATGCGGAGGGGGCAAAGCATCCCCCGGAGATAAGTCACAGAAAAGACCAGCCCGTGAGGCTCGGAACGAAAGAAAAGGTATCAGTACCCGCAGGTTTTTCATATCGAACTAATTCAACCAATCTCTATCCCTTCAAGATCGTTTCTCCCACGCTGCTTAAGATGAAATGGTAAATGATAAACAAGACCACAAATAGGACGACGGGTGCTCCGAGGCAAAGGAGCGTAAAGCCGGAGAAATCAAGCTTTCCGCGCTGGGTGGCAACTTCACCTGTATCAACAGGATATCCTTCCGGGAAGAGCTCTGTCCGCTCAAGTGAAGGAAGACCTCCAGAGCTGCCCACCAGCAGTTTCAGATTCGATGTCTTCAACTGCTCCAAGAGGTATTCGTCTCCCTCATGACAAAAACGCCCCATAAAACCCATGGCAAGGCATAGATAGTAGACTTCCCTCACATCTCTTTGATGAGGGCCAAGGGAGTTCAAGCGATCAAAGAAGATCTCGCCTGCATCTGTTGTCCGATAATAAAGGCGCTGGAGCTGTTCTGTTTGCCACTGACCTTTTTCGCCCCACGAAGAACTCAAAATCGCCTCATCAATCCACGCACATATGGCAAAGCGCCCAAGGTCGTAATCCTCTTGAGAGAATTCGCCACTCCTAAGGTGTCCTTCACTCTCGGACATCAAACGCTGAATATCTGCCTTTACTTGATCAAAGGGCGGCTGTTTTGCGGCCACTGTTCTCAAGAAATAAGCCACATAGGCAACAAGTTCCATGAAACAATCTGACAAGCGCATGTCTAAGATCTCCCTACTACCATAAGCTCGACCTTCAGATCTTCCGGGGCCGCATCCCAGTATAGAGCAAGGTTGTGAGCTTTTTGCACCTGGGCCCACTGATCGCTGTGGTGGTCTACCTGAAAATAGACAGAGCGGGCCCGACGGGGCAGTTCTTGTGGTGGTATCTGAAGGTGTTCCAACTTTATTCCCGGAAGGGCACGGGCAATAAGAATGGGCAAAGATTCTCTTGAACCCAATTTGGCAATGGTTTCCAAGGACTGCAGAACGGACTGCGGGTCTTGTTCGGTTTCGAAAACCAGATAGAAACGGTTCCGCCCTTCAAAGATCGCAGGAATCAACTCAACCGCATAATACGTTCCGTCGAACGCAAGCTGCATCACATACTCCGGCCCTGCTGTAATCTCATCCAGAAGCTGTGTGACCAGGCCTTGAGCGGACGAAAAACACTCCCATAGGTCTCGATGATCGTAGCCTGGGACAAGGAGGGTTCCATCCTCGAATTCTCCGATGACATTTACCCGCTCCGAAAAGGAAGAAAGCTCTCCTATCAATTGTCTCAACAGGGCATATGCTGTCCACGGGTGGACTTGTTGCGATTCCGTTAAATGATAAAAAAGGGGGATATAGCGGTTAAGGGATCTTAGTGCCAATAGATACACCATGTCTCTCGATCCAAACTCTGCCGTATGAATGCCCCTTTCTCGCTTGTACGACTCAAGCTGGCGGCCGCGGGCTGCTATCTGGTCTCTGACTTCCTTGACAAGCTTCACTAGGGTCTCTGAACTCGAGATATTAATACACGGTGGCACAAACTGTTCGGAAAGGATTATCTCTTCGCCGGCCCTTTCCAACTGAGCAATCGGAATAAGCACATAGTCGCCGAGCTGATCTCTTTCTGTCTCCCAAAATATTTTCAAGGCATAGTCAAGTTTTTTCACCTGCGCAGGCGGACCGCCTTGATGTAAATCCGGAGCCTCTTCCGGGTCGGTTGTTGTAACAAATCTTGTGCTCACATCCGAAATGTTCTCCAGCTTGGATAGCACAGTGACATTCTCCCCAACCTCATTCCATTTTTTCAAACCGACAAAGACTGTAAAGGGTTTCCCACCTTCCACCCAGGCCTCATCAAAAGAACGGGCATCAATAACGGCATTGTCCGGGAAATGCGCATATGTCATATCCGGGAACAAGAATTCACCTCTTTGGAGGCTAAGAGACCGAGTCCCCAAGGAGGCTTCCTGGATCTCAAGGTCCCCTATTCCCCAAAGGTGAGGTTGAAGGAATTTGTAGAAAGGAGTCAACAAAGACTGAAAATGGACATCTTTCAGTTGAAAATGCTGAGGCTGCAAAAAAAGGCCCTGGTGCCAAAAAAGAGGTCTCTCCATGTTCCGCTATCCCCCGAATTTCTGAATTTGTTCCGAGCCTAGTACCAGATCGATATCGACTGGCCCTGGTTTAGCAACCTTGCTCCGCCTTATGAGGCCCTTTTTCTCCACAAACCATGGCACGTCGTAGAGCCGTACCATTCCCTCTTTTTGAATATGGTAGTAACCGGCCACAATGGCCACGTATCTCGCGCCCTCAGCCCGGTCCAAGGCAAAGGTCAAATCTTGTCCCGGCTGAACAAACAATCGCTTGGAACCGACCGCGCTGGAGTCAAAACGACTGCATTCCAAAAGTTTATAAAGACCGTCATCGTCTTCGGCAAGCTGATTGAAAGCGTTCGGGTCTCTGAGTTGGTACACACAGATGAGGAGGGTATGAGGATTTCCATCATAGAGATTCAATTGAGAATCGGCCCTTAGGTGAAGATGGACTGCCGCTTTTTCATATCGCCACTCCGAAGGTGGGGCAACGGGTTGAGACGCACATGAACAAATGAAGAAGATGGCGAGCAACGCACTCAGCGTTTCAACATACTTTTTCATCTTTTCACCTCCTTATTGTGAGGACAACTTTTGAGCATACTTTTCAAATTCCCGCAAAAATTCCTCTGTAAAACGTCCTGATTCAAACCACTTTTTCACAGTGCGAAATTTGCCTTCATATGTGTCAAAAAGCTCTGCCTTACGCAGCGGGCCAAATTTCAAACCCCCGCCAGCCGTTTCTGAAATTCGCTCAGGGTCTAGTTCAGCAAGAATCTGCTTGACCTTGATATGGGCCGCCTTCTGGAACGCCTCCTGGGCAACCAGGAAGGCTTTCTTGATCTGTCCGAGATAGCTTTCAAGGGACGTAGACTGACCTTCACCTTCCAGTTGAAAACCAATGACCTGTCTGATCGTTTCCTCCCCAGTTGTTCCTCCCATAAGCGTGGCATTAATCACGCCCACTAATTGATTCAGTGTGTCAAAAATGGTGTTCAAAGATTCAGCCAATCTCTCCAATAGCTCCGTAGATGAGAGATCAGCATGGGAAACCTTTCTGCCCAGCAGCAACGAAAAGACCCCTGATAGAATCTCTTCATCTCCATCTCCAGTTGTGAATATCCCTGGTCCGGGACTTTGAAATTCAGGTGTCAGTTTTTCGAGAACTCTCAATCTCTCACTGCCGGAAAGGTGCATCATCCTCTCATTGAGAAATGTTTCGATCAGCGTTTCACCCTGTGCCGGAGCTGACTTGTAGATCTGCCTGATTCCATCAGTTAATTGTCCGATGGATATCTGGTCAGTCATTGGCCTGTTTCTCTTTCTAGTAACGGTTTGATGGTTTCGTAAAAAGTTACTTTTGCTCAATGTCGTTCGCAAAAGACTTCTTACGATTTTATCCTGAGATCTTTGCGGAACCCCGCCTAGCTCTTTGATATAAGGTTTTTGACCCATCTACGGACTTGCTCACTAAATCGCAAGAACTCGGCCTAACGGCCTCAAACAGCTTGCGATTTGCCCGCTGTAGTGGGCCGTTCGCTTCGTCCGGATGGGTCCCCAAAAACCTCATAATTGTCGCTTTCCGAGGTTCTGCAAAGATCTCATCATGGTTTAGCCTTATGAAAATCTTCTAAATTCCCACGAAGGGTACTAATAACCTTTCTCAAGTGACTGCCCGTGAGGCTCGGAACGAAAGAAAAGGTATCATTACCCTGAGGTTTTTCATACACCTGAAGTGTTACTTTTTCTTCACTTTGTCCGGACTGAGGATCACTGTTTGTGCCAAAGAACCTTCTTCTTCATCCTCGGTCACAGTCCCTTTAATGGGCTCAGACTTCTCGTATTCCTTTCCCAAAGGCGTCTTGGTTTGTTCAGGTTCTGCACCCGCACCTCTTGTCGGCAATGGTGAAGACGATCCGGAAAGTGCCCCAGGGCCCTCTGACGGAGACATGACTACGGTCTCCAAAATATCATCGCCTTCTATCTCAGGTGTCTGACTCATCTCTTTTGGAGGTGAGATCTGCTGCTCGAAATCCCCGGACGACAAAATAACCGTCTCTAGTGTCTCCTCTTCGTCTTGTGACACCTCAACAGCTTTGTCCTTCCCTTCTGCACTTGCGGTTGAAAGGACTACGGTCTGTTCCAATGGGACCTTTTGCAGTTCATCCTTTTGTTCCACAAGGCTCGCATGCCATTTGTCTCTTATTCTCACAAGGATGTCATGAATGGCCTTATCGTGGCGCATGGAGTCTCTTTGATCAGCCGCGCTTTCAGGCTGAAACACTGCCTCAGCCATGCCCTCGGCGACGGGTGCCATGGAGAACAACCGGTCCTTGACCTGGTCCCTGAGGTTTTCGAACATTTTCCAGAAGTTTTCTTTGGACCAAGCAGAATTGCCACTCAGGCTTGCCGTCAACAAAGACCATCCCAAACCAAGAGACCCCTCCCAAAGCCGTCTGCAGGCATCGTCAACAACCTTGCCTTCGGGATCCCAAAAAATATTTTCAGGCATACCAGCACGATGCAGCCCCTCCACAGGAAGGGCTTCAAGAACAGGATCATCGTTACCCGTGATTTGTTCAATTATCTCTCCCAAAGCGGCATACACATCTAACACACTTTGTCTCCTGTTTACCAGAAGTGTGTAAAACCAAACGAGTGCAAGAAAGTGAAGGCCGTAAAAAGGAGGCAGCTTCGGAAGAAAACGCCTTTTTACGAAATCTCCACCTATGTCTATCAGCTTCACCCTGAAGTTCCAAAAAAAGGGCAGGAGTCCACCCTGGTCAGCAAGCTTGATCCAAATTCGATCAAGAGATAATCCGAGGTCCGGATGTGTGTATGAGTCAAGGCCTGAAGAGATAGTTTGGACAAGCTCGCCCAGAAAGGACAGTTTCAAATACAAGACTTCCATGAAATATTTTTCGCTGTTACGAAAGAAAAAGGGGACCTTAACCA
>CAZCWQ010000013.1:0-42649 GCA_964502365.1 uncultured Desulfobacterales bacterium | reverse complement strand
ATCAAAATGTAGTTTGTTCTGAATCACCCAAATAACAGAACCCCAAGGCCCGGTCAAAATCCACCATTCGTTATGGACAGTGCTTTCTTATCAATTCATGCCACCGCTCCAGCACCTTCTCTCGTTCATCATTTTCGATGGCACTATTATCAGTGATAATCTGTTGGAGGGTATCTGGGCCGATCAGTGTCTTATCCGGTAAACAGCTAAACTGAGAAACTGATAGCTGAAAGTGTTTGATTCGTCAAGGAATGTGAGGGGTGGGGGGGTTTAGACGAAAATCAGGGGGTTTAGGATTTCCTGGTAGTCCCAACGGGAATCGAACCCGTGTCTTCGGCGTGAGAGGCCGATATCCTAGGCCGCTAGACGATGGGACCTTTGTTTCTGATTACTTGCAAAGAACAGCATGCAAACTAACGAACAGGACCCGTGTTGACAATGTTTTTCAAGGGTCTTTTCACTCTTTGGCTTCTTCGTCTTTACCTTCCTCGCTTATGTAGTCTTTCAGTATTCGGTAGTCTTGCATATCTATGTCACGGAACTTGATTCCCATGCCCTGGGGACGGTGCTCACCCTCTGCCTGCTTTCTTGCCCAGACCACTTCGCATTTTAACTTCAATGTTTCCGACACACCGGGCAAATTCAGTTTGAGAGAGAACTTGTGGCCGGGCTCCAGAGGGTTGTCAGTTTTTATGAAGAGGCCCCAAGTACTCATATTGGCTAAGTGTCCTTTTATAAGTGTGTCGCCAAACTTGAACATCACAGGCAGAATCTTTGAGATTCGAGCATCTTTTCTGGCCGTAAAATCAGAGACCCTTTGGCTCATCTTCTTAACCCTGTGTGCTACGGCAACAAGGATGAGCCTGAAGTCTTCAGAAAGCTTGTTGAACTCCCGATCTAGAAATTCCCGATCAATGACTCCTATGGTAGTCTCCCCCACAGCCTCGGCTGTGGTGATTCTGCCCATGCCTCCTATAAAGGCGATTTCGCCGAATATGTCTCCGGGCCCCAGTACCTCTATGACATACTTGTTGTTCTTAATAGTCTTGGAGATCTCTACCTTGCCTGCCTGTACAACATAGACCCAGTCACCCGAACTGCCTTCCTTGAAGATAACCTCTCCATGTTGATAGGTTTCTTCGCTCGCAATGTGATACATAAGAATCCCTTCAGACCTACGCAGAGTCAGTAGTGTGTGTTATCTATTTGTTATTCGTCTCACCTGATGCCTTATGAGATAAGCGATCCCCCCAAGTGGCGGGACAAATACCACAAATATCCCCCAAAGGGCCTTGGTTGCCTTAGAGCCAAAATCCCGGTGGACTACGTCCACAATTGCCCATAATGTCGGGATAAAAAGGAGCAAGCATATAGCAAACAATAAGCATAAACTCATGTATCAGTTCCAAAGCAGGCAAAACCACCCACTGAGGCACTTACAAATTAGCCCAGTTATCAGTTCTGGTCAACCCTGCCAAGGCGTTCAGCTACTTTCAGTATCGTGTCAGCGTAATATTTGCTGTGGTTATAACTGAGCAAGACACGAAAGGCCTCGTCTTGGCCCAGGCCGGGTTTCCAACCGTGTTCTTTAAGATAGTTGGCTACGCTCTCAATTGCATCCATGTGCTGATACAGGTTGATCTGTCCGTCCTTGTTGCCGTCTTGACCGAACTTGAGCACACTCGAAGGCACAAACTGGGCAAAGCCCAACGCCCCGGCGTAGGAGCCAAAAACAGAAAAGGGATCTATATTCTGGGCCTTTACGTATATCAGATAGGCTTTGAGTTCGGTATATGCCCAGGTCGATTTTCGCCTGGCCCATTTTTCAAATTGGTCCCTTGATCCACTTACCTTGTCTTCCACATAAGTATGCCAGAGCATATCCCGATTGGCCGCTTCATCAAGGGCCGCCAAGCTGGACAAGGTTCTGAGCACCGGCCGTTTGCCGATAAAGGTACCCAGCCTTGATTCAACGAGCAAGATAGCAGTAACAATCTCACCATCCACACCATAGACCTTCTGCGCCTGCTGTAAGGCCCTGGAGTGTTTCTTGAGGTAGTTGATCGCTTGGCCAATGGACGATCGTGTTAAGAACTGATTGTAATCCAGCGTGGCTTCGCGATGCGAAAAATAGGCCGTGAGCCCCTGTTCGTCAAAATCCGCCTCTGACCTGCAATAGATCGACTGTATGAGAGATCTATCAAATCCGTCCTGAATGAGGCGCTCTTGAAGGGTGAAGAAGGGATGAAGCATGCGTGATGGATCGCCGCGGGCGTGCACGCTCCAACCAATCACCAAGACAAAGCAGAGAGATAAAATAGCTTGCAGTCGTAACATGCTCTGCCAATGACTACACTGGTATGACGAAGTAAAATTCGTTCCCCAAGTGACCTGCTTTGTGACCAACAATGCCACCGTGGACTTCAATAACATTTTTCACAAAATATAACCCGTGTCCCTTTCCTTCGACCGACTCACTTTGCGTGAGTCGAAAACCCTCCTCAAAGATGCGGGCTACATCTTCTTTGTTAATAGATGATCCTGAAGAAAAAACGTCAAAACGGGCACCGTGGTGTCCCTGTCCAAAAAAGTCTTCCATGACTGACGTGGTGCAGTCAACCTTCTTGACCTTTTTCCCGGATGCGTCTACCACTGATTCAGCATATTTTTCCGCATTTGAAAGCAGATTAGCCACCACTTGGGCTATCAGCCCTTTGTCCACCCTGACTTCAATCTCTTCAGATCTCTTCTTGTCAATGATGGGATCGACTCCGATTCCCTGTTGGACAAATCGATCCCTGTATCGTTCCAGTTGCGGGACTATGATGTCTTTCCACAGGTGGGAGGGAGTCTTTCTTAGAATATATTCACCGAACAGGAAATGGTCTGGACGCAGTAGAGTTTCCAGGAAAAGACTGGTGTGTTTATAATGTTTCTCGATCTTCTGCTGATGGTCAAAGATGGACCGGTTAATTACCACCATCCTCTCAACTATCTCACTGATCTTGGCATACAGGTTTCGGTCCTGAGCTTTTACCTCATCGACGATTGCATCGAGGTCACGTTCAATCTCCTTGTTCGTATTCAGATATTTTCTGATCTTTGTGAAGTAAGACTTGTAGCGAAGGTTGGGTACAATCACATTGTGCTCTATATCTGCCACCAGATTGTTGATAAACTTGAGGTGCCGGATGTTTTGCTCAGCAAGGGATTTGTTATAGAGATTATACCCTACACGATTGACGTACTTTTGGATGAAGAAAAGTTCGGCCTCTGTCAGGCGATCCGTCCGGGTTGCCTCAAAGATACCCATAATGTCTCGCGTGCCATGAAGAAGAATACTGCTGGACGGGGTCTTTTTGCCGTGGATTGGCACCACATACGTATGACCGTGTTGATATGAAACATCTGCAATCCTGATATGGTTCGGCACAGTATCTTGCGTGTGGTCGGTGTCGGGGTGACTGTTTGCCACGCACTTGATGGTCTCGGTCTTGGGATCAATCATATACAAATTGCATTGGAGTCCAAAAAACACACGAGGTACCGTAACGGTCACGGTGTAAATGTTTTCAAGGTAGTCGTATTCTTGGGCCAGATCGAAAAAGGTATTCAGTGCAGCCATTTCGACTCTGTCAAAACCATAGGTGGCATAATCATCCCTCTTCTCCTCGACCCGTCTTAGGATAGCGGCAAATGCGTTCATGAGTTATCCACCGCGCGTCGTAATGATTTCTATGACCCTGAAGATGTCGCGCAGTTGGCTGAATAGACTGCCGACTACAGACCGCCAGGCAGGCATATTTATTCGCTGCCGAATGTTCCGCAGACTATGTTGTTTTGCTCACATTGTCAAATGAAATCTATTTCTTACCATGTTCAGGGTTTGTAGGGCTTTTGTCCTCTGGTTTCTTGTCGCCCGAGGCGGTACCCTCGTTCTCCGCAGCATCAATAGCGGCCAGACACGGGTTCTTGTTGCCCAATTTGCCGCCGGCCAAGGCCGCAGCAACGCCAACAGGCCCGAACAGAGCCACGCCGCCAACTGCTTTGCCGATAGTGAGAAATGCTGCACTCGGGTCCATGGTGAGAGAAGGGTTTGCCAGTGTGCCTCCCAGTTTGAGTGGCCTTGTCAACTCGCCAAGGCTCAGGCTGAGCTTGGCGATGCCCTTTATGCCGACGCCTTTTTTGGGGGATGGCTTGAGTGACACGTCCAGTTCCTCGGTCTTGAGATTGAGCCTGCCATGACCCATCACGCTTACTTGGCTGGTGTCCAATACCAATGCAGTGGTTTGTGCGAGGCCGTCTTTAATGTCCAATCCACAGACAAAACAGTTCAGTTCGGTGTGCTTCGCCTCGCGTTTGAAAGGATTGAGAAGTCGAAAAATGCCGGAACTCAGATCCGCGCCAAGGAGGTTAATAAATTCGTTGTTTATACTACCATTTTCCATGACCACTACTACTTTGCCATTGAGTCGTGACATCAGTTCCGCAATAGAGTCTCCTTCACCCCTAAGGTCGATGTCCATATCCAGCTCACCCTCAATGATGTCATTGACTCCCACCATGTTGAGCATGCGGCCAAGGTCGAACTGATCTATCTTCAACGCCATGGCCACTGCCGTGGCTTTGTCCTGGGGATCCATGGCAAGATGGCCATCCATGGTCCCACCACCGGCCGCGAACCGGAGAGGTTTTACCGTGAGGTGCCCGTCTTGCAGAACCATACGGCCGGCGAGGTCATCAAGGGTTAACCAGGTCAGCAACATGTGTTCGGCTCGGATCTTGACATTGACGTCCGCCTGTTTCAGTCCGGTCAGCGGCAGAGGATTATTGGGGAAGACCTTGCCCTGCTTTGCCGCGGTCTTGGCAGACCGGTCCGCGGATCTATCAGTCTGCCCCATCTTCTCTGACAACAGGGGGCGCAGGTCGAGTTTTTGTGATGAGAGTTCTGCAACTATTTGCGGCTGTTTGCCGGTAAGGTTTACTTTCACTGAGCCATTGAGATCGCTTTCTCCAAGAGAGAGCTTGAGCTCTGAGAAGTTGTATGTTTTTTCCACAGTGCTGGCAGCGTGGCCGGAGATGTCGAAGGGCCCCTTGAACGGCAGCGGCCGGCCCGAAATCTTCTCCAAATTTGTCAGATCCTTGCCCTGGATCGCGAAGCTGAGTTCGATTCCGTGGAGGGCCAGCAGGTCTTCCACCACACCCGTCACCTTTGCCATGATCAGGTCTTTGCTCCCGACCAGGAGATCAAGGTCTTTCACCGCCAACCTGCCGCCTCGATCCGTGAGCTTACCTGTTATCTTGAAAGGCCCCACGTCGGGCACACCGGTAACGTCGAACAGGTTTACAAGGTCAGGAACAGAGCGCCCTTCGGCATTGACAGTCAGGTGAAGGCCCTTGGCACTTAAGGGGTCCTTGACAGTCCCGTGAATGGTAATGGCGGTTCCAACAGCTCTGACTGCGAGCTTCACAGGCGATGCTTCATCAGGGTTGGCCAGTGAGGCCAGCTGACCAAGGGTTCCGGAAACCTCGAAAGGGTTGTTCTTGTAGTCCCCCTTGAGTTTAAGTCCAACCGGGGTATCCTTGGCTGCGTTGGCTGACAGTGTGTCCAAAGTTACTTTGTGGGTTTTGCCTGACTGGCCGTCTTTGTATGTGAGGTTTCCCTTTTCAATCCGGACTTGGTTTAAGATTAGCGCCGACGCTGTCGGTTCGGCCTCGGTCGCTGCCTGTTCCCTTGGTTTTGTATGGGCCGCCTTGTCTGCGGTTTCGAAGTCTAGGTTTGATTTGCCCGAACTGTTAGTCTCAATTAATATATCGGGCTCGATCAGGATCAACCGCTTAATCTGGAGGATCCTCCTGAAGAGCGGAAGGACGGCGACCTGTAGCTCCAAACGCCTAATCTTGGCGAGCTTGGATCGCGAACCCCATGGAGCGTTTTGAAAGCTTACATCTTCCACTACAAGGGCCGGCGTTAAGTTGATCTCCAGCTCGATGTTGCCGCCCAATGTGAGCTCACGGCCTGTGGCATCCTTTACTGCTTGGGCGACCTTTGGTTTAAGATTGTTGAAGTCATAGCTAGACAGGATCGCATATACTGTTACCATCAACGCGACCATCAACACGAGCGCGATACCTAGTATCCATTTCCAGCGCATAGTCACCTAGCCTTTGGAGGGCTTTGCAGAACCTCGTATCGCTCTTTGGTATGAGGTTTTTGACCCATCTACGTGCTCACTTCTGCGGTTCGACTGCTCTGATACTCGATATTTATGATTTTCTACCAAAAAAACACGAATTTCATTGCTTGAGATTTAGCAGTATATGGGTGAAGGGTTCGGCTGTCAATCCGTGAGGGTGATGTGCACAATTTCCGGTCTGCAAAACAGCCTAACCGGGGCGATGATAGTGCCGATACCACGGCTTAGGTACATACGAACTTCCGGGTTTCGCTCCGACACATAAAGGCCATGGGTGTATGTGAAAAAAAGGCGTGCAAAGGAAAGTCCACGCTTTCCCAACCCTGGAACGATGATCTGCCCCCCGTGGGTGTGGCCTGCCAGGGTTAGGCCCACGCCCCAATCCTTGCATACACTGAATATTGCCGGTCTGTGAGACAGGAGAAGATTAAATTTGTTGCGGGTGGAAAGATGATTAATGTTTTCCAGACCTTGAAACCGGGCATCAGCAGCCCACCCGTGTAAAGGGTCATCTACACCTATAATATTGAGAACTCCCTCCAACCCTCTTGGCCCGCAGCGATTGTCGTTGAGTATAGAGATATTGGTTTTTGAAAAAGCCGTTCTCATGGCGCTTATTCCTGTGTAGTAATCGTGATTGCCATAAACACCATAGACCCCGGCCTGGGCCTTGAGATCATCAAGGATTCGAAGGCAACCATGGATATAGGCAGGGTTGTTGTTTACGTAGTCGCCTGTCAGTATGATGAGATCCGGGTCTAGGCTGTTGGCAATGGACACCACCCTTGCTATATTTTCAAATGATATAAACGGCCCTGCGTGGATATCTGTGAGGTGGACAATCGTCAAGCCGCAAAGGTCGGGGTGGAGTGCGCCATATGCGAAGGTCATTCTAGAGATTTCAGGAGTACTGTTGGCACAATAAGCCCCGTACGTGAATGCGCCTGTTGATGCGCCTGCAAATGCCCTTGTTGCATTTCCGAGAAAATCACGCCTGGTCTTTTCGAACTGTGGCCACAGGTGCACAAAAACTGAGCTTAAACACCACGGTATCGACAGGAGGATACCCGAAAAGGCCGAGGCGACCATGATAATGGCATAAGGAAAGACAACAAATTCTCGGTGCCACCATGGAAGTTGGTCCAAGATGCGTTCTGTGCGCATGTACAAGAAAGGGATGGTGTTTATGGAGACAGTGATGAAAACTGTGATGACGATCTTCGTCCTGGCAGAGATACTCTCAGGGAGGATAAAACGGACAAGGACATACTGAAGGATGACCGCAAAGAGGAATATGGATAGGACGATAGAAAAAAAGAGGGTCATAGAGAGCAAGTGAAAGGCCGTGTCGTGACAGCGAAGATTACCTATACTTTATACTCAAGTGGCTAACTGCCTTACCAAGGGCCTTTCTCAATCCGCCACCCTTTCCTTCTTGGGCAAGGCATTGCTTGAGGAGGTCTTTCTTCAGGTCTGCCGAACTGGTCCTTCCATCTTTGAGCAGGGTCACCCGGTAAGCATCCTTCTTCTTGCTTTGCGCGACACCCACCACTTGAGTACGTTTGTCCAACTTCTGGACCTCTCTTCGGAGGGTCTCCTCAGCCAGTTTGAGAGTTAATCTCGGCATATCCTAAGCCCTTCCTGCTATTGAAATATTACTTCACCCTATCCGACATCCAAGATATTTGTCAAGCATAGAAGAAAATTGCGTCAATTCTCATTTGAGCTCTCGAACCGGTGACAGGAGCGCATTACCGGAGTTTGCCGCAGGCATCTTCAATGAGGGAAGCGATTGGTGAATAACCGGATGATGACGGGCAGTGGATACGTACCGGATGCAAGCTGACACCCAGATGAGAATTCCTGCTGGGAAGTGCGTCTTGACAATTTGCCTACGTATCTGGTATAGAGAGCGACCAATTTCAAAAAAACCGGCTGGGGTCATACTTTCGTTGCAACTGATAGGCGGTGGAATCGTTGACTGCTTTATCTGGTAACAATGGTGATTATGCCGAGGTATTTCGACCCGCTACCGGAGGAAAATTCCCCGGCAAACATCCCGATGGATAAACCTTCGCCAACTTTTGACTTCACAATTAGTCGCAATATTGCTGATCTTGCCGGAGTCTCTTCCATGCCGGCCCTTTCGGGTGTGGGTTGGTACGGAACTTGCGCTTAGCAAACTCTGAAAGCTTTTGCTATGCGCGAGGAGACTATGCCCACATCACCCTGTGGCGAGGTCATCTTGATTATCGATGATGAAGAATGCATTACAGATTCGTGTCATCAGGCCTTGACTAGGGCGGGATATCAAGTGGAGACTGCCCGAGACGGAGAAAGTGGGCTGATGAAGGCAAGACAAATCAGGCCAGATGTGGCTTTGATTGATATCGATATGCCGGGTACCTCCGGTTTTGATGTTATGGATCAAATGAATCAGATAAATCCAGGGATTATCAAGATAGTCATTACAGGAAACACCTCTATCGATTTGGAAACAGAGGCGATTGGCAAAGGGCGAGCCGTTAGCTATCTAGTGAAGCCTTTTTCTCCGAATGAGTTAAAGGCGTTTGTTCGAAAGGGCTTAGACAGTAGACAGAAGAAGTGACGAAAGGAGGATTTCCATGTCCCTTGACCCAACGAAGTACAAAGACTGGCAGATTTCCGAAGATGCGGAAAAAGAGATGCCGACACCGGACGAATGGCGGGAAAAACTCGGAGTGAAAAAAGATGAAGTCATTCCATACGGCAAGCTGTGTAAGCTTGACTTCATGAAAATCATCGACCGGCTCAAAGACAAGCCGGATGGGAAGTACATTGAGGTGACAGCCATTACCCCCACCCCTCTTGGTGAGGGAAAAAGTACCACCTCCGTGGGTCTCATGGAGGGCATGGGCAAGCGCAAATTGAATGTAGGCGGCTGTCTTCGCCAGCCGTCAGGCGGGCCTACCATGAATATCAAGGGAACCGCAGCAGGTGGGGGCAGGGCACTTGTGATTCCCATGACCGAGTTTTCAATGGGCCTGACCGGAGATATCAATGATATTATGAATGCCCATAATCTGGCCATGGTAGCACTCACAGCCCGCATGCAGCACGAGCGCAACTATAATGATGAGCAACTGCAAAGGCTCACCAATATGCGTAGGCTTGAGATCGACCCTACCCGGGTGGAGATGGGCTGGATTCTGGACTTCTGTGCGCAGAGCCTTCGCAATATAATCATAGGTATCGGTGGACGCATGGACGGATTCATGATGCAGTCCAAGTTCGGAATTGCAGTGAGTTCAGAACTCATGGCTATTTTGTCGATAGTGAAGGACTTGGCAGACCTGCGTGAAAAATTGAACAATATCACCGTAGCTTTTGACAAAAGCGGCAACGCGGTGACCACGGACGACCTGGAAGTGGGCGGTGCAATGACTGCATGGATGCGCAATACGATCAACCCAACGCTCATGAGCACTGTTGAGTACCAGCCTTGTATGATCCATGCCGGCCCTTTTGCCAACATTGCGGTTGGACAGTCCTCCATTATTGCAGACAGGATCGGCCTGAAGATGTTTGACTATCATGTGACCGAAAGCGGGTTCGGTGCTGATATCGGATTTGAGAAATTCTGGAACGTCAAGTGCAGATATAGCGGTCTCAAGCCTCACGTGTCGGTGCTTACCTCAACGATTCGGGCCTTAAAGATGCACGGAGGAGGTCCGAAAGTGGTCGCCGGCCTCGCATTGCCTGAAGTTTACACGAAGGAAAACCTCGAACTGCTCGAAAAAGGGCTTCCCAATATGTTGCATCACATCAACATTATTAAGACGGCGGGTATAAATCCGGTTGTGTGCGTCAACTGTTTTGCTACCGATACTCAGGATGAAATTGCCATGGTGCGAAAGGCTGCTACGGCCGCTGGTGCTCGGTGCGCTGTATCGACTCATTGGGCGGATGGAGGTGATGGTGCCCTTGAGCTGGCTGATGCCGTAAAAGATGCCTGCGAGGAGGAAAACGCATTCAAGTTCCTGTACCCTGTGGAGATGAAACTCAGAGAGCGGGTTGAAAAGATCTCCAAGGTTGTTTATGGCGCAGATGGCGTGGCCTGGACCCCAGAGGCCGAGGCCAAGGCCAAGATGCTTGAGCGTGATTCCAAGTATGATGACTATACAACGATGATGGTGAAGACCCATCTTAGTCTGAGCCACGATCCGGCCGTAAAGGGCGTTCCCAGGGGTTGGGCGTTGCCCATTCGGGACGTGCTGATATACTCTGGGGCCAAGTTTCTGTGTCCCTGCGCGGGTGCTATCAGCCTCATGCCTGGAACGTGCTCAAATCCGGCCTTTCGCAAAGTTGACGTGGATGCAAATACCGGAAAAGTGAAAGGGTTATTCTAACCGTGTCAAATAACATTAACAACAACAGTACGACCATTTCGTCCTCAAACCCGATCGGATCGGTGATCCGGTACCCGGTCCTTCGGCAGATAATCACTGATGCGAATTGAGTATGAAAATGGCAAGGGAGAAATTTGAACCGAGGCTTCTGGGTTTTTTGTGCCATTGGTGCTGTTATGCAGCGGCAGACGCTGCTGGGGTGTCTCGTTTTCAGTATCCCCCCCATGTGCGTGTTATCCGAGTGATGTGCACAGGGCGGATAGACGCCATGTTTCTCATAGACGGCTTTGTCAATGGGGCCGACGGTGTGTTTGTGGGCGGCTGACACTTGGGCGAATGCCATTACCGGGACGGTAATTACGAAGCCATAAACAAACACACTCTGGTTACCCGTATTCTCAAAGATCTCAAGGTTAATCCGGACAGATTATCGCTGGAGTGGGTGTCTGCGGCTGAAGCGCCGCGCTTTGTAAGAGTTATTACTGACTTTACAAACCGGATCAAAAAGCTTGGACCTCTTGGGTCAAGTGAGAACCTGGACCATAAGGACCTGACGGTGAAGCTTAAGGCTGCCAAGATGGCCTTGGAAGGCAGGCGCCTGAGAATGGTCTTTGCCAGGCAGGCAAAATATATGAAACACGAAGGGACATATCGGGAAATCCCGCGTGATCATAAGCTGCACGCGGATCTGGACAAGGCCCTTGCAGGTGAAATAGCTACCAACGGGCTGCTTTTGTATTTGCAGGAAACCCCCCGTGAAGTGGGTGAGCTGGCCGGGCTTTTGGATGTTTCTTCAGAGGATGTGGTTGATTATTTCAAGAAACTTGAGAAGAAGGGTCTCATAGAAGCTGATAGGTTGATTGGTTAGTAGTCATTAGTCATTAGTCACTGGTCATTAGTTATTGCTAGCCGGCTGGTGGTTGGTGAGTGGCTATTGACGGTTCTTAAGATAAAATTGTGTGCATTATCAACAGATGACCAATGACCATTTGTAGGGAAACAAAATGACAAATGACACAGCAGAAGATTTGTTTTTTGACGATCTGGACCCGTATTTCAAGGATGAGGTTGCTGAGAAGATAGGTTTGGAAGAGATCAAGCCTTGTTATACTTGTGGGTCTTGTACAGGGATATGCCCTGTCCATGAAGTGATTGAGGACTTTGATCCCAGGCGCATGATTCACATGATCTTGCTGGGAATGCGCAAGGAGGTGCTCAGCTCGGATCTAATCTGGTTTTGCTGTCTGTGCAACTCGTGTTTCTTCGTGTGTCCTCAGGAGATAAAATTCAGTCGAGTGGCCACGGAGCTCAGAAAAATGGCCATGGACCAGGGCTATGTGGATGAAGGGTTTTTGAAGAAGCTAGAGCAAGTAAATCCTTACTTACAGGATTTGTGTCGCAGGACAATGTTTCTAAAGGTAAGAGAAGGGTTTTGTGGGTCACATACTATGCCGTGCTGGAGGAAACATACTCGGCCGTCTTCGTAGTAGGTCCAAAGGAGAGAGCTTTCCGAGGTTCTGCAAAGGTCTCAAGGGGTCGGAGAACAGAATGACATTGGACAAGGTTGATAATGTACTGGACAGGTACGGATATCGGCATGATGCGTTGATAGGTATTTTGCAGGACGTTCAGCGCTTGGAGAATTACATGCCTCAGGAAACGCTTCAATATGTTGGCAGAAAGCTGGAAGTTCCTTTATCTCGGATTTATTACATAGCCACATTCTACAAGTCCTTTAGCCTGGAGCCGAGGGGGCGCCATATTGTGAAGGTTTGTCTGGGGACGGCCTGCCATCTCAACGGCGCTGGGCAAAACCTGGAGCAGATCGAGCGCACTTTGGGTATCACTGAAGGCGAGACAACCGAGGACAGGATGTTTTCCCTGGAGACGGTCAACTGTGTGGGTACCTGTGCGCTAGCTCCGGTTACCATGGTGGGTGAGGACTATTATGGCGCTGTGAGACCCGGCCGTGTTGAAAAGATATTGTCTGCTTACTCTACAGGATCGGGTTCTGGAGAAGATGGGAAAGATTAAAAGCAGTTCACAACTGGAGCTCTACAGAGAATCGATCGTCCACAAACGCGATGTTGGCAAGAAGGTTATTCGACTTTGCAACACAGGGTGCCGTGGGAGAGGTTCGTCGAAGGTGGCCGAGGCGTTGGAGAATCAGGTCAGGGAAGGAAACCTTGACGACAAGGTAACCATCAAGAAAACGGGCTGCCACGGTTTTTGTCAGATCGGCTCTGTGATGGTTATTGAGCCTGACAATATCCTCTACCAGAAGGTTAAGCCTAAAGACGTCCCTGAGATTCTGTCCGAAACGATTGTGAAGGGCGAGGTTCTGGATCGATTATTATATCGCGATCCCAAAAGCGGAGAAAAGATCCGGCGCGAAGCAGATATCCCTTTTTACCAGCACCAAAGCAAGACAGTCTCCCATAACACTGGCAAGATAGATCCAACGGACATTGAGGATTGTCTGGCACCAGGTGGATATGCAGCGCTTGCCAAGGCTCTGACCACCATGAAGCCGATGGGAATTGTCGAGGTGGTGGAGGCGTCGGGGTTGCGAGGCCGTGGCGGTGGAGGTTTTCCTACCGGCAGAAAATGGCGCTCATGCCGTGAGGCCCCGGGAATTATCAAATATGTGATAGCCAATGGTGATGAGGGAGACCCTGGGGCCTTTATGGACCGAAGTCTGATGGAGGGCGATCCACACAGTATTATCGAAGGCATGATCATAGGGGCCTATGCCATTGGTGCTCACGAGGGCTTTATTTATGTTAGGGATGAGTATCCGATTGCTGTCGAGCACTTGTCAAAGGCTATTAAGCAGGCTGAGTCGCTGGGGCTGTTGGGCCAAGACATCTTGGGCACGGGTTTTGATTTTACCATACGGATAAACAGGGGGGCCGGTGCCTTTGTGTGTGGTGAATCCACTGCACTAATGAATTCTCTTGAAGGCAGAGTCGGCGAGCCCAGGGCCAAATATGTCCATACTGTTGAAAACGGTCTGTGGGACAGGCCGAGCACGTTGAACAATGTGGAGACATGGGCCAACGTGCCTCTTATCATTAATCGCGGAGCAGAGTGGTATGCTGATACCGGCACTGACACGAGCAAGGGGACGAAGATATTCTCTCTGGTGGGCAAGGTGCGCAATACGGGCCTCGTGGAAGTTCCCATGGGCGTCACCCTTGGCGAGATCATTTTCGACATTGGCGGAGGGATAAAAAGGGACAAGGAGTTTAAGGCGGTTCAAACGGGCGGGCCTTCAGGTGGCTGCATTCCCATGAATAAGACAGACATGTCTGTGGATTATGACAGCTTGAAGCAATTGGGTGCCATAATGGGCTCGGGCGGTATGATCGTCATGGACGAGAACAACTGCATGGTGGATACGGCGAAATATTTTATTAACTTCCTCATGTATGAATCGTGCGGCAAGTGCGTGCCATGCCGTGAGGGGCTCAAACAGATGCATGAGATACTGTCAAATATCTGCGAAGGTCAAGGCCAAGAGGGAGACCTGGAACTATTGCAAAGGCTTGCTTCCTTTATGGTCGATGCTTCTTTGTGTGGCCTGGGCGGCACAGCGCCGAATCCGGTGGTGGGTACAATTCGGTATTTTCGGGATGAATATGAGGCCCATATCTATGACAAGAAATGCCGGGCCGGTGTGTGCCGAAATCTGTTTGAATACTTCATTGATGAAAGACTGTGCAATGGTTGCACCTTATGCCGTGTGAAGTGCCCTGAGGAGGCTGTTTCCGGAGAAAAGAAGAAGCCTCATGTGATAGATACTGACAAGTGTATCAGGTGCGGCATATGTTTCAGCTTGTGTAAACAGGAGGCAGTGCTTATAAGATGAAATGATGGTTACGTTGACTATAGATGGGCAGATAATTCACGTAAATCGTCATACGCCCGTTCTCGATGCAGCGAAGCAGTTGGGGATTCTTGTTCCAACGCTGTGTTACCACGAGGCCTTAGAACCATTCGGGTCCTGCCGTTTGTGCATGGTTGAGGTGATCAGGGACGGTCGTTCCAGACTTGTGACTTCGTGCAATTACCCAGCACAACAGGGACTGACGGTCCTAACTGCCAGCGATCGTGTCATAGAGACACGTAAGATGGTCATGGAACTGCTTCTGGCCAGGTGCCCTGATGTGCCGGGGATGCAACAGTTGGCTGAAAAGATGGGGATCAACAGGTCTCGATTCGAGAAAAAGGAAGACCAACGATGCATATTGTGCGGTCTGTGCGTTCGTGCGTGTGAGCAGATGGTGGGTGTTAGCGCCATTGGCTTTGCCAGCCGGGGTATTGAGCGTGAGGTGAATACACCGTTTGGCATTAATTCGAATGTCTGCATTGGATGCGGCACCTGCACCTACATCTGTCCGACGGGCTGCATAGAAATGGCAGGCAATCCGGGTCCGCCAGGGGATCGTCGGATGCACATGGGAGACCTGGCCTTGGATGTCTGCCCAAACAGTTATGACTGTGAGCCTTGCGAGGTTGACCGAGGGTTTCTGGAGGAAACGCGCCGGGCCGTAGAAGGCGTTTATATCAGATGACAAATGGGCAGAAGGGAGGTTTATTATGGCAGCACAGCTAATTAAAGGAACAGAGATCTCCAAACAGATTAGGGAAGAAATCACCAGGGAAATCACTGAGCTTAAAGAAAAGCACGGCGTGACACCCGGTTTGGCGACGATCTTGGTGGGGGAGGACCCCGGTTCAAAGGTGTATGTAGGACAAAAGGAAAAGGCCTGCAACAAGCTTGGCATCTACTCTGAGAGGACCGATCTGCCCGCAGAGACCTCTGAGGCTGATTTGTTGGCCCTAGTGGAAAAGTTGAATAAGGATTCTAAGATTCACGGGGTACTGGTGCAACTTCCCCTGCCGAAGCATATCGATGCCACACGGGTCATCTATGCCATTAGTCCGGACAAGGACGTGGACTGCTTTCATCCGGTAAACGTTGGCAAACTGATGATCGGCACAGGGCGCTTTCTTCCGTGCACGCCGCACGGGATCATGGAATTGCTGAAACGCTCAGACATTACCACTGAGGGCAAACACGTGGTGGTTGTTGGCAGGAGCAACATCGTTGGCAAGCCGATAGCCAACTTGATGTTGCAACCACCTCCTGGCGGAAACGCTACAGTGACCCTTTGTCACACAAAGACCAAAGATTTAGGGGCCTTTACGAGAGCGGCTGATATTTTGATCGTGGCCGTAGGGCAACCCAAGACCATCACTGGTGACATGGTTAAGCAAGGCGTAGTGGTCATTGACGTGGGTGTCAATCGAATCGGAAAGACCCCTGAAGGAAAGGCCATTCTGGCCGGTGATGTCGACTTTGATGAGGTGCAGGAGAAGGCAGCAGCCATTACCCCGGTACCGGGTGGCGTGGGTCCCATGACGATTACCATGCTCATGAAAAACACTGTGGAGTCAGCCAGGATGGCGGCAGGACTATAGAGATCAACCTATTTAGAAGGGAGACCACGAAAATGAGTGATCCCTTGATCAAGAAGAAGTCTTTTGATAGCAAAGAAGTCGAAGTTCTTGGAGAGACCTTTGAGCCGGGCAAACCCGAAGAAAAGGTGGACTGGCGCCACAAGTTGACCGGTCGCAAGGACATGCTCAAATATCTTCAAAGTGGTGAAAGGTACTGGTATTCGAGTGACTGGTTCGGAAGTGAGAAGCGCAAGAACCCGGCATAGAGGTTGGCATTCATCCATAACTCTTGACCTGTTTCTGACTAACGGAGGGAATTGTCATGACAGAATCTGTTGACAGGACTGTGGATCCGGCGGCACGGAGAATGCTGGAAAAGGCGGCTGCCGATGGTATCGAGACAGTCTTTGACCGCGCACAAAAAATGAAACCGTGTCCCATCGGCGCAGAAGGCAGTTGCTGCCGAAACTGTGCCATGGGGCCATGCCGGGTGCCCGCGCCCAAAAAGAAAGGGAAGGATTCTGAGAAACTTAAACCGCGCATCGGCCTCTGTGGTGCTACAGCTGAAACCATATCGGCTCGAAACTTTGCCAGGATGATCGCTGCGGGGTCTGCCGCGCATTCGGACCATGCCCGCGGAGTGGCAGAGGTGTTCTTGGCTGCCGCCAGGGGCAAGATACCCGGCTACAGTATTCAAGATGAGCAGAAACTCTACCAAATTGCCATGGATTACGGGATAGAGATTGCAGACAGAGACGTGAGCGATATTGCCATTGAAGTCGGGGAAAAGGTGTTGGCTGAATTTGGCCAGCAGGAAGGGGAATTGGCTCTCATAAAAAGGGCGCCATTGAAACGCCAGGAGATATGGCGAAAGCTTAATATTGTTCCCAGAGGCATTGACAGAGAGGTCGTGGAGATTATGCATCGAACCCACATGGGGGTCGATCAGGACTACAGAAATCTTATGCTTCAGGGTTCCAGGGCAGCCCTTGCCGACGGATGGGGCGGGTCCATGGTCGCCACAGAGCTTCAGGATATCTTGTTTGGTACACCGGTTCCTGTGGTTTCAAAGATGAATTTGGGAGTGCTAAAGAAAGAAAACGTAAATATTATCGTCCACGGACACGAACCCCTTCTTTCGGAGGTGATCGCCCAGGTGAGCCAAGACCCCGAAATGATTCAGATGGCCCAGTCTGAAGGAGCAAAGGGGATCACGGTGGCCGGCATGTGCTGCACGGCCAACGAGATTCTGATGCGTCACGGATTTCCGATTGCCGGCAACTTTCTGCAGCAGGAACTGGCCATTACCACCGGGGCCGTGGATGCCATGATCGTAGATGTTCAGTGCATCATGGAGAACGTGGCCAGCGTGGCTGGATGCTATCACACAAAACTGATCACCACGTCACCAAAGGCCAAGATAGAAGGGGCCACGCATGTGGAGTTCGACGAGCACGATGCTGTTAATACGGCTAAGACGATTGTGCGCACAGCGGTTGAAAACTTTCCGAATCGGACGGCCGAGGTATTGATACCCGATGAGAAGACAGATGTTGTCGCGGGGTTCAGCCATGAAACCATCAACTACCTGTTGGGGGGGCTTTTCAGGGCCTCGTATCGCCCCCTGAACGACAACATCATCAATGGCAGGATCAGAGGCATCGGAGGCGTGGTTGGCTGTAACAACGCCAGGACGGTGCATGACAGCGGTCATTTAACGGTGGTGAAGGAATTGCTCAAAAATGACGTCATTGTCCTCACCACCGGCTGCACTGCTATGGCATGCGGCAAGGCTGGGCTGTTGACCCCGGAAGCGGCTTCCAAGTATTGCGGTGAAGGTCTGGCGTCTGTTTGTGAGACAGTGGGTATCCCCCCGGTGCTGCATATGGGTTCGTGTGTGGACAACAGCCGTATTCTGATGGCAGCCACAGCGGTAGTCAAGGACGGTGGCCTGGGAGATGATATTAGCGATCTGCCTGCGGCTGGATGTGCGCCCGAATGGATGAGCGAGAAGGCGATCTCTATCGGCCAATATTTTGTGGCCTCCGGCGTTTTTACGGTTTTTGGTGTTACGTTTCCGATCATGGGAAGCGACCGAATGAAAGACTTGCTGTTCAATGAGTTTGAGGAAACGCTTGGTGGAAAATGGGCATTTGAAAAGGACCCTGAGACGATGGCGAAGATGATGATTGAGCACATCGACAAAAAGCGCAAGGCCTTGGGTATTGATAAGGCCCGAGAAAGGGTCCTTTACGATATGGAGATGCGGCAGAAGATGGATGCAGCCTAATTGTGTGTGTTCCTTTTTGTGGCGGCGTGGCCGTATTCTATTAAATCGCGAAGCGATTTCATGAGGGGGGGATAAGATGTCAAAGATCATAGCATCGGCAGCAATTCGTGGGGCCCACAAGGTTGTGGAAAGGGCAGAGAAGGAATACCAGGATGCCCTTGATAAGTGGGGCCCTGACCAGAAGGTGGGATTTCCCAACACGGCCTACTACCTGCCGGTGATTTACGGAATTCTAGGAATAGCCGTTGATAAGGTTGGCGACATGAAAGAGGTGCTGGATCGATGCCGTACGCTGTTGCCGGAGCCTGTAAGGGAAAAGGTGCACTTGCCGTACCTTGGTCCTGTCCTGGATGCTGGAATGGCAACGCTTTTTGCCGACGAGATCATTGAGGCGGTCCGGTATCTCAAAGATCCCAACTTTTATCTCATAGGCGAAGAAGTGACCGAGAATCAGATCTGGTTGGGCGCTGCGGACGATATCATATTGAGAAAGCGTGGTGTAGAATTTGTGGACGGGACTGCACCGGGATTTGCGGCTATTCTGGGGGCTGCTCCGGATTCGGAGACAGCCAAAAATATTGCAGAGGAACTACAGCGCAAGAATCTCTATGTGTTCATGCATGCAAAAAGCGACGGCAAGCGATTTTCAGAGCAATTGGTTGAGGCTGGAGTTCAGGTTGGCTGGCCCACACGGCTGGTCCCCTTTGGCCCGGATCCCACATCTGTGTGTTTTTCAGCGGGCTTTGCTGTGAGGGCGGCCATGTCCTTTGGTGGGTTGGGTCCGGGTGAGTTCCGAAAGATCCTCATTTACAATAAGGACCGCATCTTTGCCTTTGCCTTGCCCCTGGGTTTTGTGACCGATGAGTGGTATGCACAGGCGGCAGGGGCTATTAACTTTGGATTTCCTGTCATTGCCGATACCCCGATTCCTGAGATACTTCCCACAGGTGTGTGTACCTATGAACACGTAGTCTCCAATGTGCCGTACGATCAGCTGGTTTCCAAGGCCATTGAGGTAAGGGGGCTCAAGGTTACTGTATCTGAAGTGCCAGTGCCCGTTTCCTACGGGCCGGCTTTTGAAGGTGAGCGTGTTCGCAAAGATGATCTTTACTTGGAGTGTGGTGGCGGAAAGAGCCAGGCAGTGGAGTGGGCCACCACCAAGAACATGGACGAAGTGGAAGACGGCAAGATCGAATTGATCGGCCCTGACATCACTGATGTCGAGCCCGGGTCAAGGCTGCCTCTTTGCATCTTGGCGGAATTTGCAGGAAGAAAGATGCAAGCGGACTTTGAACCTATTTTGGAAAGACAGATCCACCACTTTATCAACTATGCTCAAGGGATGATGCACATCGGCCAGAGAGACATTGCATGGATTAGGGTATCCAAGGCTGCTGTAGAAAAGGGGCTGAACCTCAAGCACATCGGCTCTATCCTTCACGCAAAGTTTCACGAAGACTTTGGTGCGATTTTTGACAAGGTCCAGGTTAAGCTCTATACGCAAGAGGACAAAGTCAACGAAATCCTTGCCCACGCCAGGGAAGTCTATGCAGTTCGGGATGCCCGCATAGAGGGAATGATGGATGAAACTACTGAAATCTACTATTCATGCACTCTGTGTCAGTCTTTTGCACCCAACCATGTGTGCATCATCAGCCCCGAGAGGACAGGGCTGTGTGGTGCATACAACTGGATGGATTGTAAGGCATCTTATGAGATTAACCCCACTGGCCCAAATCAGCCGGTGGAAAAGGGCGAGTGCATTGATCCGAAACTCGGGCAGTGGAAGGGGTGCAATGATTTCCTGTACAAGGCTTCCCGGGGCGCCCTGGATCATTACAACTTCTACAGCATCATCCACGACCCCATGACGACCTGCGGGTGTTGCGAATGTATTGCCGCCATCCTGCCTCTGTGCAACGGCGTGATGACGGTTGATCGCGATTATGCAGACATGACGCCCTGCGGCATGAAATTTACCACGCTTGCAGGTACCATGGGCGGGGGTGCAAGTGTGCCCGGGTTTGTAGGTCACGGCAAATACAATATCACCCAAAGAAAATGGCTTGTAGGTGATGGAGGGATCAAACGTCTAGTATGGATGCCAAAGCGGTTGAAAGAAGAGATTGGACCGCGCCTGAAGAAACAGGCGGAAGAGGTGGGCGTGCCGGACCTGCCTGACATGATTGCCGATGAAACCATAGGCACTTCTGAAGAGGAAATCCTGCCTTTCCTGGAGGAAAAAGGCCACCCCGCTCTTTCTATGGAGCCTATACTGGAATAGGTGGCTTTCCACGGTAAAATGAAAGCACCCTTATGACCAATGCCGAGCAATACGCATCCGTAAACCACCCCCCGTGTCGGTTCGCCTGTCCTATCCAGACCGATGTCAGGCAGTATGTTCAGCTGATTGCAGAAAGAAGGTTTGCCGAGGCATATGCTTCTATAAGAAATCTGAATCCTTTGCCTGGCGTATGCGGCCGCATTTGCACCCATCCGTGCGAGAATGCCTGCAAGAGGGGGCAGGTAGAAGAACCGATTGCCATAGCCGCACTGAAACGCTTTGCCTCTGATGGCCCATGGGCGGGCCAGTACAAAGAGGCGCTGCCGGGCAAGCCTAGCGGTCACAAGGTCGCAGTTGTGGGCTCTGGTCCTGCAGGGCTTTCAGCGGCTCATGATCTAGCTCTGCTTGGTCACCGAGTGACAATTTTTGAGGCCCTGCCTGTGTTGGGAGGTATGTTGAGAGTAGGTGTGCCAGCATATCGCCTTCCCAAGGATGTGCTGGAAGAGGAGATCCAGGCCATAGTTGATCTGGGTGTTGAGGTCAAGACAGGGGTTCGAATTGGAGACCAGATCAATCTTGCCGACCTTTCTGAGAAGGGATACGAGGCGGTGTTTGTGTCTATTGGGGCGCACAAAGACCGCAGGCTCGGAATTGCTGGTGAGGATGAATTTGAGGGTGTGGTGTCAGCAGTTTCTTTTTTGCGGGCAGTCAACCAGGGTGAAAATCCTAAAGTGGGAAAGAGCGTGGCTGTTATCGGTGGGGGAAACACGGCTGTTGATTCAGCCCGCTCGGCCCTTCGCTTTGGGGCTAAAAGGGTGCACATCCTCTACAGGCGCACTTCAGAGGAGATGCCAGCAGCTGGAGGGGAAGTAGAAGAAGCAGCTGCGGAAGGTGTTCAGATATCCTATTTGACCTCCCCGCTTGAGATTCTTGGACAAGATGGAAAAGTGTCGGCCCTAAGGTGCATCAAGAATGAGTTGGGCGAACCGGATGCCAGTGGTCGAAGATCGCCGAAGCCCGTACCGGGTTCTGGATTCACACTTGATGTAGACATGGTTGTTGCTGCCATTGGTCAGACTCCTGATTCATCTTTTTTGGCCAACAAACTTGAGCTTTCCGAGAAAGGAAACCTTATTGTTGTCGAACATCCACGCGTATTGGCTACGACGCACCCGGGAGTGTTTGCCGGAGGCGATGCGGTCACTGGCCCTGCTACGGCCATCCAGGCAATTGCCGCAGGCAAAAACGCTGCTATTTGCATTGATCTGTACCTGAAGGGAAAAAACCTGCCAGCTGCTGGGCCGTCTGAAGATATTGAACCGTCAGAACTTCCTTATGCTGTTATCGAAAAGACCAGGAAGTTTTCAAGATCCAAAGGGACTAGACTTCCAATCAACGATCGGCTCAAAGGTTTTGATGAGGTGGAATCTGTCCTGTCTGAGGGGCTAGCCACCAAGGAGGCCATCAGGTGTCTGCATTGTTATCTTGGGGCAAGAATCGACAAGGAAAAATGTGTCTCCTGCCTGACGTGCGTTAGGGTTTGTCCCCTGGGCATACCGACCACCAACAAGATGGGAGAAATTGCCATCGATCCTTTTGCGTGCCAGGCGTGTGGCATGTGCGCCCTCGAGTGTCCGGTCCAGGCCATTGACATCGGTCTCCACCCTCGCAAAGAGCTTGTCAAAGACATGGAAAACGCAATCAAAAGATCGTCGCAGCAGGGGCCTTTGATCGTGGGTTTCTTCGACCTGCACGGAAACTTCAGTGCAGACGATGTGGATAAACTGAAACGAGATTACCCTAACATCGTATCCGTAATGGTCTTCGGAGTGAGGAGGATTGACACATCTGATATCTTGAAGGCCTTTGAGTCTGGGGCTGATGTAGTGTTTATTGCCGCGTGTCCGCCTGATACGGACTCCTTTCCAGAAACAATAGACAGATTAAAAGCCCGAATGGCCTATGCAAGGGTTTTGCTGGAGGCCATAGGCATGGACGGAGGGCGCCTTGGGGTTGGCCGTATGCCAGTGCAAGGGCTTGTTGAAAGGGAATTCATTGAGGATATGATCAACAGGGTGAAGGAGTCTGGCCGGGTCCGCTCAACGTAAAGGAAAAGAATACATGATAACAATAGAGCAGAAGAGATTTGAAGAGGTTGATGCGATGACCAAAGGCTACGGCCGCCTTTTAGTGTTGGGATGTGAAACCTGTGCTGCCATGTCCATGGCTGGTGGGCAGAGGCAGGTGTCAGAGCTTGGACAGGCCATTCGCATGGCGAGAAAAAACTCGGGCCATGAGGGAGAAGTCTTGGAAGATGCAATCGCGAGGCAGTGTGAGCCTGAGTTTGTGGACATGACCGCAGATAAGGTGGCGGGTTGCGACGCAGTGCTTTCCCTGGCTTGCGGGGCCGGCGTACAACTGCTGGCCGAACGTTTTTCTGATAAGGTGATCCTGCCGGGTTGTAATACTACCTTCTTGGGCGTGACCGAGCAGTTGGGGGTGTGGTCAGAACGTTGTGCTGGCTGCGGAAACTGTATCTTGGATAAAACAGCTGGCCTTTGTCCTATTGCCAGGTGCTCCAAGCAGCTTCTCAATGGTCCGTGTGGTGGGTCTATGAATGGCAAATGCGAAATCAGCAAAGAAGTGGATTGTGTCTGGCAATTGATTATTGATCGGCTCGCCCAGCTAAATCGGCTGGAGATGCTGGAAGAAATCTTTCCTGTTAAAGACTGGTCACCGGCCGGACACGGGGGACCCAGAAAGTTGATCAGAGAGGATCTCAGGTTATGAAGTCAGGGAGTAATTTGGAAAGAATATTGGAAAGCGGCCAGTTTGCTGTAACTGCTGAGGCTGGGCCCCCTAAGGGGAGTTCTCCCAAGGTCATTCGGAGAAAAGGGGAACTCCTTAAGTTTTGCTGTGACGCCTTGAACGTAACAGACAACCAGACGGCTATCGTGCGCATGTCAAGCCTGAGTGGCTGCGTTCTATTAAGAGAACTCGGCGTTGAGCCGGTCCTTCAGATGGTAGTGAGAGACCGGAATCGTCTCGCCCTGCAAAGTGATATCTTAGGGGCGACTGCCTTGGGGATTCGCAATGTGCTTTGCCTTTCCGGTGATCATCAGAGGTTTGGCAACCATCCTACGGCAAAAGGAGTCTATGACATAGATTCCATCCAGTTTATTCAGATGGTAAAGGCCATGCGGGATGAACATAAGTTCCTTAACAATGAAGAGATCTCTGGGGATGTGCCCTTTTTCATTGGGGCAGCGGCCAACCCCTTTGCCGATCCCTTTGAGTTCAGGGTCACCCGTTTGGCCAAGAAGGTCAGCGCTGGTGCAGATTTCATTCAGACTCAGGGCATCTTTGACGTGCCGATGTTTGTTGAATGGATGAGGATGGCCAGAGACAGGGGGCTGCATCAGAAAACCCATATCCTTGCAGGTCTGATACCGATTAAGTCCGTTGGTATGGCTCGTTACATGCGGAGCAATGTCTCTGGGCTCCGTGTGCCAAAGGAGATCGTTGACCGGATGGCCGATGCCAAGGACCCTAAGGAAGAGGGAGTTAAGATCTGCTTGGAGACCATCGAACAACTCACAGAGGTAGAAGGGGTGCATGGTATTCACATCATGGCGGTGGCCTGGGAGGATATCGTTCCACGCATCGTGGAAGAGGCCGGTTTGATGCCAAGACCCGTAGTGTAGTCATTCGTCACTGGTCACTTGTCATTTGGAAATCAGGAATGACAAGCGGTGGGTGAGCGGTGAAGATTGTCGATTGTTGATTGTGCAGATCGTGGATCGTTATTAGATCTTTTTTGATTTTGGGCGTTTCAGGCATTTTTTCTAATGATAAATGACCAGTGACCAATGACCAACTGAAGGGGGTGCGTCATGGAAACAAGCGCCAAGATCTTGGTGGTGGATGATGACCCGGATATGCGGGAGACCTTGCAGATAATATTGGAGTCTGCTGACTATACTGTAGTCACGGCCGAGGATGGCGAGCAGTGTCTGGCCAAGCTGAAGGAAGAGCAGCCGGATTTGCTCATTCTGGATCTGCTCATGCCCAGGATGGACGGATTTGAAGTGTGCAAGGCCCTTAAAGATCCGCGGCATGCCAAGTATGGCCGTCTGCCGATCATTATCCTCAGTTCGGTTCAAGAGGGAGTGAGCCAGCGTCGCTATGAACTGGAGACGGGTGTACGACTTGATGTGGATGATTATGTGGAGAAGCCTATCGAAAGCAGCGTGTTGCTAGATAGGGTTGGAAAGATACTCAAACGAGTTGGCAAGGAATCATAGGTGGAGTTATGAAAAAGATACTGTTGGTAGATGACGATGTCGACTTTTGTGAGGCCACTAAGCTCCTCTTGGAAAGCAAGGCCTACGAGGTTGTAACGGCCTATGACGGAAAGGAGGGGCTCGAGAAAGTGCGTGTTGAGAGACCTGATTTGGTGATCCTTGATGTAATGATGCCTGAAATGAGCGGCTATGACGTTTGCGTGGTCCTCAAGGCGGACTCTGAGTTGAACAAGATTCCTGTCATCCTTCTCACGGCCGTGGCTCAGGAGCTTTTCAAGACAGCTTACACCCAGACAATGGGTCTCATGACCGAGGCGGACGATTACATTGCCAAGCCGGTTGAACCGGAACAGTTGGTAAAACGGGTTGAGGATTTCCTGGGCAAGGATTCATGAGCCGATGTTGATCAACCCCAGCATAAACATATTAATCGTGGAAAATGATATCGCGATCTTGCAGAAATGCCGTGAGCTGCTTTTGGACGAGGGCCATCGCGTTCGCACTGCCGAGTCTGTTGAAGAGGCGCTCAACATCATTCAGAAACAGCGAGGAGATGTGGAGATCATACTCCTTTCCCTTGAGCTGCCCGGCTGGGGGGGGCTGACCCTCATTAACGTCTTGCAAGAGGCCAGGAGTGAAATCCTCATCATGACTATGTCTGCTAATTGCGGCGAGGAGGCCATTGAGGCGATGCACGCCGGGGCCTATGATTGCATCCGCAAAAGCTTCACCACCGAACGCTTCTGGACCAAGATAAATCGTGCCATAGAGACCTTTAGACTCAGGCGGCAACTTAAGGTGCTGAGACGAGATAGGCAGGCTGCTTTGAGCAGTGTGGAGCAGGACGGGCAGAGTCTCCGGTCCATTTTGGACAGCTTCACGTATGGTGTTGTGGTCACCGATTGGCAAACAAACGTTGTATTTCTCAACAAAAAAGCTGCTCGTCTATTTGACTTGACTCAGGAAGAGGTGTTTGGTCGACCTATTTCTGAGTGCATTAAATCAGATGAGTTATTGTCATTTTCCATACGGGCCATGAAACTGGATAGTTCTCTTTCTTCGCTGATGGCGGGCGAAGAACCCACAGTCAAGACGGGAGACAAGACGTTACGAGTTCACGTAGATCCGGTGAGGAACACGGAAGGAACTGTTATCGGTGCTGCATGCCTGTTTCATGATGTCACAAGTATCAGCGCGATGGACAAGATAAGAGCCGATTTTCTTTCCATGGTTTCCCACGAACTTAAGGCGCCCCTGAGTTCACTGCTGATGCAGATTTCAGTGGTCCTTGATGGACTGGCAGGAGAGATCAACCCGAAACAGACAGGTTTACTTGCCAAGGCTAAGGATAAGACCAAGGGGATGATCACCCTGGTCAACGACATACTGGACTATAGGCGCATGGAGGAAGGCAAATCAATCCAGAAGATCGAAAGTCTGGATCTGGGAGAAATTCTGCAAAGAACCGTTGAACTTATGCGCCTGTCGGCCGAAGAAAAAGGAATTGCCATGAAATGCGAAATTGAAGAGGAACTGCCACTCTTCAATGGCGACCGGGGTGGTATAGAGGTGATCTTTGTCAATCTGCTGAGCAATGCCATCAAGTACACACCAAAAGGGGGAAACGTAAATGCTGCCTTGAAGAGGGCAGGCAAAGATGTGCAGTTTAAGGTAGTAGATAGCGGCATTGGGATCCCGCCAGAGGATATTGACCGGATTTTTGAGAAGTTCTACCGTATCAAGACCGAGCAAACCAGGAGTATTTCAGGTTCGGGCCTTGGTCTTTCGATAGTCAAGGGAATTGTGGATGCGCACAATGGTTCAATCCACGTGGAAAGCAAGCTTGGAGAAGGTACGACATTCCTTGTATCACTCCCTGTGTAGGAATAGGTTCAAGGAGGTATATTATGATCATTGCTAAGCAGAAACCGTTTGAACAAATACAGGATATGATCGGCTCATACAGCAAGATCCTCTTGGTAGGATGCGGCACCTGCGTCACATTTTGCTCGGCAGGAGGGCGTGATGAGGTTGATAAGCTTGCTGACGCACTTCTTTCTGAGAATGAGGATATGGTTGTTGATAGGGCCGTTACCCCTCGACAGTGCGCTGCACGGTTTATTGATCGTTTGGAAGACAAGGTCCAAGACTGTGAAGCAATACTATCCGTGGCCTGTGGTAATGGTGTTCAGGCGGTTGCCAGCCGTTTCGTTGAGAGGCCTGTCCTGCCAGCCCTGAACACCCAGTTCATAGGGATTGAGGAAGAACCGGGTGTATGGAGTGAAATGTGTATGGCCTGTGGGGATTGTATCCTTTGGAAGACCGGCGGCATCTGTCCGGTAACCCGCTGTGCCAAGGGCCTTCTGAACGGGGCCTGTGGCGGCGCATCAGGGGGACGGTGTGAAGTTTCCAAGGATCTTCCTTGTGCCTGGCAGGAGATATATCACGCCTTGAAGCGTTTGAACCTATTACAACATCTCAAGGAAAAACCCCAGGTAAAGGACTGGCCCATCCACCCTGGCAGGGTAGTTAGAGAAGATCTGCGGCAAGAGGTGCCATCATGACTTTTAGAGAAGCCTTAGAAGCTGGAAAATTTGTGGTTACCGCTGAGGTGGGACCCGGCAAGGGGACCGATGTAGAGCATTTGTTGAAGGACGGAGAAATCATCAAGGATCGCGTTGATGCCATTAACGTTACTGACTTGCAGAGCTCGGTCATGCGCCTGGGTTCCATGGCCGTTTGTCATCTATTGACGGATATCGGCATTGACCCCATCTTTCAAGTCACTTGCAGGGATCGGAACCTCCTGGCTCTTCAATCGGACCTCCTTAGTGGCTGGGTGCTTGGGATCAGAAACGTCCTGGCCCTCACCGGAGACCATCCTGCCCTAGGGGATCACCCTAAGGCTAGAGGTGTGTTTGAACTGGACTCTGTGACGCTTTTAGAGACAATAGGGAAGTTGAACTCCGGATATGATTTGGCAGGCAATGAACTCAAGGGATCGCCTGACCTTTTCCCAGGGGCAGTCGTAAATCCGGGAGCGGACAACGAGGCTGCCATGGACCTTCAGATCATAAAGATGGAAAAAAAGATTGAGGCGGGTGCAAAGTTTTTTCAAACCCAAGGGGTCTATGACCTGGACAGCTTTGAAAAGTTCATGAAGCGCGTCAAGGGGTTTGGTACAAAGGTCTTGGGAGGAATCATACTGCTCAAGTCAGTGGGTATGGCCCGCTACATGAACAAGAATGTGGCAGGCGTCTTTGTGCCGGAAGCTTTGATTCAGGAGTTGAAGGGGGCTGAAGACAAGGCCCAGGTCAGTATAAACATTGCCGTTCGTTTAATCAAGGAGATGAAGGATCTTTGTGAGGGGGTTCATATCATGGCCATGGGCTGGGAAAGCAAGATCCCTCCAATCTTGGATGAGGTAGGACTTTAGGGGGAGGTGTGGATATGGCATTTGAGACGCCAAAGATATCGTATAACGCTACAATTAAGGAGATACCGCTCGGAAAGCAAGCAAACCCCCTTATTGTGGGAGGACAGACATGTTATCCTTTTTGTCTCTTTGAGGGTAATATGCCCCACCCGCCAAAGATAGCCATGGAGGTCTGTGACACACCCCCAGAGGAGTGGCCGCAAGCAGCACTGGACCCTTTTGCGGATGTAATAGAAGATCCCGCTGCATGGGCAAAAAAATGCGTGGAGTTATACGGCGCAGAAATGGTTGCATTGCAACTGGCAAGTACAGACCCTAATGCTCAGGATACATCGGCCGAGCAGGCCGCTGAGGTGACCAAAAAGGTGGCGGCTGCCATCCAGGTTCCCCTTATTGTGTGGGGCAGTGGAAATCTGGAAAAGGATACGGAGGTCTTGAAGATAATTGCAGAGGCCTGCGCAGAAGAAGACCTCATTCTCGGTCCTGTGGAGGAGGGAAGTCACAAGGCTTTGGGGGCGGCAGCCATTGCCTACCAGCATACTGTTGCTGCATCAACACCCATCGACATCAACCTGGCCAAGCAGCTTAACATCCTGTTGGGGAATCTCGGGGTACCGGATGAAAAGATCCTGATAGATCCCACAGTTTCATCTCTTGGCTACGGCTTGGAGTACTGTTATTCGGTCATGGAACGTATCCGAATGGCCGCCCTGACTCAGGAGGATGAGCGGCTTCAGTTTCCTATTGTATGCAATTTGGCCAAGGAGGTCTGGAAGATTAAGGAGGTAAAACTAAGCCACGAAGATGCTCCTCTGCTGGGTGATCCAGCAAAGAGGGGCACTCTCCTTGAGGCTATGACTGCGTGGTTATTTCTTCTCTCGGGTGCTGACATCCTGGTCATGCGGCATCCAGACGCAGTTGAATTGATCAGGAGCCTGGTGGGAGATTTTCTGACGGACACGTAGGGCCATTTATCATTTCACATTTGACATTAACCAATCACCAATGACTAGCAACGGAGGAATGACATGGCTCTGACAGGGATTCAGATTTACAAACTTTTGCCGAAAACCAATTGCGGAGAATGCGGGGTGCCTACGTGTTTGGCCTTTGCCATGAATCTAGCGGCAGGCAAGGCAGAGCTGGCCAGTTGCCCTTACGTTTCAGAAGAGGCCAAGGCGGAACTCGCCGATGCTGCGGCACCTCCCATCAGGGTAGTGGAGATCGGCACGGGGGAGAGGAGACTCAAGACCGGTGGCGAGACCGTACTCTTCCGCCATGAAAAGACCTTTGTGAATCCGCCCGGCATTGCCGTGCTTGTCACAGATGAGATGGGTGACGAAGAGGTGTCCGGCCGGCTTGAGCGTTTCAAGACATTGGAATATGAGCGGGTGGGCCTTACCTTGAGAGCGGACCTTGTAGCCGTAAAATCGCTAACTGGTGATGCCGGTAAGTTTGAGGCCTTGGCCACAAAGGTAAAAGATGAAACAGACGGTGGCATTATTCTGATGACTGAGGACTCTGGTGTGATGGAGGCCGGTCTGAGGGCATGCGCAGATAGTAAGCCTCTCATCTACGCAGCTACCAAGGAAAATGCAGATGCCATGTCAGGACTGTCCAAAGAGCATGGATGTCCCCTGGCAGTAAGAGGCAGTGATCTTGACGAAGTCTCAGAGTTGACCTCAAAGTTAACGGCGGCCGGCCTGAATGATCTGGTCATTGACTCAGGGGCACGCGGTGTCAGAAAGGCCTTTGAAGATCAGATATTCATCCGCCGAGGGGCACTACTCAAGAAATACAGACCTCTTGGCTTTCCGACCATTACGTTGCCGTGTGAGATGACACATGACCTGATGCGAGAGACATTGATTGCTTCCATGTTTGTAGCGAAGTATGGCGGTATCATTGTACTTTCAGATTTGCAGGGACACAGCTTGTTTCCTTTGCTGCTGGCCCGTATGAATATCTATACAGATCCGCAACGCCCAATGGCTACCTCTGCGGGTATCTATGAAATCGGGGGGCCTAATGAAGATTCCCCGGTTTTGGTAACTAGCAATTTTTCTCTCACGTACTTTATCGTGTCAGGCGAAATCGAAGCCAGCCGTGTGCCAGCGTGGCTGCTGGTAGTGGACACAGAAGGTCTGTCAGTGATGACTGCTTGGGCAGCGGGCAAGTTTGTTGGGGATGTGGTAGGCGTGTCTATGAAAAAATCTGGCATCACGGACAGGGTGAGGCACAAGAAGGTTGTTATACCAGGCTATGCCGCGGCCATCCTGGGAGACCTGGAAGAAGAACTTGGCGACTGGGAGGTTCTGGTCGGACCGAGAGAGTCGGCCCATATACCGGCTTATCTGAAAGAATGGAAGGCAGGGTGAGGAGATTCCATGATTTTGATCGGTGAAAATCTGAACGTAATGGTCAAGAGAATCGGTCAAGCAATGAAGGACAGAGATGTGAAGCCGATACAAGAGCTTGCTGTAGCCGAAGCAGAGGCAGGAGTGGACTACATTGACATCAATCTGGGGCCGGCCAGAAAGGGCGGGGAAGAATTGATGGCGTGGATGGTTAAGACCGTGCAGGAAGTGGTGGATCTCCCCCTATATCTCGACACGACCAACGTAAATGCGATTGAGGCGGGTCTAAAGGCGTATAGGAACAGACAGGGTAAGGCTGTTATTAATTCTATTATGTGCCGACCTGAAAGGATGGAGGCGCAGATTCCTCTTGTAACAAAATATGACGCAGGCATGGTCGCTTTGCTTTGGGGGCCTGAAGGGATGCCCAGGGATGCGGCCGAGCGAGGTGCCCTGGTGGCCGACATACTCCATAGGGCCGCAGAAGCAGGGATGGCAGGCGAAGACATTTGGGTCGATCCGATCATAACACCTGTTAATGTTCAGCAGAATCAGTTGTTGGAGTGTAATCAGTTTATGTCAGAGCTGGATATGATTGCAGAAGTGCTGGCCCCTGGTTGCAGGTCAACTTGTGGTCTTTCTAATGTCTCTAATGGCGCACCCGAGCATCTTCGTCCTATCCTGAACCAGACTTATATGATCATGCTCGAAAAGTTCGGCATGAAATCTTGTATCGTAGACGCCTTTGACAAGGAGCTCCACGAGTTCGCGCGGGGTAAGCGGCCGGAAATCATGACCTTGATTCATCAAGTGTCAGACGGGGATGAACCAGACCTGGGAAATGTCGGCAAAGAAGCTCAAGACTACGTAAAAACCGCAAAGGTGCTCTTGGGTCATTCCCTGTATTCTGATTCATGGTTGGAGCTGTGAGTGAACTCATAGGCCTTGCCTGCCAACCTCGCCCTGGCGTCAACGCTTTGCCAGGCTCAATTCCACACCGCTTAATAGCTAGTAGGCTGTACCATATATTATACTTCGTTTTAGGGGTGTATACAGGTGCCGGAGCCCCAAAATCCTTGGCTCAAGGCCCGCGGCAACAGGCACATGGCAAATAGAGTAAAAGTCATAATAGATCATCAAACTGTGTGGGTTGAGGCTGGAAGGACCATTCTGGATGCTGCATCGCGTGCGGGTATTGATATCCCTACCTTGTGTCTGCCTCAGGCGGACCACCCGTGTCAAATATGTGTCGTTGAGATTGAGGGAACGAAGGCATTGGTGCCTGCCTGTTCAACGTCAGTGGAACACGGGATGGTTATAAACACTCAGAGCGATTCTGTCCTATCACACCGCAAACATGTCCTGGAGCTGAAGCTGTGTCGACACTATGGAGACTGCATCTCTCCTTGTTCCTTGACGTGCCCGGCAGGTATTAATATCCAGGGCTATATTAGCCTTATTGCTCGAGGCGAATACGTTGAAGCACTCAGGCTCATCAAGGAAAAGAACCCGCTGCCGTTGTCCATTGGAAGGGTCTGCCCACATCCTTGTGAGTCCATGTGCCGCAGGATGCTGGTTGAGGAGCCATTGGCCATCAACCATCTCAAACGGTTTGTGGCAGACCATGCCTTGCTAAGTAGGCAAGGAGATATTTCTGAGCCCACACCACCTACCGGGCATCGTGTAGCCATCATTGGCGGTGGGCCTGCGGGGCTTTCCGCCGCATACTATGTGGCTCGCAACGGTCATGCGGTTACGGTTTTGGAGGCCATGCCCGAACTGGGTGGGATGCTGCGTTATGGCATACCCGAGTATCGTCTTCCAAAGAAGATTCTTACAGAAGAAATAGGAAGCATACTTGAAACTGGCATTCAGGTTCGTACGGGACAGCGTCTGGGAACAGACTTTACACTGGAGAGTCTGAGGAAGGAAGGTTATGAGGCAATCTTTATCGGTATAGGTGCTTGGAGTGACAGAAGGTTGGGGGTGGAGGGCGAAGATCTGCCAGGGGCTCTTTCTGGATTAGAATTTCTGAGAAGCATAGCCAGTGGCAACGATGTGAGGATCGGAAAAAGGGTGGCTGTAATTGGAGGCGGAAACTCGGCTATTGATGTGGCCCGGACCTGTCTGAGAATGGGTGCCGAAGATGCGGTTATGCTCTACAGGCGCAGTCGATTTGAGATGCCGGCCGGGGAGCGAGAGATCAGGGAAGCAGAAGCAGATGGGGTCAGGCTGCTTTTTATGGCGGCCCCTTCAAGAATCATGAAAAAAGACGGGCACCTCCAGATTGAGGTTTTCCGAACCCAACTCGGTGAACGTGACAAGAGTGGACGACGTCATCCCTTTCCTGTTCCGGACTCTGAAGTGATGATGGACGTGGATAATATCTTTGCCGCAATCGGTCAGGGCCCTGATGTGTCGTTTGTTTCCGGTGAAAGCAAGCTCAGCAAGGTGGCAGTGTCCGGCAAGAATAGAATCGTTACTGATCCGGCCACCTTTGAGACGAATGTAAAGGGCGTATTCGCAGGTGGAGACGTGGTAAGCGGTCCGAGGACGGTTGTAGAGGCGGTTGCCGCCGGTCGAAAAGCTGCTGAGGCCGTACATCGTTATCTGCTGGGCGCAGCAACTAGTGTTGCTCAGGATGAGGTAAATGTCACTAGAGGCGAAGCGATCGATGAAGTAGATCTGAAGAACTTTCAGGGCATTCAGGTCAAGCCGCGTGAAAGGATTCCGGAACGTTCTGCCAACGAGCGTGTTACGAATTTTGGTGAGATTTGCCTCGGCTACTCACAGGACGCGGCTCGATCAGAGGCACAGCGATGTCTTGGTTGCGGCTGTGTGGCAGTATCTAAGTGCCAACTGCGAAGGCTTGCCGTAGAATACAGAGCGGATCTGTCTGTTTTGGGTACGGAAAGACATCTCAAATACGAGATAGACAGAAGTCATGCCTTTATAGTTATTGATCCCAACAAGTGCATCTATTGCCAGCGGTGCAAGAGCAGCTGTGAATACGAGGCAATGGAGCTTAGTGCCACTGACTTTGATGACAATGATCTGCCGTTGGACCTAGTGATCAGACAAAACGAAAGATGCACCTCCTGCGGTAAATGTGTAGACAGTTGTCCCACTGGCGCGCTGGTAAAAGAGTATGTCACTCTTCCTGTTGCTTCAGATGAGCTAAGGCAAGTGAGGACCATTTGCCCCTATTGCGGGTGTGGATGTAATATCACCCTGAAAGTCAATGGCAGAACCCTGGTAGAGGTGACCTCTGATCCGAGCCATGCGCCTAATTTTGGAGACACATGTGTAAAAGGCAGGTTCGGATACGAATTTGTTCGTCACCCGGAGCGTCTCACAATGCCTCTTGTGAGACGGGGTGAGCATTTTGTTGAGACAACCTGGAATGATGCTATTTCGCTGATCTCCACAAGGTTTTTGGACTTGAGACAAAGACATGGACCAGATGCTTTGGTGGGATTGAGTTCTGCCAAGTGTACAAATGAGGAAAATTACCTCATGCAGAAGTTCATGCGAGCCGTGATCGGGACGAATAACGTGGATCATTGTGCGCGGCTTTGACATTCATCGACTGTGGCCGGTCTGGCTGCTGCATTTGGCAGTGGTGCAATGACAAACTCGATGAGGGAACTGGAAAAGACCGATGTCATATTGCTTACGGGCAGCAATCCCACAGAGAACCATCCTATAGTTGGGTTGCATATTAAGCATGCTGTGACGCAGAACGGTGCGAGACTAATTGTTGTCGACCCACGCAAAATAGAACTGGTCAAGTACGCCCATGCCTGGCTTCGTCCGAGGCCGGGCACGGATGTGGTGTGGCTCAATGGCCTTATGCACGTTATCATCAAGGAAGGATTGTGGGACCGTACCTATGTGGATGAGCGGACAGAAGACTTTGCCGGATTGAAGGAAACCGTGGCCAAGTATGATCCTGAGTTTGTGGAAAAGATTACGGGTATTGCCGCTGAGGATATAAAGGAAGCCGCACGGGTCTATGCGAAGGCCGAGCATGGCTCTATTGTTTATGCGATGGGCATCACTCAACATGCAGCTGGCACTGACAATGTGAAGTCGATTGCCAATCTGGCTATGCTGTGCGGCAATGTGGGGATCGAGGGAGGCGGGGTAAACCCTTTGCGTGGCCAGAATAATGTGCAGGGGGCCTGCGATATGGGGGCCCTTCCGAATGTGCTGCCAGGTTATCAAAGTGTTTCCGACCGAGGGGCCATTGAGAAGTTTGAACAGGCCTGGAAGGCAAGGGTCGTGGGTGAGCCTGGCCTGGCTCTTACAGAGGTCTGGCCCGCTGCCCTCGACGGGAAGGTCAAGGCACTATACATTATAGGGGAGAATCCTGTTGTAAGCGATCCAAACGCCAATGAGGTAAAGGCTGCCCTTGGCAGGCTGGACTTATTGGTGGTGCAAGACATATTTATGACCGAGACTGCCAAGTTGGCGCACGTAGTACTTCCTGGTGCAAGTTTTGCGGAAAAGGAGGGAACATTTACAAATACCGAGAGGCGTGTTCAGCGGGTGAGGCGGGCATTTGCCCCTGTAGGCCAAGCTAAGGCGGATTGGCAGATTATTTGTGAACTGGCCAATGCGATGGAGTACCCTATGAGCTATAGCTCACCCGGGGAGATCATGGAAGAAATTGCCGCCCTCACGCCGATATATGGCGGCATTTACTATGATCGTCTGGAGAAAGGCGGACTTCAGTGGCCTTGTCCGGACCGGGATCATCCTGGCACATCGTATCTTCATAACGGCCGGTTTGCCCGAGGCAAGGGGCTGTTTCATCCCATAGACTTCATTCCTCCCGACGAACTGCCGGATGAAGCCTATCCTTTCATTCTCTCCACAGGGCGCGTATTGCAACACTACAACAGCGGCACGATGACCCGCAGGGTGAAGGGCCTGAATTGCCTCTACCCGGAAGCGTTGTTGGAGATCCATCCGGATGACGCCGAAGAACTCGGTGTTGAGGATGAGTCAATGGTAGTGGTTTCCTCTCGTCGTGGGCAACTCGCTATCAGGGCATATATTACCGATAGATGTCCCCGACATGTTGTTTTTATCCCGTTCCATTTCCGAGAAGCCGCTGCAAATCTTCTTACAATTGACACCCTTGATCCCGTTTCAAAGATACCGGAATACAAGGTTTGCACAGTCAAAATAGAACGAGAAGTGGATTAGAGTTAGACAGTGCTTTTCAGCAACAGCCCATGGTGGCGGGAACACGTAGAGGGGCCTGGTTAGGAAAGACTCGTGGCGCTCCATCAGGGACGGGATTCTGGCAAAACAGTTGCAAAGAGGGCATAGCCAAGTCAGACAGTGGGGGGCAGCCTTAGAAAAGACGTGTATCAAGACTGATGCTTCTCCTTGTGAGGTTTTCAGGTCTGTATGCCGCGAGCCAGGCGCCATCTTCCTGGAAACTCAGAAACCTTCCTTTGCAAACCGGCATTCCTTTGTTGCCTGGGAGCCAGAGAAGGTCCTCAGGGGAGACATACACGATCTCAACAAGGACGATTTTTTTTCCTTTATATCCTCAAATTCACGACACTATTTTGTGGCAGGTTATGTGGGCTACGAGGCCTGCCAGTGGATAGAAGATCTCCCCCCTGCCGGTGCCAAGGACACCTTAAATCCTCATATTTACCTCGCCGCCTATCCCAGATTTCTGGAATTTGATCACATCCAAAAGAGTTGGTCTTGTTGGCAGAAAGACGGGCCTGTCTCATTGCCGGGCTCCAGTGTGGACGGCAAGCGGCAGTTTGCCGGCAGGGCCATAGGATTTAATCAAAGCAAGACCACGTATCTGGAAAATGTGCGTCGCGTGCTCGATTATATCAGGGCAGGGGACGTCTATCAGATCAACTACACCCAAAGGGTCTATTTTTCTTATCTGGAAGACCTTTTTGACCTGTACTTACGCCTGAAACAAGTCCAGCCGGTCGCATATGCAGCTTTCATCAATCTGGGCCATGGTGCAGTTATTTCGGGTAGCCCGGAACTCTTCCTGTGCCTCAAACATAACAAGATCCTGAGTAAACCGATGAAGGGAACCAGAAAAAGATCCAGCGATGCCGACATGGACAGGAGGTTGCGGCAGGAACTGAAACAGAGCGATAAAGACAGAGCTGAAAACACCATGATCGTGGATCTCATGAGAAACGATCTGGGACGCTTCTGCGAGTATGGTTCTATCGAGGTGCCAAGGCTATATGTAGTGGAGGCCTACGACACCGTTTATCAAATGGTTTCTTACGTCAGCGGCAGGGTTGGCAGTAACACCGCCGTGTCCGAGATAATCCGCGCAACCTTTCCACCAGGCTCTATCACGGGTGCTCCCAAGAAAAGGGCAATGGAAATCATCTATGAACTGGAACCTCACCAGCGAGGTGTGTATTGCGGAGTGATCGGGTATTTCTTTCAAGATAAGATGGGGCTAAACGTTGCCATCCGCACCCTTGATCTCTGCAATGGAAGGGGTGTACTGGGGGTGGGAGGAGGAATTGTGGCAGATTCAGACCCTGAATTGGAATATGAGGAGAGTATCATAAAGACAAAGGCCTCAATGATGGCTCTTGGGATAGAGTTATAAAATGACAGCATCAGTAGAAAACAGTCAATGTCCGATGATAAGGTCTTGCTCTATACTCGGGAGCCTGTCCCAGGTTCCACAGGATCGAATCGACTTCCAATGCCTTGAGCGGCCTTCCCATTCGTGCCAGGTTCTGTCGGATCAGTTCAACTGCCCAGATGGTATTGGCCCGAATTTCGACCTCTTCCGGACTTCCCTCGGAAAGACAGACCTGCTGATCCACCTTTCGGGCAAGCGTCTTATCATAACGAAAGACCCGCAGATGACGCAACACCTGAGGCAGCTTGTAATCGGCAAAAGCGGTTAGCCGGTCTATATCGGAAAAACCGCCCCATTTCCGGCCGGCAAAGGCGCCGTATAGGTCTGCCGCAAAAATCTGGGCCCGCTTGTAGAAATAGACTCGGTCTGTACCATAGGTTGCCGTATCGGCAAAAGACGAAAGATTGTCCGCCAATAGCCTGACAAGCCTTATGGCCGATCCCGCGGCAGATTCCACAAGCACATGGGCTTTTCCCCCGTATCGGGCAAGAAGAACCCGACCGACCTCATTGAGGATCTGTGCCCGCTGCTGCATGAGCTGCAAATGCCCGTGTCCGCCCAAGACCTGTTTTAATTCATCAACGGACATTTGAGCCAGATATTCTGCCTTCATGATCTGCACACCCGACTCGAAGGCCCGCTTTAAGGCTGCGGCCAATCCATAGTATCCCGAAAGCCTTTGCGATCGGTATTCAAGCTCCCATCGGCTTTGTCCGGATGGCGGCCAGAAGCAAAAGTTGAGGCTGTCTAAGACCAACAGGTACGAGACCGTATCCTCTGTGTTGTCAAAAAAGTGATAAAAGTTGTCCCACTTAGGTACCTCGATCGATTTGGAGCACAGCTTTTCAGAGAAATTGACTAAGGTCTTTTCATCTATGTGCACTTGCTTGCTCTTCTCTGACACCTTTCTCGCTGTCTTAAGGACTTCCCACATATTTCTCACGCCTTTGGCCATGGGAGTTTATGTCTGTGAGACGTTTGCATAACTCCTTCTCGCTAGTTCGTGTGAGCTTTTTGACCCATTATCGGACTTGCTTACTAAATCGCAAAAACTCGGCCCAAGGGCCTCAAACAGTTCGCGATTTGCCCACTTCGTGGGCACGTTCGCTGCGCCCGAATGAGTACCTCAAAAAGCTCACAATGGACGCTCGAACGAGTTATGCAAAAGTCTCCCTGTCAAAACTTTGACAAATTCAGAGTTTCTGAAGCAGACTTGTCCATAGTTTCGCGTTTTGCATGTCGTGATGAAATAACCGCAGGTAGTTGGAAATCATGTAAAATTATGTGCACAAATAATCATGGCATGAATCCTGCGAGCAATCATACTGTGTTATCCTAGATTTCGCAAATGAACCAGATGTAGGAGAACAGGTTATGACCAAATCATCAAAAGGCGGCGGGAAGAAAAAGCCCGGTTTCCTATCCCTTCAAGAGTTGGCTCTATTGATGGGACTGTCTCGTCAGACCATCAGAAACTGGATTGATAAAGGCGACATCAGAGCCGATCAAACCGGCCGCAAGTTCAACATTCCTGTGAATGAGGCAATACGAATACTGGAGCGCTTCGGACTCCCTGTTCCAGACTGGCTGAAGGACTGGAATATTCGGCGCTGAGATGCTTGGCCTCGACTCCGATCAGGGCGATAGATACATGATACTATAATACCGGCTACTTGAATAAGAGATGGAAGGTTGACCATGAAGATAGGCAATAAACTAATACTCGGGTTCTTGATAGTTATTGTGTCAACCGGCATTGCGGGATATCTTTGTCTGCATGCAACTCAACGGGCATTACAGAGATCCGTCGGCCAAGAATATGCGACTCTTGCCAGTGAAATCATGGACAAGATTGACAGAGAAATATGCAACAGAATTGAAGTATTTCAGGCGTATTCGACAGATTTGGATTTGCAACAGTCTCTTCAAGAATCAAATGAAGAATTTGAAAAATTAGCTGACATACAAGGCTATATTAAAGAAAAGGACCAGGAATGGGTCTCAGCGTCAACAGATGAGATAACGACCTTCATGCAGGAGTTAATGGATACTGATCTGTCAGAGGAGATAAAAGGCAAAATAGATTACTACGAATCAAAGCATAATCGTAAGATCTTCGGAGAGGTCCTTGTAACAAATAAGTATGGCGCCAACATTGCTCAAACCGGAAAGACATCTGACTACAGGCAGGATGACGAAAACTGGTGGCAGATGGCCAGGAGGGACGGCTTGTTTATCGAACACGTTGACTTTGATGAAAGTGCGGGTATTTTTTCTATAGCCGTGGCCATCAGGGTTGATGATGGAAACAAAGGCCTCCTTGGTGTAATGAAAGTTCTTTTGAATATTGAAGAAGCAATTAACATAATAAAAGAGGCAAACAAAACTCCAGAGCTTTTAACGTCGCAGTTCAAGTTAATAGATGCAAACGGAAGACTGGTCTATTCAACGGAAGAGTTTGACATCTTTGAAGGCTTATCTGATGAGTTGTTTCCGCACGTTTTTCGCGAAACAGGAAAAGATGTTTCCTTTACAATATTGAGGGACGGACCTACAGGAAAAAACCGACTAGTCGCCTGTGCCCGCTCAAAGGGTTACGAAGACTATAAAGGCCTGGGGTGGAATTTAGTTATAGAGACTGAAACAGGAACAATATTTGCCTCTGTCAACAGTTTAAGGACCAGGCTGTTGACCATCCTAATATTGGCGATAGTAGCTGCACTCTTAGTCAGTATCTTTTTCTCCAAGACCATTTCCAACTCTGTTTCAACACTCAGTGACGCGGCTGTATCAATCGGCAACGGGAATCTGGATGCTCCCATTGAGATCAGATCAAAGGACGAGATTGGTCAACTGGCCCGTTCTTTCAAGAAGATGACCCGGGATTTGAAAAATGCAATGTGTGCAAAGGATCGGGAGATAGCCGAGCGCACGCGGACAGAACAAACACTCAAGGAGAGTGAGCAACGCTTGACCACCATATTGGACTCCATACAGACCGGAGTTATCATCATTGATGCGGAAGATCACGTGATCGTAGATGCCAATCCAGTGGCCGTTGAATTGATTGGCGCTCCAAGAGATAAGATTGTCGGTCGCATGTGCCACAAGTTTATCTGTCCGGCTGAGGTGGGCGAGTGTCCCATCACCGACCTCGGGGAAACCATCAACAAATCAGAGCGAGTCCTCTTAAACACCAAAGGTGAGACCAAACCGATTATCAAGACAGTGACTCCTATAATTTTGGGTGGGCGTAAGTATCTGATCGATAGCTTCGTCGACATCACAGAGCGCAAGCGTGCCGAGGAGCGGATCAGCCGCCTGAGTGATTTGAAAGAAGACCTGCTCAGTCATGGGCATCTTCGTGATAAGCTTAAGCGCATCACTGATGGAGTAGTCGAGATATTTAATGCCGACTTCTGCCGTGTCTGGATCACGAAACCCGGAGACCTGTGCGATTCAGGCTGCTCATACGCCAAGGTCACAGAGGGTCCTCACGTTTGTCGCTGTCGTGAACGTTGCCTTCATCTTATGGCCAGTTCCGGCCGGTACACGCATATTGACGGCGGGCATCGGAGAGTGCCCTTTGGTTGTTACAAGATCGGACGTATTGCGTCCGCAGAAGAGGACAAGTTCCTCACCAATGATGTTGCCCATGATTCGCAAGTTCATAATCACGACTGGGCCGGCAAGCTCGGTCTGGTCTCGTTTGCCGGTTATCGACTATTCGTAGAAGGTGAGGGGCCGAAAGGCGTTCTGGCTCTGTTCAGCAAACGTGCCGTTTCTTCTGAAGAAGATGCCCTGCTCGGAGATCTTGCCAACACAACCGCTCATGTGATCCAAATGGCGAGGTCAGAGGAGGCACTGCGGGAAAGTGAAGAGGAATCCCGGAATATCAGTATGGACCTGGCCCTGGGCTTGTCCGAGGTGTTTGAAGCATTGAAAGAAATATCTTCAGGAAACCCTGAGGTCAGGATATCCGAGACCTCAGAGCTTGAATTGATTAGCAAATTGAAACATCTGGTCAACCTTACTGGTGAAAACCTTTCGGAAATCGTTAATCTATCTCATGAATTTGCCATGGGTCTTGCCGAGCACTTTGATAAATTGAATAGGGTCTCAAAAGGTGATCTGGGGGCCCGTATATCCGGAACTTCGCAAGTGGACCTGTTGGAATCGCTAAAGAATGTAACAAACCAGATGATTGAAAGTGTATCTGAAGAAATTGCCCAGCGCAAGCGGGCGGAGCATGAAGCCGAAGCCGCCAATCGTGCCAAAAGCGATTTTCTTGCCAACATGAGTCACGAGATCCGCACGCCCATGAACGGGGTGATCGGTTTTACGGACATGCTGCTCGATACCGATCTAAAGGACGAGCAGATCGAGTATGCCGAGACCATAAAGCGAAGCGCAGACGGGCTGCTTTCCCTGATCAACGACATCCTTGATTTTTCCAAGATCGAGGCGGGCCAGTTGGAGCTTGAGGCGGTTGACTTTGATGTGGAAGTTACGGCCTATGATGTTTGCGAGCTGATTCGCCCGACGCTGCAAGACAAGCCTGTTGAGATACTGTGCCGTATAGCAGATGAAGTGCCTGCTTATGTCAGCGGAGACCCGACACGGTTCAGACAGGTGCTCTTAAACCTCATGGGCAATGCCGTCAAGTTTACGGAAGCAGGTGAAATAGAACTCTCTATTGACATAGCAGAGGAGAACGATGAGCGGGTGAAGCTTCATGTTGGTGTCAGGGATACCGGGATCGGCATCTCTGACGATAAGGTAGACACAATCTTTGAAGTGTTTCAACAGGCCGATACTTCCACCACCAGAAAGTACGGCGGCACAGGTCTGGGACTTCCCATTTGCAGGAAGATTGCCAAGCTCATGGACGGTGATGTGTGGGCGCAAAGCCCTTCGACTTCGCTCAGGACAGGCCCTTCGACTTCGCTCAGGACAGGCGAGGAAGGCAAGGGGAGCATGTTTCACTTTACGGCCTGGCTGCAAAAAGCCGAAGGCACGGTTAAGCAGGAGGAGGAGAAAAAAAGGGGGGGCAGAACTGCCACTCAGTCTCCTGTTTGCCACCAGATGAAGCCTTCTGCCCGCATCCTTTTGGCAGAAGATAACCCCGTGAATCAGAAGCTGGCAAGAATAGTGTTGACCAAGGCTGGTTATGAAGTCGATGTGGCCAATAACGGCAAGGAGGCGGTTGACAAATACACCAAGGCTCCTGAGGCCTTTGACCTGATCTTCATGGATGTTCAAATGC
>CAZCWQ010000012.1:0-42940 GCA_964502365.1 uncultured Desulfobacterales bacterium | reverse complement strand
CCTTTTCCGTATCATCTTTGTCTCAAGGATTTTTTGAATCCTTTCGAGGTCAGAAATCCTGTCAACATGTGAAAGAGCCAATACGTCGGATGGGGAAAACCCTGCATAGACTTTGGGCGTAATACCTATTAAGAACATTGCGAAAACAAGATACCATGACACACATCTTAAGAAAAGCTTTGGCATGTTACTTGACCTCCTTTCAGTTCCCTCTGTGCACACGAACTTGTGATTAAACAGTATGCTCACAGAATTTCTTGATCACTCTGGCTCAGTCCATACCTGCTGGAATATGGCTTACCAGATTTGTATACTTGTCTATGTTCCTATCTTCCCCATCCCTTTGGAATTGGTTTCGTGGTTTTCTGTATTGTTTTGCCAGCTTCCTGAGTTTTCTGTATTGTTTCCCCAGTTTTCTGAATAGTCTCTGCAGTTTCTTTTGCCTTCTCTGCGGTCTCTTTTACTGTTTCAATATTTTCTTTAATTGTTTTTCCGCCTTCCTCAGTGGTCTGATCGGCCTTCTGACTCGCCTTGTAATTTTCCTCTGTCGTTCCCCTCGTTTTATGAACTTCTTGGAGGACTTGACTAGGTGTGTCAATTTGTTGTGGGCCCAATGCAAGTTCTATATTCAATTTCCCTGGCCGTGCCGTCTTCGTACGGCCAAACGTCCCGGCTTTTTCTACGACCTCAGGGATGTCAAAAAGCCTTATAATTCCATCCTTTTCGAGTGAGTAGTAACCAGCTACGATGGCTACGCATTTTGTCTCTTCAGCCCTATCCAAAGAGATGTTGGCGTGTTGACCAGGACGCATGATCAATATCTTGGAACTTCTTACACTGGGATCGAAGCTGCCACATTCCAGAAGTTCATAAAGACCATCCTCATCTCCAGTGAGCGGCTCAAAGGCATTCGGATCTCTGAGTTGATACACACAGATATGGAGAGTATGAGGATTTCCATCATAGAGATTCAATTGAGAATCGGCCTTTAGATCAAGATGGATAGCCTCTTCTTCGTAAGACCACTGACTAACCGGAATCTGTTCAGAAGCAACTGGAACGGATTTGGATGCACACGAACAGAGTAGTATCACCGATGGCAAGAGGTACAACATTCGAAAATGTTTCTTCATTTTACTACCTCCTAATTGAATCGGGAGCCTGCTTACATCCGATTAGCATAATTCCTCTGTGATGATTGAAACTCGTTTCGAAACGAATTCAATGTGAAAGCGTCATTTTTCTGGAAACAAAGCTTTTAAATAACGGTCGCTCGAACCTTTTCCGAATACCATATCTAGTATGACTCCGTCAGGGCTGAAAAAAAGGCGAGGGTGTCGTAACGTACAAGGGCTCCAATAGCGGAAAGATGGATGCTTGGTCCAAAGATATCGGCCATATATTTTCCCATGAGAAGACAACCAATGCTAAAAGTCATCATCACAGATACAGCAATCATGTAACTTAGTAAATTCAATTCTTGTCCTCTATTTAATGACTATAGTACCCGTGTCAAGTCGGTGGAATAGAAACCTTATCTATTTTTCTTGGGCCAGTGTTAGAGTTCCTTTCGCAATGGGGTTGTTTGCCACACATGCAGCCACATCGAAAAGAAACATTTTACCATAATGCTTTTTGAGACCGGCTTCCAACCGAAGGGTCTCTCCAGGTCTGGCTGGAGAGGAAAATTTCATGTTGACACTAGCCAACACCAAGACGTTTGCCCTTTCCTTGTTCAGAGAGTGACCTTGTTCTTTCCATGTGAGACCTAAAAGGAGCCCGCTTGTTTGCGCTAAGGCCTCTGAAACAAGAACACCAGGCATTATTGGATTTCCCGGAAAATGGCCGTCGAAAAAATGATCATCAGGCAAAAGAGTTTTCTCTGCAACAATTCTATCGTGTACCTCAAATTCTGTCACCCTATCCACAAAAAGGAATGGGGAGCGGTGAGGCAGTATCTGTTCAACCACTGAAATGTCATATAAAGGACTGTCTGCCACATCCATATTTAGCTCCTGATGTTTTGTCTTCAGGCTGTTCACTGGTTAACATGGCGCTGTATCTCTCTATCGCTTTCGACAAGCTTGCCTTTGGGGTTGTGGTCATGATCTCGATGTTCCTGTCTATCCATCTGACTGTCCTTGAGATGACCATACCAGGTCCAACTTCAAGAAAGAACCCTGTGCTATCGTTGTGGAGTATTTTTATCAGATCGACCCATAGAACAGGCCCGCTTAACTGGGCAGCCATTATATTGATTAGCTCCTTCTTATTGGGAACGCAATTCAATGAGAGATAAGATATCAGAGGGAGTTTGGGATCCTTGAGATCTTTAGCTTTGATTTCATTGAAAAAACGTACACTGCTGTGTTTCATAAATCTGGAATGATAAGCGGTGGCGACAGACAACTTGTAGGCGTCTAGAGCTCCCGCTTCAAGAGCTAGGTCCATGGCCCTATCAACCGAGGATTGGGTGCCAGAAATAACGGTTTGACGCGGTGTATTTAGGATAGCAGTCTCGACATCTCCCACCTGTTGACAGAGACTATCCACCTTCCCAACCGAGAGCCCGAAAATGACGGCCATGCTCCCATCCAGTGTCCGATTTTCATCAAGAAGGATTTCACCGGCTCTCCTCACCACCTGAAAGCCATTGGCGAAATCAAAACAGCCAGCAGCATAGGCCGCACCATAGAAGCCGGAGCTCTGGCCAGAGACAACGTCAGGAGCGACATTACTACCCCTTAATATGTCGGTCAGGATGCAGCTGACTGTATAAACCGCCAATTGAGCATTGAGATCGCGATTCAGTTCTTCCTGAGGACCTTTGAAACAAAGTCGGCTAAGAGAAAAACCTAAGAGGTCATCAGCTTGGCCAAACAGATCTCTGGCACGAGGGTACGCTTGATACAAGTCAAATCCCATGCCCACTTGTTGACATCCCTGGCCAGGATATAAGAAGATAACTTTTCTTGTCATTGTACATCATCAAATATGATTTGTTTCAATCTATTTCAGTTTTTCTGATATTTCCTTTAACTTCTTTTCAACATAGTCTCTAAATTCTTCTTTCTTCTCCAAAGCCATTTCATAAGCATCCCTGGCTTGAGAAAATAATCTCGATGCTTTATCTTCTATTGAAAATTCTTCTGCTGAAGCTGAAGATTCTTCACGTCTTGCTATTTCAAAATACGCGTCACCTAAGACAAGTAGACTTTCAGCATCATTCGGTGCAAAATACAAGGCTTTCTTGATGGTTCTTTTTGCCTTGTGAGCCCTGTTGTTAATCAAGAGACTCTTGGCGACTATATAGTAAGGCTCATACCGACGTTCATCCATTTTATGAAGCCGTTGCCCTATCGCATAGGGTTCATAGATCAGCGTTTTGTATGACTTATTACCATTTTCCTTGAGTATAGCACACTTTTCCAGTTGAGCCTTGGCTAGCAAAATGTTTAATGTAAAATTGTAAGGGTTATCATGAGCAGGTCCGGATATTCGCTCTATTACAGCATCATACTTTTTTTCCTCAAACAACGCTTTAGCTTGAGCATATGCGTCCGATTGGGCAAAATTTGCCTGATCGGGTTGCACCACGACTTGCCTTCTACAAGATGATGGCACTATGAGGATTATAAGAGAAATCGTCCAGGTACATAGCATGAAAAACCTTTTCATCGTTGACCTCCTCTGTTTGTGTTAGTATTTTGAGAATCATTTGCGTGATCTTCCGTACAGCCAAGTGAAAAAACCCCGGGAGGCACCCCGCTGTTGATCGAAGTAAAGCGGAGGCTAAGAGAAGTATAATCTCCTTTCACCTCCTTAAAATGAATCCGTTCTGGAAGCCAGTTTGTTGAGTTAACCTCAACTTCGATACTATCAATACGTTTGGCTATAGCCTTCTTCTTCGGTATTAATTTCAGATGAAAAGTATCTGAATGTGTCCTGTTTACAAGTTGTATTTCATAAAGCTTCTTTAACTGCCTAATTGACTGCCCGATGCCAAAGTACTTGTTGAAGGCGTTATGCGAACTGCCTATATGCGTTCTTTTGGTCTTAGATAGATCAGGGTAGTCCACATATAGCAAGTCATTCTTTAGAAGGACTACTAATGGTGAAGGCTTGGTAACCTTCCAAAGCATTTTTCCTGTACAATCAAAATAGACCAAGCCTTCGGAGCGAAGTGGATCCTGAAGCAATTGTGTCCTCTTGATTTGCACAAATTTTGCAGTAAACGTCTTTAAGCTGTCTTCTCTCTGCTTGATGTTCTTGATAATCCACTCCAGTTGACGTTCTGGTTGTAAGTCTGTTTCAGACGAAAACGAGGGGCTGAGATGCAGGTATAGGCCAAAACCCAATAAGACGAGTGTAATGGAATAGCTTAGCAAGGATTTATTCATGTCACAGCGTGGAGGGTTCTTTTCCATCCTTGTCGGAAACCATAATTCTGTATGCTGTAAAAAATGCCACTTCTTTTAAATGGAAAAAGCCGGGTCAAAATGGACTTGTATCCGTATAGTCTCTTATAGGCCCAGTTGAAACCATCTTGTAGTTCTTCTGGGGTCATTCTCTTGGGTTCAAAAACCACATGATTCATATCGTACCTTTCCCAGTCATAATGGATTATCCTGTGTTCCCTTTGTAAAGTCCTTTGAATTTTGGTCCCAGGAAAAGGGGTCAAAATTGAAAAGAGTGCTGCCTCAAGGTGCGTCCTTTCAATAAAACGCAATACGTCTGAAAAAACAGACTGATCGTCATTATCAGTGCCAAATATGAATGACCCCTGGATTCCAATCCCGTGATCATGAATCAATTTGACACCTTCTTTATACTCATTCACAAAGTTCATCGACTTGCCTATTGCTCTTAGGCTTTCCTGAGACAGTGATTCAAAGCCAATGAAAAGTCCTTTGCAACCGCTCCGTTGAGCTAAAGCCAAAAGTTCTCTGTCCTTAACAATTCTCAGAGAAGCCTGGCTAAACCATTTGATCTCCAACGGGACAAGCGCTCTGAAGAGTTCTTTCGCGTAGGAAGGAATCCCTGCAATGTTGTCATCAACAAAAAACACGAAGCCACCCTTCCACCTACTAATTTCATTGACAATCTCTTCTATGGGCCTAACGCGGTATGTTCTGCCATAGAATGAGGTAACTGAACAGAATTCGCAATCAAAGGGACAACCTCGAGTGGTCTGAGTAGTATTAACAAAAAAGTACGAATTCCTGTCCAACAGATCCCGTCTTGGATTTCTAAGTTCATTGAGACTGCAAAAGCAATTGGCCTTGTAAAAGGGCTTAAGATTACCCTGCCGAAAATCTGCCAAAAGCTGAGACCAAACTCCTTCGGCCTCACCAATGACTACCGCATCAGCATGAGTCTTGGCCTCATCTTTCATCATGGTAGGATGGATGCCACCCAAAACAACTGGCACACCACGTTCTCTGAGCATATCGGCTATTTCATATCCCCGTTTCGCCAAAGGTGTCATTAGGGAAATCGCCGCCAGGTCGGGTAAGACAGAGAAATCGAGATGTTGCGTATTCTCGTCAACGATTGATACATACCAATCGCTACCGGTTAAGGCTGCAACCGTAGTGAGAGCCAGATAAGGGAATCGGAAGTAAATCTGTCCCCACAGACTGTCATCAGGCCATTTTGGAGCAACCAATAAGAGTTTCATTCAGCTTTCTGTCAGGCGATAGGGTCAGGACTATACCATTGATCAGGATACAAGCGTATGTATCTTTCGAATATGCGAGCTATTTTTCTCAGGTTCTTGTCAATGACATCATCCCGGTCTCCTTCCGCCAGCAGGGGTATAGGCTCCTCCAGCACTCCGAAATACCTATCATCCGGCCCCCTAAGAACAAACGTAGGGATGAGGGGCGCCCCAGAATTCATGGCAAGGACAACCGGGCCTATAGGGAAACTCACCTGCTTCCCCAAAAAGGTGGTTTGCCGCCCTCGAGCGAAGAAGTCCCTGTCACCATGCACAGCCACGATGCCATTATTCCGCAGATGACGCAAAATCTCGATTCCGGTAAAAGGTGACTGGTCCACATCAATGCCGCTTGTTCTATTGTTATACCTTAGTCGGTTCACCAAGGCGTTTGTGGCTCCGGTGTTATGTGCCATGGCAACGACGGTTAGCGGATAGTGCAGCAGGCTCAGTATATATCGACCGATTTCCCAGTGACCAATGTGGGCCGACAGCAAAATAGCTCCCCGCCCTTTGGCCAAGGCATGTTGAAGAATCTCCTCGCCCTTAATGGATGCAAAGAATCCTTTGATTTTTCGAAGCGGAAGCTGAGAGAACAAGAAGAAATCAATTAGATATTGGCCATAATTACAAAAAACCTGTCGAACCGTTTTTATTATGAAAGGATCATCTAGAGGTTTATCTAACGCCGTGGAAAGATTAACTGACAGGCCCTGGCGATCCTTGTGGGAAAAGGCGTAGACGATTGACGCCGTGATCCTGCCCAGAAGGCGACAAAGCCTTGTTGGGAGGAATCGAACGGAAAGCAATATTGCGTAATAGGAAACCGGATTATCAAGTATATGCCTTCGCATTTGTCGCTGCCTTACCTAGGGTATCAAACAATCGGAAGCCTTCATGTCAGTTTGCCATATTCCAAATCGAGGTTATTCTCAATAGCCAATCTAACTGCGGTCAACAATTCATCTCTCTTATAAGGGTCAAACATAGCAGGATCGATCAAGTCGCCTACAATAATCTGTATCTTACCAGGCATTAATGCTAGCGTGCCTTTCGGCAACACGAAACGACCCCCGTTTACGGTTATGGGCAGTATGGGAACCCCTGACATGGTGGCCAGGATCGTCCCACCTCTGTGAAACCTGAGAAGACATCCGTCTTCGCTTCTCGTTCCCTCGGGAAAGATGGCTACAGATGCTCCATCACGTATTCTTCGGCCTGCCACCTCTAAGCTGCGAAAAGTATCCTTGCGCCCTTTTTGCTCAATATATATGTGTCCCATTCGGTCAAGGGCATAGCCAAAAACGGGTATTTTCCTTATGTCCGATTTTATGATCCACCGGAGCTGAAGAGGCACTTTTCCTATAAGGGCCCACACGTCAAACAGGCTCTGATGGTTTGACATGATCACGTAGCTACGGCCTTTTGCAATCTTTTCTCTGCCCTTTATGGACAACCTTGTGCCAGAGAGGTAGACATTTAGCAGAGCCCAAAACTTGCCAATATGGTGGGCCCAATTCCCTCTATTGTCGAACGGCGCAATCAGAATAATAAGCACCGCCAAAACCAATGTATTGACAATGAGGAAAATAAGATAAAGGGGACGTATTAGAGGGTAGAGTACCCAATAGAAAATAACCTTCAACGTATGAACTCGCTCTTTCCCGCGGAAAAGGGTTTACATTAAAGGCTCTCAAGGGTAACGTTAATTTTTTCGCAAGAACTACTTCAACTATTGATCTCTTCAACATTTATTCATAGCACATTGATAAGAAATGTCAAATCTGACCGGCAAGCTGCCTCATCAAAATGCGCGCATAAGTCAGACATTGCGAGGTTCATCTCTTCGAAAAATAGCTGTGTTCACCTTTCTCTTGATTGGCTATCTCTTCATAGTGACAGGATGCGTGAGCCTGCCGCATAAAGCTGCAACAACACAACTGCATGAGCCAATGTATCCAAAAGTTTTTGTTATTATTTTGGATGCACTAAAACGTGGAACTCTTATGGAGTCACTGGACGACCTTCCAAATTTCAAGAGAATCATTGTGGGAAAACACGCTGATTATCCATACGTATACTTTGAAAATGTCCTCTGTTCTATTCCCTCATCATCCATGCCTTCGAATGCAACTCTCTTGACCGGCGTGTATCCGCTTAGACATGGTGTCCCTTCAACCGTTTGGTTTGACAGAAAAAAATCAAAGACAGTATCTCTAACATCCTTCTTTCAACGTAAGATCATCGATTTTTTTGAACAAACTCAGACCGATACCATCTTCGATTATGCGCGCCGATCGGGCAGAACAACGATGGCAGTGGCTACCCAAGTGGCAAAAGGTGTTGAGAGCCACAACTGGATCAAACAGAGTGTTCATCTTTGGGGGCAGGCCTTTTGGCTAAACCTTTTTCGAGATGGAAACCCGATCCCGGATGGTGCTCACTTGGACAAAGGCACTACTGAAGGCCTCATGGACGGTTATTGGTACTCTTTCACTGATGGGCTGAAGGGAATGCTCCGGGCAAAGGGTGACATTCCTGACCTTACAGTCGTTCACTATGTCGGTCTCGACATTTTTACCCATTACCCCCGACGATTCATGGTGAAAGAACACTGGACCGTACACCAGATTCAAAGGTGGTACCTTAAGGAGGTTCTCGATTCTGAAATGGGGAAAATTCGGAATTTCCTGGAAGAAAACAGACTGTTTGAAAATACAGTATTTTTTTTCGTTGCCGATCACGGTCAAACCAAGATCACCAAACACATTGACGAAAAGCATTTTGTGGAAAGGTTTCCCAAAAAGTTCAACATCATGGGACGGCGCTGTTCAATGAGGAAGGCTGACATAGTTGTGATGCCTGGAGCCAGCACCAAAGCCATATATATCAGGAATCGGCTGAAAGCCGACTGGATGTCCCCACCGAGCCTGTTTGAGGACGTGAAGCCCGTAGTGGACGCCTCAATCAAAATAGACGATATGGGACAGCACTTCAAGACGCTCCTTGTTGGTCGATATCCTGGTGAGAGAGACGCAGCCCATGAAGAATCAGACGGATTTTGGTGTTTTGATCTGTATGCCTATCTTTATTCAGACCGTCAACAGAACGATTTTGTGGCTGCACTCAAACCCCTTGCAGCCCTTGATAGACTCGTGGGCAAGGAACTCAAGGCTAGTTACATGTATAATCATGATTTTAGTAGGAAAAACAAGCCGGACATTATCCTTATCAACAGACCTGGCCACTACTTCACTCCTGATGAGGGAAAATACGCTCACCACGGGAGTATTTACCCGGATGATGCCTTTGTCTCTTTTGTTCTCTCAGGTCCAGCAGTGCCCCTTTTTTCAACCAACCCCCGAACGGTAACGCAACAGATTGATACGGTCGATCTCGTTCCTATGATTGCTTACTTGGCAGGCATCGAGATTGAGAGACCTGTTGACGGCAAATGCTGGCTTACTGAGGTCAGGTGAAGTTGGAATCCTTAGGAAAAAGACGTTTAGTTGAGCTAGCGGTGCTGTTCTTTTTGTTGCTGCAAGCATGCTCCTCGAAATATGTTATAACTTCTTCTAAGTATACCCACTACGATGGCGAAGTCAATCACCACACTTGCTTAGTACGGGCCACGAGGGCGCGGGTGTTCGACATTCTAACCCAAGAGGAAGCCTTCAAAAAGCTATGCCCAAAAGGCACCAGAATCACCCATGTTTCACCACCCCCATACCAGGCCGGCACTCTGATTAAGACGAACATTGACCATATTTTTAAGCTGGAATGGAATAAACGGGTAGAGGAAGTGATTCCTGATACCAAGATTAGACTCGTGTTCCTTGACGGTTTTTTTTCCGGAGGAACCGAGATCTGGGAACTAAGAGATGAAGGTGAGCACACCAGGGTGAGTCACACGCTCATAGTAAAGCCTAAAGGCATTCTCAAGAAACTTGCCTGGGTCCTAAAGGTGAGACGCAAACACGACAAAATGGTGGAAAGTTTTCTCGATAACCTAAAAACGGCTTCAGAAAAACACCTTCGCGAATAGAGGGCTCGTCTTAATGCCAAATTCCACCCGTTGTATGTTGTGTCATGCTACCAGCTTTAAGGTGATTCATCAGAAAGGTCAGTGGCAGTATCTGCAATGCCTAAATTGCGATCTAGTGTCTCTTTTTCCACGACCTTCTCCCCAAGCATTAGTGACGAGATATCAAAGCTATCTACCCACCAAGCTGAAGGAAATCAGCCGATGGGAAACAATGATGAATCCGGTTGTCGTCAAGTCTGCCAACTTGATCGAATCGGTGGCCACCATTCGGAAAGGACGATTGCTGGATGTTGGCTGTGGGTACGGTTTTTTCTTGGGAGAAATGAAAGCCCGAGGATGGCAGGTTGAGGGCGTGGAGGTGTCACAGTCAGGGAGACAATACATGGAAAAGAAGTGGAACATTTCCGTGCATCCACGTCCGTTGGAGGATCTTGGCTTCGCTGAAAGCGTTTTTGATGTGGTCACGCTTTTCTACCTGATCGAACATGTTCACGATCCCTTGAAGCTTTTGGTGGAAGTAAAACGTGTGCTCAAACCGGGTGGTCTTGTCCTTCTTCGCTGGCCTCATTCCACACCTATTGTCAAAGCGTTAGGACCTGTTTCTAGGAAGTTTGATCTCTATCACACACCTTACCATCTTTACGATTTTTCGCCAAAAACAATAACGAATGCGTTGGTCCGATGTGGTTTTGACAAGCCCCAAACCATAATCGGAGGGTATACGAAACCAGACGATTGGCTTGAGCGATGGGCTTCAGCTGTGTTTGGGCAGTTAGCAGAAGTCCTATATCTGCTGTCGGGAGGGAGTATCTTGTTCCCAGGAATAAGCAAGACGACCTTAGCTTTCAAAGCCATCTCACCCCCGGTTGAGACTCCAAAACCCGCTCTTGGTAAAAGAGAAACCAATTCTCCTTGAAAACCTCGGGATTAGAAGGCTTCGGGCTTCACAAGAGTACCAACGAGCGTTGTCGATTTCCCTCAACTCAAAGGACAGAGTTTCGTTCATATTCCCGGGCCAGGAAGCGCTAATTCAGTAAGACGCTTTGGCCTATTTTGAGCGTTTAATCAGAGTGAGAATAGGAGGTAGCACAACAATAGAGGCCAATAGACAAGTACTGATACCGATGATGGCTACGTACCCCATACTTCTTAATCCGGGATAGTGAGACAGGGTAATCGAGCCGAAGCCCACTAGAGTCGTTAGAGAAGTCAGAACAACGGCTCGGGCCGTTCGACTCATACTCATTAGCATGTCAGTCTCAAGGCTCCGACGGAACGTATTGGTTAAATGCACTCCGTCGTCGATGCCAATCCCAACAACCATGGGAAGCACAATCAGGTTTAGAAAGTTAAAATGCAAACTAAGGATTGCCATAATACCGATAGCGGCGCCCAAGCCGAGTACTAGAGGTAGTGTTGAGAGTGCAATCAATTTCAGTTTTCGGTAATAAATCGAAATAACCGCGATAATAGCTAGGCTTGCCAACCACATGGAAGATCTAAGATTCTTGATGATCAGTTCCTTTAGATCTCCCGTGAGTAAACTTGCCCCGGCCAAATTATACTGCTCCTTGTTGATCGCTTTTTCCTCCAGCTTTCGCATGATCTGCTGTCTCAATCGGTTTGTGTCGGCACGTAACCAGAGGTCTCCGGAAGGTATAATATAAGTAACCGCCTTGAAACGCTGGCCCTTCTGAAAAACGAACATCTTCACAAATCTTTCCAGTTGTGTGCCCTTGAATGCAGAAGGAACAAGAAGTTTCTCTGCCTCAAAGGCCTTGGCTAGATTTTCAAAGTATCTATCGTATATGTCCAGCCTTTTAAAGCCTTGTTCTTTCAATGCATTATTGAATGTCCTCTTAATGCGTTCGACGTCGAAAATATCACGGTGCCGTCGGATAAATTCTATGTTCCTTTTCTGCTGAGTAGGGGTAAGCAGATACCTGCTGATTGACTTCACGCCAGCAATCACACCAGAAAGTTCAAGGTCTTTCAATGCTTCAGACACTGCAGTGTTGATTTCCATGACCTCAGCCTCGGATTTTCCCTCCACCACTAAGAGAGTCTCGGCGATGGAACCACCAAGCCAAGCAGTCACCTTGTCCTGCAAGCGAAATATCTCTTGGTCAGCTGGACGAAAATTCTTGAGATTATCATCGAATCTGATTTTAGTCCCACAGACAGCTAGCAGACAGAAGGTTGAAAAAGTCACTAGGATAAAAGATTTGGGGTATCTCTGCAGGAACCCTAGCAGGGCCATTAAGCCAAAACCAGCTATCTTAGGTCTCCTTCCAGATATATTCTCATGTGAGAAACAGACCAAAAGAGATGGAAGAACAAAAAGCATGGCCAATAGGCAGAACAAAACTCCTGTTCCGGTCAGAATGCCTAACTCCTTGAAACCCTTGAAGTCTGAGATTGCAATGGAATAGAAGGCAGCAGCCGTTGTTATGCCGCCAATGATGAGACCGCTTCCTGCTTCTTCGAAGGTTTGTGCCAAACGGTGTGGCAAATCCAAATTTGCCTTGTCATCATCAAAATAACGATTGACTATATGAATAGCGAAATCAATTCCTAGGCCTATCAAAACACATGAAAACACACAGGTGAGAATATTCAGGTCATGGAAAGTAAGCCTGGCGAAACCGAGGGTCCAAACGAGGCTTATGGCCAGAGGCACTCCCACAAAGAAAACGATTCTTGTCGTTCTAAACGACAGGCCAAAGAGAAGCATGACGGCAACAAAGGAGGTCAGTATAGTAACTCTGATATCTCTTTTACTCATAGCCTCGTCATTAACAGCGATAGGATAACCTCCAGTATAAGATATCTTTATGTTTTCAGGAACAACTCCAAACCTATGGGAAAACTCAGCCAAGCAAGTCCTTTCCAGTTGAACTACTTCTGCCATCAATCTCTTGCTGAAATTGATGTCTTGCGGCGGTTTCTTGGGCTTTATGAACAGCAAAAAGGTCCCTCCCTCTTTTGTTCGATAGTATCCTTCATGGGGTCTAAAGGGATATTTTCCTGAAGGAAGTGTTATAGAACGTTCCAGCAACTCTCTAAGTCCCAACGGATCACCATAAACAAGCTCTTTGGCTGCAATGCTGAATGGAGTCATTAGAAGCTTCTTGTTTTCACGAACCTGTTTGTGAATTCCCGTGTCGGACAACTTGACAGCCAATTCCTTAAGGCCTCGATCTTCCAAGAACAGCGGGAAGTACTCCATAAATTCGCGAAACAAAGAGAACAGTTTCTGCCCTGGGTTCTTGTATTCAACTTCGCGAATCAAAGAACTCTGGCTAAGTTTATTTGCCAGAAAATCAATGAAAGATTCAGACTTATTCCAGTCACCACCAGAAGGAATTTCAACCAGCGCGATTAGAAGTGATTGAAAGCCAATTTCTTCCGTAATTTCGAAGAAAGTGTTAACGCTGGCATTGTCCGAAGGTAGGAGTGAAAAAAGGTTGGAATCCAGCCTCAGCTGGGCGGTTAGAATGATTGCAATGGAAGTGGCAACAACCGTCAGGGCCAGGATATGCTTATGAAAACGGCATATGATTTGATGCAACCGGAATGGCACCTTGACCTATTCCACTTTGTTTCAAAAATACTTGGTCCAGAGAGCGTCTGCAACATGACCGTATTCTACGGCATATTGATCAATGTCACAAGCTAGTTTTTCATATATGATCTCTGCACCATCATGGGTATAGTATGCATTATGAGCTGAAATTGCATTTCGGCTTATCTCTGGTTTGTCAATGATCACACAAGGCCGAAGAAGATTTTCATATGAGGGAAGCTGACAGCGAATTGATTGGAATAAAGGCGAATTAATCGCGTCTTGTAAAGAACTCGTCCTAATATTGTGGGTGGCAAAATGGCAAAAGACACAGGGTTCCACGTCGCCATTTGCATTTGCGTGAAAATATTTTCTACCACTAGAAATGCATCCCCCTACTACAGGTCCGTCGTTCCAAAAGTCAGCCAACAGTATGGGTTTGGTGGCCCGCAGATGGACTAAGCGTTCGACCTGGTAGCCTCTTTGTTCAGGGGTTTGCATCAACTCAAGATTTGGCTCTCGCCCGATTGGGACATACATAAAATACCATCCAAAGACACAGCCCTTTTCAATCATAAAGTCAATGAAACTATCACTGCTCAGCATTTCTGTGTTGTGACGTGTCAATGTGGCTGAAAATCCAAACAGGATCCTAGCTTCTTTCAGTAGGTCCATCGCTTTCATAACCCGGCCAAAATGCCCGACGCCTCTACGTTCGTCGGTCTCTTTCCTGTACCCTTCGAGGCTGATTGCAGGGATAACGTTACCAGTTTGAGCAAGTCTCCGGCAGGCCTTCTCATCTATCAAACTGCCATTGGTATACATATGAAAAATGACATCGTTATGCTTTTCAAATATATCAAAGATATTTGGGTGAAACAGTGGCTCACCTCCCGACACGACGCAGAAATAGATGCCCATCTCTTTTGCCTGATTGAGCACACTGTCTATTTCATTGAAGGTGAGTTCAGCGCTTTTCTGATAGTAGCCAGCGTAGCAACCATAACAATTTAGATTGCACTTCATACTGGGGCTGATGACAAAGAACCCAGGAGGATAAAGACCCTGATTTTTATCGGAAAAAGCCTTCCTCTTATTGGTGCCAACTAGCAACTGGTTAATGACAAAAGTCTTTATAATTGTGTTTCGATGGTGCGGATTAGTGCCATGCAATATCTTCTTAGTCACGTTTAAGCTGGGGTGCTTGCTGTCAAATTTTTCCTTTATCCATCTTATTTTGGCCACGTAGTAGTCCTTTTTCACCAGCTTTTCAGCCAAGAAAGCAATGAGCCAATAGGACCACATGAAAGCCCTTTCACTTCTTATCCTGGCAAGGATGGCAAAGAGTGAGTTGAGAGCATGAACCAACAAGTATTGCTTTATATGGACTAACACGAAATTTGCTCTCCCCAAATATATCTCATCAGTTACCCCAAAAGAGATTCTTTAGTTCCAAGATGGCCTCTCCAACACCAAAAAGCAATATGCATCCCAACATGCTGCCGACTATCAAGAGTGGATAACTGGCCTGCTTGGGCAATCTCAGTAGCTTTGACAAAAGAACCCCACTCCACATGCCACAGCCCTTAAGCGGCATCATTGTGATAGCCACAACACCAGGGGTTCCCATAAGCTGAATCCAAAGGAACAATCTTGAGTTACGGAGGTTTCTCTCCTTTTTGGTGGCCCTTGCATAAAGTCTCTGCCAAACTGGTCCTTTGGAGATCGTGCCAAACAAATGATAAAATACCGGAATTTGAAGAGTATCCAACATGACAACAACAGGTAATAAGAAAAACATTTTGAATCCCAACAACTGAGCACTCAGGATAGCAGTGGGTCTGCCTCCCAATACATAGAGTGGGATGAAATAAACTACAAAATGATCGGTTAGATTGGTTTTTAGAAATACAAGGGCGTCGAACATAACTAACCTATTAATTTACATAAAATTTTCTAAATGGGAAGTCTTTTCTTCTTCAGAAACTTTGATATGGAGGAGAAACGAAAGTCGTCCAACAATCGATGCAGCCGTTTTTCGGTCCGTTCGAGTTGTGCCTCCAAAACAAACCTTTTTGCAAGAGGAAGCTTGATGCGGAGATTGTAAGAATCAAACTCTCGTGGGTGAAGGAATATCAGTGCGGGGTGTCCTTGGTTATTGAGCTTATGGATTGAGGATCGAATCAAATTATAAGGAAAGACACGCAATCCCCACCCTCCACCTAGAGGAAGATTTATGAGAGGCGTCGTGACGACGAGGGGAGGGAATTCCCATATGTGCCCCTGCATTAGCATCCTTTTGTGCGGTGTTGTGCCGTAGTCCTGATTGCCGATAATCGGCAAGGGGGTCAAGCTCGAATCGTACTCAAAACCTTCTTGGTATAGTATTTCGAGGGCCCAGAGAGAATCGTCCCTAATGGACCACTCTGGAGCCCTGTACCCTTTTATTGGGCAACCGGTTATTTCAGAAATGACGTTTGTGGCCCTCTTAAGGTCTTGTCGGAACAAATCGGGAGTCATCGTGTAGACGCGCCTATGGGCATATCCGTGGACCGCAATTTCTTGGCCTGCCCCATTGATTTCCTTTATTAACTTGGGGTGCTTTTCAGCCACAAACCCCAGCACAAAAAAGGTTGCTTCGACCCTATTTTGGGACAGAATGTCCAGTATCTTGAGGGTGCTTGTGGTCACTCGGCTTTCAAGCTGAGGCCACACAGTCTCCGGTATAAGTTCGTCTACCCCACAGATGTGGAACCAATCCTCCACATCTATTGTCAATATATTTTCGATACTCATAATCTTCGCTTTTTCAAACGCAGTTTCATGTCGGTGTCATAGAGGAAAGTGAGAGGTGTCATCAGCCTGCCCAGTACAGGTAGAGGATCACGAAAAGACAATATATCATACGCGATATTCTTGTCGAAGAAGTGGAAGAATTCTGGCAATAAACGTGTGCGCTTCGGGTTGAAAATGAAATGGAGTATATCCCCCGGCAACAACCATCGACATCTTTTCCCCAGCTGGTAATGTTCAACAGGTTCAAAATCCTCACCGAATGACATACGATACAAAAGATACGGAAAATTTACACCTGCTTCCACTGCGAGGGCTAACGAGCCCCAGAATCTCGGGTTGATTTCCATCAGTTTAAGGCCGCCATCACGAGGGTCCTCCTTGAACTCCACCATAGCCACTCCGAACCAATCAAGTGCCTGCAACAGGGTAAACGCCATGTCTCGAATGTCATCACGCCTGACACTTTCTCGCAGCGTGCTCGCCCCGCCGGTCACGGGATATTCCCTCAGACGTTTGTGGACAAAGGATGCTTTCAGTTGTCCATTATGATCCATTAATAAAGAGGCTCCATAGCCTGGCCCTTTGTGAGGGATCAGTTCCTGAATCAAAGGATAGGGAAAACGTTGATGGATCAACATGTAGTGTTCCAAAAACTCTCTCGGGTGTTTGGGGTAAGATATGCCCACTGCACCCGAGCTCACGGTCGGCTTTATCACGACAGGATAAGGGAGCCTTTCGCTCAGCCGACCAAGTTGAGAGATGTCGTCAATGTACCATGTTTTTGGTGTGGGGATCCCAAGCTTTTCAGCCAACCGCAGGATGTTGTCTTTCCTTCTGGCAAAATGCAGCTTCTCAAACGAGACTATTGGAATGTATGTCAAGCGTGAAAATTCATTATGATATTGAGCGATTAGAGCTAAGGTTTCGTCTTCCATTGCTAGCAGCATTTGATAAGAATTACGGGACAGCTCTCTGTAAAGGAAGTTCACAAAATTCGTGGGTTCATCGAGAGGAGAGGGGTAGACGACGGTCCGATAGGAATTCCTAGAAAAAAAGGCGGTGGCTAGGCGAGTGCTCTCTCCCACAGTGACCCTTATGCCTTTAGTACCAAGTGCTCGGACTGTTGCAAGGGATTTTCTCCAGTGTCCATCAGTGACAAATACTTGAGGGATCATAATCCTATCTGGGACAATACCAATTTACCATTTGGACTTCCAGTATTCACATTGACAAGCAGCCGAAACCAAATAGCATGACATCTAGACCAACGTCTCGAAAACCTTGCATCTGCATTTTTCAAAGAAAGGCCCTCCAACGTAGCGAACCTCTTCGCATGGAACCCTAGCCTGTCGGGACTTGGTAGACAAATATCATCTGGAGAGGATTCTGGCAAATCAGTCTTCACAGGGTCATTATGATGATTCGTGATCTTTAGCAGATCAACAGGATTAGTCGGCATAGGCTTCACAAGACCAACGAAAACCCTCAAATCTTCGCGTATTTTTTCGATGGCGTTTCTCAATGACCTTGCGCAAAATGAGCTTCTCTGATACATAGGCTACAATAGCAATGGCGATACGTGTATAAGATAAGATTATGGAATTTCAGGACAAAAGGGTAGTGATTACGGGAGGTACCAAAGGTGTCGGAAAAGCTATAGCGCTCTCATTTGCCCGCGAAGGTGCCTGGGTAGCTGCCAACTATTCGTCAGACAGTAACAGCGCAGCGAACATGTCCGCCGAATTAAACAGTCTAACTGCTAATGCCCTCTTGTTAAAGGCAGACGTCTCCTCAATGTCTGAAGTCAAGAATATGATTGATACGGTCCTGAACCAATGGGAGCACGTGGATATCCTAGTTAACAACGCAGGAATTATCAAAGACAAATTTCTGCTGTTTCTTGGGCAAGAGGATTGGGATAGGGTGCTGGATGTGAATTTGAAAGGGACCTATCTTTGCTCGAGGGCAGTAATAAAATCTATGATAAGTCGAAAGTCCGGACGTATCATCAATATCACCTCCCCCAGTGCGCTTAGAGGTAGAGCAGGCCAGACTAATTATTCGGCTTCAAAGGGTGGAGTAGTCTCTTTTACTAAGTCTCTTTCCAAGGAGGTCGCTCGACTGGGTATTACGGTGAATGCCGTCTGTCCTGGCGTTATCTACACATCCATGACGGAGACCTTAGACGAGCAAACCAAGAACGATTTTCTTAATATGATTCCCATGGGAAGATTCGGCAACCCAGAAGACGTGGCCGAAGCGGTTCTCTTCCTGGCTTCACAAAAAGCAGGATATATTACTGGGCACGTGATGGTTGTTGATGGTGGCCTGACGTGAAAGAAATCAATCGCATGGTTCACAGGGCGAACCTAGATGCGAACTGAGCTCTTCATAGGACAGGGAGGGCAACGGTGGAAGAGATTGTTAATAATTCGAAAGCATTGTGCGACTTCCTAAAAAAAATGATCGTTAATACCCTGAGGATAGAACACGTCACTATCGAAGAAATTGACAGCGACGCTCCACTATTTAGGGAAGGATTGGGGCTTGACTCTATAGATGCTCTTGAACTTGTGGTTGCTATCGAGAAAACGTTTTCTGTCGTCATTGAAGATGAGGACGTAGGTAGGGAAGCCCTTGCATCCATTAATGCTCTTGCTAGGTTTATCCAGGAGAGGTTTAAGCAGGGAGAATAGTCCGTGAGATGGATAGACACAGAAGAAGTAGTCCGTTTTAACGAGGTGGACGAATGGGGCATGGCTTGGTACGGCAATTATGTCGCCTGGTTTGAGGTTGGTCGAATGTCTTTACTGCGGCGCTTTGATCTTTTGCCAAGGCAAATGGTCGAGTTGGGCTTTATTGCGCCCGTCGTCAAGCTAGAATGCAATTTCAAGCATCCGGCAACCAGTGGTGACCAGATTATCATCAGAACAACGGTAGTGAAGCCGGAGATTGCTGCCCTAGTCTTCAAGTTTAAGATAATTCTGAAAGAAGACCAGACACTCCTGGCCAGTGGAGAAACGATGCAGGTCCTTCTAACAACTGACAAGAAAATGCTGTACAGTATTAGCGGGGAGATTGAAAGACGAATCACCCAATTGGCGAATTACTGCTTACAAGACTAAGAGATGCTTAACGACTTACCAACAAGGCATGTTTCCGATCGGCATGAGAGTCTGTGTTATCATACCTGCTTTTAATGATGAGTCTACTATTGGTAAAGTTGTTGATGAGACGCGACATCAAGTTAGTCATGTCCTTGTCGTAGACGATGGTTCCACCGATGAAACAGCGTACTTGGCCGAGGCTGCCGGAGCGCAGGTTATTAGGATTCCTAAGAACCGAGGTAAAGGAAATGCCCTTCGAATAGGCTTTAAATATGCACTAGCCAATCATTTTAAAGTTATCGTTACACTCGACGCTGATTTGCAACACGATCCGTCCGAAATTCCTAAATTCATTAAACACTACGCAACAAATAAAGCAGGAATAGTTGTTGGTAACAGGTTGTCGGATAAGCAAAGAATCCCTCGAATTCGGTACGGCCCAAACAGGATAGGTAATTACACTTTTTCATGGTTAACGGGCCAGCCTGTTGAGGATTCACAATGCGGGTTCAGACTTTATGACCGTGCGGTAGTGGAAGATATCAATATATTGAACGATGGTTTTGAAGCAGAAGCTGACATATTGCTCAGAGCGGGAAAGAGGGGCTATAAGATAGGGTTTGTACCTATCAAAACGATTTACTTCCCAAAAGGACAAAGGGAGTCTTACTACCGTCCCGTAAGAGATACATTTCGCATTAGCATCATATTCCTTAGAAATCTGTTTTGGAAAAACAGATGAGCATAGGTTCCTCCAAACGGATAGCTGTCACGGGCCTTGGGATAATAACCTCCATTGGGGAATGTTTATCAGCGTTCAAGACAGGTCTTTTTGACGGGAGATGCGGAATTGGATCAGTGTCAATCTTTGACACCAGAGGCTTCCCTTGTCAGCTGGCGGCAGAAGTGAAGAACGGGGGCCTGAAGGCCCATTTTGAACCCAGGGAAGTTAGAAGAGTTTCCCGGACCGATCTTTTGGGCCTGATAGCCGCTGAGGAGGCCATGTCAAACTCTGGGCTCAACCTTGAAAGGTTGGACAGGAATAGTGTCGGTGTGGTTTTGGGTGGTGGGGCAGGTGGTATGCATTCGTGGGAGAAGTATCGACGCGCCTCGTGGTCAGGAAAGGCAAAGCCAATGCCCTCCCTCCTTTTACCTATCTCACAGTGCAATCTGACTGATCTCATTGCCAGCCGTTACAAGCTTACCGGATATCGGGCCACCATTTCAACCGCTTGTTCTTCCAGTGCTACTTCAATCGGTTACGGTTTTGACCTGATTCGATCAGGCGTTCAGGACATTGTTATAACAGGGGGAAGTGAAGGTCTTGCAGAATTAACCTTTGCGGGGTTCAATTCATTGAGATTAGTAGATCCAGAGTACTGCCGCCCCTTTGATAAAAATCGTAGGGGTCTCTCCTTGGGAGAGGGAGCTGGGATTCTGGTTTTGGAAGATTACGAAAGGGCGAAAGGTAGGGGGACAACCATCTACGCGGAAGTACTCGGCTATGCAATTAATTCCGATGCATACCACATGACATCCCCGGATCCGGAGGGGCTGGGAATGAGCAGGGTGATGGCAATGGCCCTCGAAAGGGCTGGTGTTGGCGTAGACCAAGTTGACTACATTAATGCTCATGGCACAGGTACGAAGATGAACGATCAAATGGAAACCAGGGCTATCAAGAATGTTTTTGGCGACCGGATAGCCAGAAATCTTGTCATTAGCTCGACAAAATCCATGGTTGGTCACTGTCTTGGTGCAGCAGGAGCAATAGAGGCCATAGCTACCATATTAGCCTTGTGTGAACAGGTTGCTCCTCCAACCATTCATTTAAAAGATCCAGACCCGGATTGCGATTTGGATTATGTTGCGAATGAAGCTAAGCGGCACGATATCCGCATAGCCCTTAGCAGTTCCTTTGCTTTTGGCGGAAACAACGCATCACTGGTCTTTCGGAATACTCAAACATAAGCGCAAAGGTAAAGCGTTCACAATGATCGACATTGTTGTCACTGGCATTGGCGTAATCAGTCCGCTTGGTACAGGTCGAGAAGCGTTTTGGGAGAATACTAAGAAAGCTACGACAGGAATAAAAAAGATCAGATGTTTTGAGACCAGCTCTTTTCGATCAAATGTTGCCGGTTGGGTTGATGATTTTGATCCTAGCTGCTTTATGGCACCAGAGAATTATAGACGAATGAGTCGAGTTTCAAGGATGGCAGTAGCTTCCAGCATTGAAGCGATGCAAGACAGCGGACTGTCCATGGACTTTGTGAAGAAAGATAGAATCGGCATAGTTATGGGAACGTCGTACGGGAGTACCTGTTGTACCGAAGATTTTTACATGAGTCTTCTCAAGAATGGACCGCGTGGAGCTCAGCCGTTCTTGTTCCCGGAAACTGTCCCCAACGCACCTGCAAGTCATATTGCTATGTTTCATGGCATAACAGGACCAAACACCACATTTTCCCAAAATGAAATTTCCTCAGAAAACGCCATGCTATATGCGCGAAATCTTCTGTTGCATCACCAAGCGGATGTAGTCCTGGTGGGCGGAGCTGATGAGTTATCTGCTATTCAGTTCTCCTGTTACGATGCCCTGGGAGTGTTAAACTCACTCAAAGTTGAGAATGGTGAACCTGTAATACCAGAGCTTGGGGGAGGTCTCATCCTTGGAGAAGGGGCTGGTGTTCTGGTGATGGAGAGGTTGGATTATGCCATGGAGCGAGGGGCAAAGATTTACGGAACACTCCGATCGGGAGTGATTACAGGAGGGATAGTACCCACGGGGCATTACGAGACCGAAGGGGAGCAGGCTGCCCGTGCGATGTTTCTGGCTATTCAACAGGCCGACATTGGTGCAAATAAGATTGACCACGTAAATGTGTCGGCCAATTTTTCTCGTGAATTAGATCGCATGGAGTACAATGTACTTCAGAGAATTTTTCCAAATAGAGTGAATGAGCTATCAGTCACGCCTTTAAAATATCTTATGGGAGATTTCGGCGGGGCTGGTATTATAAGTGCTGCGACCATTCTTCTTGCCTTGCATTACCGGTCACCTCTTCCTGGAGTCAGGCCCGAAATATTGAAGGGCGGGCCTGAACGCTCTTTGGAGTGGCATACGAACGGGACGGGTAGGTTTCAAACAGCGTTGATGACTACGACGACTTTTGGTGGAGGCACCGCAAGCCTAGTTTGGATCAAGCATTGAGAATATGAATATTTATGAAAGTTCTTCTCGTCTCACCCAATGTGGAGACACTTCCTGATCCTGTTTTTCCAATTGGCTTGGCATATGTGGCCGCAGCCTTAAGAAGAAATAATATCCAGTATCAAGTCCTTGATCTTTGTTTTGTCTCGAACTACGAAATGGCCATTGAATCAGCCATAACCTCTTTTCAGCCTGATATCATTGGTCTGTCCTTAAGAAATGTGGATAATGTAAGCTATCCGAATTGCATCTCCTATCTCCCTTTTTATCGTCGGATTGTGCAGAGCATTAGAGAACAAAGCCAGGCGCTTATCGTGCTGGGTGGAAGTGGTTTCTCTTTGATTCCCGGCCCGCTCTTTGAATACTTGAGTGCGGATTTCGGTATTGTGGGAGAAGCTGAGCTCTCCTTTGTCAAGTTCATAAAAGATGTCGAGAAAGAAAGAACTCTCGGAAGATCTGCTAGGGTTAACAAGGTTGATGATCGATGCGGGATCGTTAAGAAGCTCGATAGTCTTCCAATTCCTGGCCGTTCAGGATTTGACAATGAAGGCTATCTGACACGGGGAGGAATGGGTAATATTCAGACGAAAAGGGGTTGTCCATTTGGATGTATTTACTGCACATACCCGATTATTGAGGGAAAACATATTAGATTGAGAAGTCCAAGGCTTGTGTGCGATGAGATTGAGACCATGCTCGAACTTGGGATAGACAATCTCTTTTTCGTAGACAACGCATTTAATCATCCTATTGATCATGCTGAGTCCATCTGCCAGGAGATTGTCAACAGAAACCTGCCAATTAAGTGGAGTTGCTATGCCAACCCAAAATTTGTCACCAAAGAGCTTGTTGAGTTAATGCTTGCTGCGGGTTGTACAGGTCTCGAGTTTGGCAGCGATGCTGCCAACGAAACAATGTTGGTCAATCTGGGCAAGAATTTCACAGTGGACGACCTCAGATCTGCATCGGCTATCTGTCAGAAGTCAGCTATGTCCTTTTGCCACTCGCTCCTTTTGGGAGGGCCGGGGGAAACAATGGAGACGGTCCACCAAACACTGGGTAGAGTGTTAGATATGTCTCCAACAGCTGCCATCTGCATGATCGGAATCAGGGTATTCCCAAAGACAAGATTATCTCTTATAGCTGTGAAGGAAGGAATTATAGATCCTGAACAAGACTTCTTGCAGCCAGCTTTCTACTTGTCTCCTCACGTGGAAAATGAAATCATCCCTTTCATCGAACGATTTTCAAAAGACAATCGCACTTGGATATTCCCAGGCTTGAACATTAATATTAATGAGGAACTGCAAAAGAAATTACGTCGCTTCGGGATCAAAGGGCCATTATGGGAGTACATGAAGATTGGGGAAAGGTTTAAGAGGCACTGACATGTTCAAGAAACAGACTGTAAAATAGGGAAGGAGGACACGATGAAAAAGTATTTAAGGATTGTTCCATTAGCAATGTTTATGTTGATAGTCGGCTGTGCTGGATCAAGTAAGTATATGGCTAAGGCTAAGCCGGTAGCCATGACGCCCAATGACAATGCACTCGTTTATTTCATGAGGCCTTCGGGCTTCGGTTATGCAGTTCATTTCCAGATCTGGGATTCCGATCGTCTAATCGGACTCAGCCAAGCAAAGTGCTACTTCGCATATGAATGCGATCCCGGTACTCATCTCTTCATTGGCAGGGCTGAGAACAAAAGAGGTGTTCTGGCCGACCTCGAGGCAGGTAAGACCTATTATATAATTACGCAAGTGAAGATGGGTGGGTGGAAGGCCCGCATGGCTTTTATACCGGTGACTCGAGATTCAAAATACTGGGACAAAGTGCACGATTATGAGAGAAAGCTTAATTTTGTCTCGCCCAAAGAAGAAGTTCTTGCCGAATGGGTGGGCAAGAGAAAGGCTGATGTAGATAAGGAAATGGATGAAATCATTACTTTTCTCAACACACCTGAAGGCAAGAAGTATGTAGTCAACCTGAACAAGCAGGACGGAAGATAAGAAAATGGGACTCTCAACACATGGTTTCTCTATCTTCTTCGATCATGACTCGTTTTGTATTTGGGTAGGCAGACTGTGTGTTTCTTGAGTGAAATGGCAGAGGTAACATACGAAGAGTGTACTGGCGGTTGGGGAGGAAGGTGAGGGAATTGAAAGGCTGCTGTCGGTGTGGAAATTAGAATGAAATATTGGCTCAATAAAGCCATATCAGCATTTCTCTGCCACAGGTCCGTGGGCGTTAGTTTACAGGGTGAAGAACATTTAATTTGCTGTAATACTTTTCTGTGATGTGATCTTTCAGTTTGTCATGCAGGTCAATTCCAGAATATGGGGTTGACAATGTGAATTGGGCTGTGTCCATGGCCAATTTGCGAGCAAATGTCATAGTTAGTTTTAGGTGGTCTCGGCTTTCTCGGGTTGATCAGGGTATGTCCCTCTGTGGAAATACTCCATGGTTTGGGAATTTAGTGTCTCAAGTTCTATGAAAACACAACGTGTGCACTCTGGAGGAACACCACCAGGGGACATTTCCACCGTTTCGCAAGTCATCATCGCATATCTCGTCTGTCTGTTGAGGTGAAGCAATAAAGTTGTCATCCGTGGAATCCTGGGCCATATAACCTAAATCTTGTATAACGTGTTACACTTCGACAGTAACACTTTCGGAACTTCGAGCACGCCACCTAAAGAATCGTGCGAGCAAGCATCAAGATATGGTTACTATTCACAATCGCACTCATAGCATCATTTACTACATTTACTCTCGTTAAACCGATCCCACAGGATATTAAGTATCATCTATTTGCAGACAACAGGCGATTTTTCGGAATACCTAATGCGGTGGATGTTCTGTCTAATATCCCTTTTGTTATAGTGGGTTTACTGGGAATTGCACATGTTGGAAAATCGCTTAGGAAGAATGGCAGTGATGCTAGTCTTGTGCAATATCTGGTTTTTTTCCTCGGTGTTTTGTTAACGGGATTAGGCTCAACCTATTATCATTATGCTCCTTCAAACCATACCTTATTTTGGGATCGTCTAGCCATGACGATAGCTTTCGTCGGATTGTTTTGCTCTGTTGTATCAGAGCTGATAAGTCCCAGACTTTCTATAATCTTGTTATTCCCCTTACTGGCTCTTGGTATGGGCAGTGTATTCTATTGGTATTGGAGCGAAAATCTTGGTTGTGGAGATTTGCGACTATACGCCCTTGTCCAGTTTCTGCCAGGTGTCCTAATTCCTTCAATACTGGTTATGTATAAACCTCCCAGGAATTACTTGCGCTATCTTGTCGGTCTGATGATCCTCTATTCGATCTCCAAGATATTTGAGTTGTTTGATGCTGAGGTTTTCCGATTCCTGAAATCAATAAGCGGCCATACCCTTAAACATCTAATTGCCGCGGCGGGAACCTGTTGTGTTTTAAGAATGTTGTATAGTCGAGAGAATCGACCTGTTCATTGAAACAGCTAACAACCATTTCGGGAGAGGTTTGGCAAGGACGGATGGTGGGAATTATGGCAAGAAGGATCTTTTGAAGATGGGGCAAAGAAAGGCTGTCTCAGGACCCCGATTGGGTTTTTTACCAGATCGCAAGTGTTGGGTGGGATAACGAATTCGATAATCAAGCCGGGATATGTTATGAGGAAGTGACGGAAGATTTGTGAAATTTCCGGTTTTGACCTGGCGATGGTTTAAGGGAGGTAGCGATGTTGTCTTATGTAGGACGAAAAGGCTCACTGTTTTCAGCAATTCTGTTGACGATTTTGATCATCCTGAGTGCTGGTATTGCCTATGGCTATGGTATGGCTAACGTTCCCACAAAGGAAAAACTCTTCACCTATGAAACGCCCCATTTCAAAATCATCTATCAGGAGCCCCTTGCTGAAGCAACGCCGGCCATTGCCGGATATTGCGAGGAGGCCTATTCCGTCCTGACAGAGGTCTTTGGTTGGTCACCTAACGGCAAGATCGATGTCCTGTTTACAGATGGACTTGACACTCATAACGGCTGGGCCACGGTTAGGCCGCATAATACCCTTGCCATCTATGTGGCCGGACTGGAACAAGGTTCCAGTATTTACCAGCCAGGAGACCATCTTCGCAGGACTGTGTTTCACGAACTTACTCATGTTCTCACGATGGACATGCGTTATGGTTACAACCGCATACTGTCTCAGGTTTTTGGGAAAGTGGTTCCCGTAGGTGATCTCCTCTCCTTTGCAACTTTTCTATTCACCTCGTCGCCTGTTGAGCTTTCACCTCGTTGGCTTAAGGAAGGGGAAGCTGTTTGGGCTGAAACCGAGTTTGCACCTCCTGGCAGGGGCCAGTCCACTTTCGTGGATATGATCTTCCGCTGTGCGGTGCGGGACAATAACCTGCTGCCTTATTCCAAGTGGTACATTGACATACCCCATTGGCCTTATAGGTTGGGCGCCTATCTCTATGGGATGCGTTTGGTCCAGTATGTCTACGAGACAGGCAAGGAAGATAACCCTGTTGGCGATCTAAACAAGCATGTAGCCCGATCTTTTCTTTTCAATAGTAACACGGCTGCGTGGGAGACTACGGGCAAGGATTTCCGTCGCCTTGCCGAGGAAATGCTCAATCGCGAAAGAAGAGTACAGAACAAAAAACTCGGCATTCTTGAGACCATCCCCACAACCAGACCTCCCAGGCTCACGCCCACAGGTATTGCGGTGGGGCAGGCCATTTGCGCTGGACCGGTTGTATACTTCATCGCTGATGAAGAGGAGGAAAGAAACAGCCTTTTTGCGTACAATACTGAAGACAGGAAGCTGAAAAAGATCTCCTCAGCAAGGGCCACATCTCCTTTTGGCAGCCTCACAGCCAGCAGGGACGGGAACGTTGTCTTCTATACCAGACTGAACGTTCAGGAGTTGGATAACGTGTGGTACGAGATCAGGCGATTTGATGCCAAGACAGGCAAAGATACGCTGGTAAACGACGAAGGTCGGTACAGGGCAGTGGACATTTCTCCCGACAACAGGAGTCTTGCAGCAGTCAGCCAACGAGGAGGCAATGCCTACCTTTTCCAACTCGACTTGGACGGCAACGGGGCGGTTGCCAATGAAAGGGAACTGGTCAGTGTCCCTCTTCGACATGATCTGTCTTCGCCAAGGTATTCCCCCAGGGGCGATGAAATTGCATACATTGAGGCCAACGACGCTGGTTTTTGGCTCAAGACCTATAATCTGAGTGTAGGCACGAATCGAACGGTCTTTAAGAGTGAGAGCCAGATTATTTCGCCGGTTTGGCATCCAAGCGGAAAATTCCTAATCTTTTCCAGCGACGCCAATGGTGTTTACAATCTTTACCAGATCCCTGTGAGCAAAGGCGTCAGGGCCACACCTCTTACGCATGTGAGCGGTGGGCTTTTCTTTCCTTCTTTTTTGCCAGAAGGAGGAGATATTGTAGCAGTTGGGTTCGATGGCCACGGGCCTCACCTGACGATTATGCCCTATGTGCCTGATGAACTAGCTGGCAAGCACCTTCCCAGCGTACGGCCCACCTGGGAGGGCGCCAAAAAGGCCGCTATTTTGGCAAGGATGAAAAGAGCAGGCGAGCAGGCGATAGAGGAAACCCCCACAGAAATAACTGATACCAAATGTTACAATTCCTTTTCTAATCTCCGCTTTGATTTTTGGTCTCCTTGGCTAACCGCCAGTTCATATGGAGTGCAGACAGGAGCTGTTGCGTCTTTTTCCGATCCAACCGCTTTCCAGGAGTTGACGCTTCTTGCAGGGTGGGAGTCCAAATACGACACAAAGTTGGGCTTGGCCCACTATGTTTACCGGGGCTTGGGCCCTGTCGTGCACCTCTATGCTGCGGCCGACCAGGAGGTATTCCCGGATTTGTTGGTGGATCGGAGCGGGCGAAACCGTTTTGACCACGCCGAAGAGGTAAACAGATATGGTGCTGCTGTGGCGCTTCCTTTGCTTGACCTAGAGCGGCAAGTGATTATTGAAGCGGGATATGAGTTCAAAGACCGTGACTTTATAGATGACGTGGAAGATGATCGCAGAGGCGTCGATTTGTCTATTGAACCTACCAGCGAAAGCGATGGACTGGTGTGGGCCAAGGCAAACTACTTTGATGGACAGTTTTATGGAAGGAGCAGCTCACTTGAGGACGGACGTCTTGTCTCTCTTGGAGGAGAGCTTTCCAGATCGTCTCTTGGAGGAGGGCTTTCCAAATCCCGATTCTTGGCAAGTTGGAATGAGTACATTGCCGTGCCACGATTGAAGAACCATGTGCTTAAGGTTTCTTCGGCCTTTGGCTATGGCACAGGCGACAGCTATGCCCAAGGGCTTTTTGGCCTTGGCGGAATGTCCAGTCCGTTGGATGAGCATTCCTTTGGCATACCAGTCTCGCTGACTCTAAGAGGGTATGAGTCCAATTTCCAAACAGGCGACAAGGTTGTTAAAGTAGGGGCCTCCTACCGCTTCCCTTTTCTTCAGTTTTTTAAAGGAAGGGAAGGAGGATTCCCTTTTTACTCGAGGCAGTTGATCGGGGAGATCTTTTACGAAGGCGGGCGTACTTGGGATGACCTTGACGCAGGTGACACACTTGGGTGGATCAATTCCTTTGGCGCTGAAGCCAACTACTCGATGAGGATCTTCCGTTACCTGGCTTTTTCGCCGGGATTGGGGGTCGCCTATGTCCCTGACAGAGACAGGATAGACTCGGACCAGGAGACAGTACAAGTGTACGTGAGTATTAAAGGATGGGTACAGTTCTAGTTTTTTGCAGACTTTGCCCGGTCGCCGACCTGGCAGGCATCTTTGAGTCAGGTGGAAATGCCAAGTCTAGGAAGGATGTAGAGTTGTAGCAAGAGCCAGACAAAAAAAACAGCGAGTATGATAAGTACATTGGACATTGCTTTTTCCTTCAGCCAACGGCTGAAATGATCTATGCTCAGGAGAAACCTCGCGAAGGCGGTGCACAGGTCGAGGCGGCATGACCTCCCACGTGTCTGGATGTCTTGGTCGAGGAAAAGATTGACAGTAGGCGTTCAGTCTTGGACCCCCTGCATTTTGGGCATTTGACAGGCCCTTGATCGGATAAAAAGACGATTTGCTCAAAGTCAGTGCCGCATTTTCGGCATCGAAATTCGAACAGTGGCATTTATTCCTCCTTGGTACTCTTTGAGACCCTTGCATGACCTCGTCTCGCTCTTTGATATGAGGTTTCTGACCCATCTGCGGGCTTGCGCTCACTAAATCGCAAGAACTCTGCCTAACGGCCTCAAACAGCTTGCGATTTGCCCATCAAAGTGGGCCGTTCGCTTCGCCCAGATGGGTGGCCCAAAAACCTCATAATTATCGCTTTTCGAGGTTATGCAACGCTATCTCTTCAGGCACCTTTGCCTGAAAAAAGTTCATTCAACTTGAACGCTGAGTTTATTATTAAGCATTTGCTCCCATATTTCAAGGTCTCTTTTCCGGATAATATTGGTTGCGATGATCAGCAAGTATTGGCCATGGCTCATAGCGCTCTTGTACTTCATCTGGCCTTATGACGTGTTGCCTGATTTCGCCGTCGGACCTGGGTGGCTGGATGATCTTATTGTGTTGGGCCTTGCGTGGTGGTTGGCAAGCAGACTTAAGAAGGCTTATCATGCTCCGGGTGGCTCAGGTACGCGCCAAGGCAATCGACGGCAAACCTCTGATACCGGCAGCAGGGCTGAACCAGATCCATACGAAGACGCAGACCCTCACAAAATACTGGGGATTGAAAAAGGTGCTTCCAAGAAAGATATCACAAATGCCTATAAAAGACTTGCCGCTCAGTACCACCCGGACAAGGTACAGCACCTTGGCAAGGAATTCCAGGAACTGGCCCACAAAAAATTCGTTGCCATTCAAAGGGCCTACGATGCGCTGATAAAATGATTACCAGGATTCGGCATCACTATCCCTCGCCTTAACTGGTTGATTGCGTACCGAAACGAACCGAATGAAAAACAAAACCTATTGGAAGAATTAAGGAAATTCAAATAGGATTCTTAAGTTCTTTTCATGGGTTCACTCTGGGACGGGATCGCAAGTGACTCCGGAGGACTCTGGAGACGGTAGGCTTAACCTACATGGACATTCGGAGCAATCCCAATAGCGCCAGTTCAGGTGGGCGGCACGGTCCAAGCAGTCTTCGTAAAAGGGACACAGAAAGTACTTGGTGCCAGATCGGTGAATTGGATTCAAGTTCGTGTGCATAACCACCAAAGCGCAGTAACAGTATCAGATTCACTTCTGAAAAACGTCTTCACACAAAAAGTCCCTGTTTGATTGTCTCTGTTACGCTCCCCCTATGAGTCTCTAAAGAACGGGTATTAGACTGATGTTTCAGCTATCCCCATTCTTCCTCTTCGTCATCATAATAGTCGTAGTCATCGTCTTCTTCATCAGGCTCCTGATCATATGGACCAAAACCTTCAAATCTATTCACGCTGATGGTCATGCCTCCATCCAATCGTTCTCTGACAGTACCGGTAGCCTCCACCACCTCATCAACGAAGGCCAACAACTGGTTTGACCTTTCATTGGGTTCGACGATATATTGCTCACCATCTGAGGTTTTTATGATAACCCCAATAACATTGTCCTGGTCGTCCCATTTGTCTGGAAGCACAACCCCATTGATTGTACGTTCCTTGTGCTTTTGCCTTTTCATATTGACCTCCCATTACAGTCGTGAATAGTACGGCCCGCTTCAATTGGGCCGCTAACGAGGACTATTTTAGGAAGTATTAAATAGGCAATAGACGTGCCATTTTCATAACTTATTGATTATACTGCAAATCATTCAGAAAGCAGCGATGGCTATCGGAACAGCCAGTTCCGCTGGGATCGGCTCGAAAAACTGTTTGGCCCACGAATTGAATTCCAGAGAACATCTAACTATTTGAACTAAAGAGGAAAAGTGAATACGGAACCTCTGGTTCCAGGTCGCGAAAATGATCGGAACCGATAGATCTCATAATTGCCTTTTTGTGAAGCCTCTCCGCCCTTCCCTGGCAGGGGTTCTCTGGCTGACGGGAGTGTTTCGCGGGGGGGCACGCAGGTCAACCAAACCTCGCCTCGCTCTCTGATATGAGGTTATGCAAAGCTTATATTCTCAGGGCTGTTCCGTTCGACAGGTACTTGAAAAACCAAGAGACCTCTTTGATGAGAACTCATGATTCTTATAGAGGCCATTACGGGAACTCCCATTTCCTAATTCATATTTTGTTGTATTATTAATCTATTATCTCGTTGCCAGCACTGTTTCTTTCCTCTTGCCGGATTTTCGTGATCCAAATCGGAACCAACAGTTCCGCTAAAGAAATGTTCCAAATTAAAAAAGTTCAGCGATAACAATAGGTTAAATTTTTGGCATATTGTATGCTCAAAGTGGTAGTTGTGAAATTTTGGAAAACAGTGACTTAACGAGAAAGGAGGACTTCATGGCGCATGAAACAGGGCCAATTTAGCTCCGACGATGTTGAACCGCCAAGTCCCGGTGGGACTTATCATGAAAGACAACACGAGACTATTTCCGCCTATACAAACCACTGCATACTAATAAAATCCTCACGCCGACGAGAGATTTCTCTTGCCTCAAGGCTTCGATCCAGCCCCCGGACATCTGCTTTCCGAAAACAGTACTACTCAGATGCCACCATTACGGAATGGAATGATTGGCATTGGCAATTGCGGCATCGTTTCAGGGACATGGAGACCTTGAGTCGCGTGCTGGTCCTTTCTGAAGATGAACTAAGGGCAGTCGCCGACCCCTCAAGAAAGGTTCCCGTGGCAATCACGCCCTATTATGCCAGTCTCTTAGAAAGCGAACCTATTCGGCGCGCGGTAGTCCCCACGAGGGCAGAACACGCGGTTTCTTTCGGTGAAAGGGCAGACCCTCTCGGCGAAGAGTCTGACAGTCCAGTGCCCGGCCTGGTTCACCGATATCCTGATCGTGTCCTGTTTCTTGTTACGAATTCGTGTGCAACCCATTGCCGCTACTGCACGCGGTCGCGCATCCTGGCTCACGCAGCAGGCCCTGTCTTCAACAAAGCTCAATGGGAAACGGCCGTCGCCTATATTGAAGCGACACCGGCTGTTCGAGATGTTTTGCTATCAGGCGGCGACCCGTTTACGCTGCGGGATGAGCAGTTGGAATGGCTGCTTCAGCGCCTTCGTAAGATTCCACATGTTGAGCTTCTCAGGATTGGGACGAAGTGCCCTGTTGTATTGCCTCAACGTATCACGCGAAGGCTTACACAAATACTTAAGCGTTATCATCCTCTGTGGGTCAGTATCCATTTTACCCATCCCGATGAGCTGACTTTGGAGGTGTTTCAGGCATGCGAGCGTTTAGCCGATGCGGGAATCCCTCTCGGCAGTCAGACCGTGCTCCTGGCGGGGATCAATGACGAGGTAGCAACCATGAAAGAACTGTTCCACGGTCTCTTGAAGATGCGCGTGAGGCCGTACTATCTCTATCAGTGTGATCCGATATTGGGATCAGCCCATTTCCGAACATCGGTTGAAAAAGGCCTGGAGATCATGCAAGGCCTTCGGGGACACACCAGCGGATATGCTGTGCCGACCTACGTGATCGACGCTCCTGGTGGTGGCGGCAAAATCCCACTGCTTCCAGAATACGTGATAGGGCGGGACGGCGAAAATATCTTACTGAGAAACTACGAGAGCAACACCTACTGTTATCCCGACACTGGTTCGAAAGGGATGTCAGCGTTGATTCCGGATCGCGGCGGAACTATGAAAAGGATGTTGGGATAAGCCATTAATTGCGATACACAGCCCGGACAACAACGGTGAATACAACATGAAGGTAGGCATGACATACGATCTTCGCGAGGACTATCTGGCTCAGGGGTATTCGCCAGAACAAACTGCGGAGTTTGATGGTTCTGATACGATTGATGCGATCGAAGGGGCATTGCAAGATTTGGACTACAAGACAGATCGTATTGGGGGCATCAGGAATCTGGCACACCGGCTGGCGGCCGGTGATCGCTGGGACCTGGTTTTTAATATTGCAGAAGGACTGAGGGGGTTCGGTCGGGAGGCGCAAGTTCCCGCCCTTTTGGAGGCGTACAACGTCCCATATACCTTTTCAGATCCATTGGTCCTGTCACTGACTCTCCATAAGGCCATGACAAAGCATGTAATCCGCGACATGGGTGTGCCCACGGCCGATTTCTTTGTGGTGGAAAAAGACTCTGACGTGGAGATGGTAAACATGGCACTTCCCTTATTTGCAAAACCTATTGCCGAAGGTACAGGAAAAGGAATAACCCGAAGTTCAAAGATTGATAGCAAGGCCCAGCTCGCGTCGGTTTGCCACCAGCTTTTGCGTCTTTTCAACCAACCGGTCCTTGTGGAAACCTTTCTCCCAGGCAGGGAGTTCACAGTGGGTATCATAGGCACCGGTGAGGATGCAAAGGCGATTGGTGTCACGGAGGTCCTTTTGAAAGAGGGGGCCGAACCTGGTGTCTACTCTTATTTGAACAAAGAAAAGTGTGAAGAGCTAGTGGAGTATCGAATGGCCCATGATGCTACCGCCGCAGAAGCTGCAGCGGTGGCTTTGAAGGCTTGGAAAGTTCTTGGCTGCCGGGATGCAGGGCGCATCGATCTTCGTGTTGATAGAGACAGGCAGCCAAAACTCCTGGAACTCAATCCCCTCGCGGGTCTGCATCCTGAGCACTCCGACCTTTGTATCATTGCACGCCAAGCAGGTATGACTTACAAACTCCTGATTGGGACCATTGTATCTTCGGCCCTGAAGCGTAATTCGGTTGAAAAGCGACCAAAAGGCTATGACTCTAGAAAAGAAGGCAATCGGCCTTGCCTTCAATGAACCAATTATTTCGGGCCATGCCTTTTCAGAGGCATCCCGGGATGTCCTCGTGCAGGTTGAAGCAATCGAGGAGGCGCTCAGGGACCTGGGACATAGAGGGGTGCGCATACCCTTCACAAGAGACCTCGATAACTTCCTCCGAGCAATACAGGAGCAAGGCGTGTCCATGGCCTTGAATCTGTGTGAGACGGTAGATGAGGATCCAAGATTATCTGGCCATCCGGCCGCTCTTCTGGAACTTCTGAGTATTCCTTTTTCGGGATCGCCATCCATGGCTATTATGGTAACGACAGATAAGTTGACTACCAAACGAATACTGCAAGCATGCAACATCTCGACACCCAGATATATCGTTTACGACGGGCTGGGGGGATTCGATGCCTCTGGCTTGAGATACCCGGTCATCGTCAAACCGAGGTATGAGGATGCCAGTATAGGGATTGATCAAGAGTCTATCTTCCAAAATGAAGGACAACTCACCAGGGGTGTTTTACGCTTGTCAGAGCAATTCGGAACCGTTTTGATAGAGGAATTTATTGAAGGAAGAGAGTTTAACGTATCCCTTCTGGGTTATCCGACCGCCCGTCCTCTTCCTGTGGCGGAGATCGATTTTTCGGACTTTCCCAAAGATCTTTATCCCATCGTAGGCTACCGGGCCAAATGGAACAAAGGATCCTTCGAGTACCACCATACACCCAGAGAGTTTCCTGGCGATTTGCCCAGGGCCATTATTGAGGAAATCACGACAACAGCTGCCAAGTGTTTTCACCTTTTTATGCTTAGAGATTACGGCCGGATTGACATGAGGCTGGACGCCCAGGGGAGGCTTTATGTGCTTGAGGTAAACGCCAACCCATGCCTGAGCCCTGATGCGGGCTTTGCAGCAGCTGCCGCAAAAGCCGGAATTCAATATACTCAAATAGTAGCTTCGCTCATCTCTTTTATGATTCAAAGGGTGGAGTAAAATGGAGATCAGGCCTTTGGTGGAGCAGGACAGGGACCACATACGCCAGCTCGTTGAACAAAGGGAAACCTTTAGCGAGCAGGAAATCCATGTGGCTATGGAGCTCGTGGATGAGGCCCTTCGATATCCAGAAAAAAACGAATACCATATCTTGTGCGCCATCAAAGGTCTCCACTCTGTAGCGGGCTACATCTGTTTTGGCCCCATTCCGATGGCAGACGACTGCTATGATCTTTACTGGATTGTTGTACATAGCCAATACTCAAGACAGGGAGTTGGTGGAAAACTCCTGGAGCAGATGGAGACTGTTGTGACCGGCAAAAATGCAAGGCGCATATATGTGGACACCTCTTCCAGCCCGCCTTACAGGCCTGCAAGGGCCTTCTATGAGAAATACGGATATAGGTTGGAATGTGTATTGAATGACTTCTACCGGCCAGGAGATCACAAAATGATCTTTATGAAGGAACTTGCTGGAAATGTTTGAGGCAGTCACCACGTTTTGTCGTCACAAGCCTGTGAGTTCTTCATCAAAAATTGAGACGATCATTGAAGGTCTCCCCTGACGCCAGCTCGTCTTGTTTTCCTTTTCCCGCAACGTCAGTCTTCGGTTCGGCGAAGAGACCGGTGAGAAGGTTGAAGGTGGCTCCTGCGATCGGCTTCAGGTGGCTGACGCGGAATATGAGTTCCCCGTCACGAATCGGTTCTACAGGCCGAACCTCTTTGAACCTATGGAGGAGGAGGCCTGATGCGGCTGTCAAGCCAAACTACTGGGTCCCGATAAAGAAAGGACGAAAGTCGGAGTCCTCCCACGTCAAGGCCTCGCTCAGTTCCTTCAATAACCTGGGCTTGTCGTCAGGCAGTCTGCCGTGCAGGTTGACATAGTTGGTGTAGTGATCACTGGTCAGGGTAGTCTGGACAGTGAGGGCCTCAATAAGGGATCTTGTCTCCTTTAAGATACCGTGAGGGGTGAGCATTTCAAAGCGGCCTTCCATGACATCATCAAGAAAGGGGGTATTAGTCTTCGGCACGAAGGTGCGTAGTCGTATAAAATCCGGCGCGATTTCATTGATAACTCGAGCTGTTTCTTGAGCATGCTTCCGCGACCTTTCCTTGCCGCCGATGCCCAAGATAACGTAGAGGCTCAGTTCAATGCCGGCGGCCACAACCCACCTGCCTGCCTCGATTTGCTGCTGTGCATGGGTTCCCTTGCAAATACGCTTCAGAACTACATCATCACCTGATTCAAGGCCCACATGGATGCGGCCAAGACCTGCCCTTGCCAATTGCTCAAGTTGTGTTTGTCCTTTCTTGTGGATAAACTGCGATGATCCGTAGACGGTTATCCGCTCAAGGGACGGAAACGTCTGTTTGGCAAAACGGCACACCTCGGCAAGCTGTCTTGTCCTCATGGCAATGGTGTTCCCGGCAGGCAGGAACATCGTCCGCACGTAGGGACCGTATGTGCTTTTCCCTTTTAGAATGTCTTCCTTAATGTCATCGACATGGCGTACCCGGAACTTAGGCCCATTTTTGTAGACCATGCAAAAGGTGCAACGGTTGTGAGGACATCCAACGGTTGCTTGGATTAAGAGCGAGTCGGCCTCGCTGGGCGGACGGTATATGGGGCCTTCGTAACGCATAGACAAACCTTGATTTTACTTGAACAAGCACAGAGACTCTGATAATTTCATAATATCTTAGTCCTTTGAAAAACTCCGTTTTGCGAACGACATTGAACAATTTTGGAGTGAGCAAAATCGAGCTTTTTTTCACTTCGACCTAGTATAAGTATAGGACACATGCCGTTTATTGCAAGACGCAAGAAGACCCGGCAGATATCCATCGGCGGCGTGAACGTTGGGGGTGGTGCCGCGATCACTGTGCAATCCATGACGAACACCTTCACCCACGATGTGAACGCCACTGTAGCACAGATACACCGTCTTGAGGCTGCTGGCTGTGAGCTTGTGCGGGTGGCGGTGCCGGATCAGGCAGCAGTGGCGGCGATTGCCCGAATCAGGGAACAGATCCCGATTCCCCTCATTGCCGATATTCATTTCGATTACCGACTTGCCATAGCAGCTTTGAAAGCAGGGGCAGATGCCATCCGGATCAACCCAGGCAATATTGGTGGGGCCAAGAAAGTCAAGTCAGTGGTTGAGCTGGCACAAGACCGGGGGAGAGCGATTCGAATAGGTGTGAATGCGGGTTCGCTGGAAAAGGATCTTATGAAAAAATACGGTTCCCCGACACCAGAGGCCATGGTGGAAAGTGTCATGCGCTATGTAGAACTCCTTGACTCATTTGATTTCCATGACATCAAGCTATCTATTAAGGCGTCAGACGTGGCCCGGACAGTGGAGGCATATAGGCTTCTGGCCTCTCAAACAGATTTCCCCCTCCATGTTGGCGTGACGGAAGCCGGCAGCCTGGTTTCAGGCACAGTGAAGTCGGCTATCGGTATTGGTATGCTCCTTGCGGACGGTATTGGAGATACGATTCGCGTTTCACTCACTCGTGACCCGGTAGATGAAGTCCGGGTCGGGTTCGAGATCTTAAAGGCGTTGAAGATTAGACAACGCGGTCCGGAGATTATATCGTGTCCTACCTGCGGCAGGTGCGACATTGATCTCGTGGAGGTAGTAGAGCGCGTGGAGTCTGCTCTGCTGACAAAGACGACACCAGTGCAGCTGGCTATCATGGGATGTGTTGTAAATGGACCAGGCGAAGCCCGAGAAGCAGACCTTGGGATCGCCGGTGGCAAGGGGCACGGGGTGCTGTTCAGGAAAGGAAAAGTGGTACGCAAAGTGCGTGAAGATAGACTGGTTGAGACTTTTCTTGAAGAAGTGGAAGCCTACGAAACGAGGCGCTGATATGGGAAAAGAGGGGAAAACAGCTATTGTGCCGAAACGGCACGAAGACTATCCAGAATGGTATCAGCAGGTGATCAAGGCGTCGGATCTGGCTGAAAATTCTCCGGTCAGGGGATGCATGGTCATTAAGCCGTGGGGTTACGCCATCTGGGAGAACATCAGGGAGATTCTGGATGGCCTTTTCAAAGAAACCGGGGTCAAGAACGCCTATTTCCCTCTATTTATACCAAAGCGATTTCTCGAAAAAGAGGCCGAACACGTAGAGGGCTTTGCCAAGGAATGTGCAGTGGTCACCCATCACCGTTTGGAAGGAGCCGCAGACGGGGGCCTGATTCCTGCCGGACCTCTTGAGGAGCCTTTGGTGGTGAGGCCCACCTCTGAAACGATCATAGGAGAGTCATTTTCCAGGTGGGTTACAAGTTACCGAGATCTGCCTCTGCTCATCAACCAGTGGTGCAATGTGGTTAGATGGGAAATGCGGACCCGCATTTTTATGAGAACCAGTGAGTTCTTGTGGCAAGAAGGCCATACTGCCCATGCCAGCCCGCAAGAGGCCATGGAAAGAACCCGGCAGATGCTCGATATTTACGCTAGGCTTGCAGAAAGGTATCTGGCCATCCCGGTGATCAAGGGCGAAAAAACAGCGTCTGAGCGATTTCCCGGAGCAGTCAATACTTTTACCCTGGAGGCAATGATGCAGGATAGAAAGGCCCTTCAGGCAGGAACCTCTCATTTTCTGGGACAGAATTTCGCAAGGGCTTCGGATATCAGGTACCAGTCGGCACAGGAAAAAGAAGAGTATGCATGGACCACATCCTGGGGAGTTTCCACACGCCTCATCGGCGCCGTCATTATGGCACACAGCGATGACAACGGGCTGGTTCTTCCCCCCATGATTGCATCATCTCATGTGGTTATCATGCCGATTGTGAAGAAAGCTGAACACAAAGATTCCGTATTCGGATACACAAACACCCTGGCTCGGGAGCTGAGAGAGATAACTTACCATCATCGAAGGATCATGGTGGAGATCGACGATAGGGAAATAGGTGGAAGGGGCTGGGATTGGATCAAGAAAGGCATACCAGTGCGCGTGGAGGTAGGGCCTAGGGATATTGCCCAAGACTCAGTATTTGTGGGCAGAAGAGATAGGGGCACCAGAGACAAGCAATCTGTCCGGCGAGATGAGTTTGTGAAGACCATCGTCCCTACATTGGATGACATCCAAAACAACCTCTTTGATCGGGCCTTGCACTTCAGGGAAGAAAACACTGTACGTGTTGGTTCGAGGGATGATTTCTATGCCTTTTTTACACCAAGAGACCCGACAAGGGCTGAAATCCATGGCGGCTTTGCCCTCGCCCACTGGTGCGGAGGCACAGAGTGCGAGGAGAAAATCAAAGAGGATCTGAGTGTAACAATCCGATGCATCCCTTTCTTGGATGCGACCGAGACGGGAAACTGCATCGTCTGTGGCAATGATAGCAGCAAACGGGTGGTTTTTGCCAAAGCGTATTAGCTTGTCAAAAGGACAAATTCGCTAACACTCTTGGGCATTGGGAAAAGCCGTTTTGCGAACTACATTATTCGCTTTTTTTTGCACATGATCCGCATAACCGATATCTTGGATCGCGTCAGTGCTTACCATTCAGAAGCAGACTTAGATTTGGTGGAACGGGCCTATGTCTATTCCGCCCGTGTCCACGATGGTCAGGTGAGGCTTTCCGGGGAACCATATCTGTCCCACCCCCTTGAGGTAACAGGACTGTTGACCGAACTGAAGCTGGACACAGTCAGTTTGGCTGCCGGGCTCCTGCACGATGTCCTGGAGGACACCAGTGCTACTGCCGAAGAACTGATAGAAATGTTCGGTCCGCAGGTCACCCATATTGTAAAAGGCGTAACCAAGTTGAGCACTCTGTCCTTCAGGAGTTCCGAAGCCAGGCAGGCAGAGAACATCCGCAAGATGATTCTGGCAATGGCAGATGATGTCCGGGTCATTCTGATCAAACTCTGTGACAGACTCCACAACATGCGGACCCTTCGGTTCCAAAAGGAATCCAAACAGATCAGGATTGCCCAGGAAACCAGTGACATTTATGCTCCCATTGCCAATCGCTTGGGCATTTACTGGATCAAGAACGAGCTTGAAGACATCTCATTTCTGTACCTTTTTCCCCATGAGTATCGAGAAATTGAGAATCAGGTGGCCAGAAAGAAAGAGGAACAACAGAACCACATTGAAACCATCAAGGAAATTATCCGGAAGAAGATGAAAGAAGCCCACATCAACTGTGTGGTTAAGGGCCGCTACAAGCATTTCTACGGAATCTACCAAAAGATGACGGCTCAACAGGTAAGCTTTGAGGACGTGTATGACGTTCTCGGTTTCCGTATTATCCTTGATACGGTCCAGCAATGCTATGAGGCACTGGGGGTCATACATTCCATATGGAAACCTATTCCTAAACGTTTCAAGGATCACATAGGGATTCCAAAGCCAAACATGTACCAATCCTTGCACACCACGGTCATCGGACCTTTCGGTGAACGTGTGGAGATTCAGATCCGTACATGGGAAATGGACCGCGTGGCCAGGGACGGCATTGCAGCCCATTGGAAGTATAAGGAGGGAGATACGTTTGATGAAAAGGATGGTCAAGTCTTCGCATGGCTCCGGAAGCTTGTGGAGGCGCAGAAACACGTCAAGGATCCTGATGAATTTATGGAGACCGTGCGGATTGAGCTCTTTCCAGACGAGGTCTACGTATTCACCCCGAGGGGCGATGTGCTGAACTTGCCAAAGGGGGCCACCGCTGTTGATTTTGCTTATGCCATCCATTCTGAGGTGGGAAACCAATGCATGGGTGTCAAAGTGGACGGCCGCATGGTACCGTTGAAATATGAACTGAAGACCGGGGACAGGGTTGAAATTGCCACGTCTCCCAGTCACAGGCCCAGCAAAGATTGGCTTGGGTTTGTGAAGACAGCAAAGGCCCGATCCCGCATACGCCAACACATTAAGTCCGAGGAAAGAAAACAGAGCTTGGCACTTGGCCGTGAGATGTGCGAGAAGGCCTTTCGAAAATACCACTTAAGTTTAAGCAGACACATAAAATCGGGGGAAATAGAAAAGGCTGTCCAGGAGCTTGGGTACAAGACAGCAGATGACCTGATTGCCGGGGTCGGATATGGCAAGGTCACTCCCCTTCAGGTGGTCAGATACTTTGTCCCTCAGTCTGAGTTGCCTGAGCCAAAAGAAAGCCTTGTTGACAGGCTCAAGGGGCGTATGCGCCGCCCGAAACCCAAGACAGGTATTTTGGTCAAGGGGGTGGATGATATTCTCATCCGCTATGGTAGGTGCTGTAATCCTCTGCCTGGTGATCCAGTGATCGGATATATTACGCGGGGTCAGGGGATCACGGTCCATCTCACAACCTGTACACACGCACTGAACATGGATTCAGCCCGGCGGATTGAACTCGAATGGGCGCCGGAAACGGACGAACTGTACCCAGTGAAAATACATGTGTTTTGCCAGGACAGGATGGGTCTTCTGGCCAACATTACGACGGCTTTGAGCGGGGTCAAGGCAAATATTCTGGATGCCAGCGTGAAGACGCGGGCAGACAGGAAGGCTGAGTGTTACTTCACGATTTCCGTATCAGGTGCGGAGCACTTGGAAAGGGCCATGAAATCGCTCAAGAAGATCAAACACGTGATAAACGTAACCCGGGTTGCAGCCTAGGTACAAGATAGAGGAGTGCGGATTATCGTTTCTCTAAGGATAACACCTCACGCCGGTTTTTCCACCAGCCCCGACCGTATGCATCGAGTGCATACCTTAATTCGCCTCACTTGCCCATTGCGAACAGCACGAACCTGTTGCAGATTGGGGTAAAACCGCCGTTTGGTCAGGTTGTGGGCATGGCTAACATTGTTTCCCGTCATCGGTTTTTTGCCACATACTTCACACACTCTTGGCATGATATCAAAATCCTCCTGTCTGAGAATGAAACTTATTCTTTTAATACACAAAAAAACCTATTGCAAGCCTTTTTTTGGTGTCAACGGCGCCATCAACATAGGCCTATCAATTTCCTCCACGTGGTCATGTCATGTCTATTGGCTTGGCCTTAACTTCATGAACCTTGATCCCTTCACCCAAAAACAGTGCTGCCGCTACTCCGATAACTTGCGTGTCACCTGACGTGCTTCCTAGACCTCACGACGGGCTCTTGTCTTTCAAGAAGCAGACCTGGATATCTTTTTCCCTGATCTTTTTCAGGGCTGCAAAGGCACCCTTCAGGAAGGCTTCAGTTACGTCATGACCATCATGGTCCAAGACCCTGGCCGCGCCATGTAGGACATCAAAGCCATCACCTCCTTGAAGACGGCACGGACTTCTGGGTGTGGGAAGGCCTCCCAGTTCTTCCGGGCAGATAGGCAAAACGTCGCTTCTAGAGGCCCGCTCAACCAAGGCCGCGTTGGGACTGGCCCTGCCGTCATACCGGCAGCGGTAACCCAGGAGACAAGCACTTGCAGCAATCATCACAAAAAAGGTCCTCCACGGCAGCTAAGTCAGACTGCCAACCACTTTATGAGACCTTTAAAAAACTCCTTGTAACTGTTCAGCAGACGCGATGCGTCTTTCCACTCCTGTGTCTCCAACCCTTGTTTTCCCAGTGGCTTAGCAATGGGGGCATTCCTTGCCCCCTCCGCATTCCACCTTCGTTTCACTTCGGTGGCTGCGGTCTCCC